>JAUIHG010000401.1 GCA_030432405.1 Bacteroidia bacterium | reverse complement strand
CACCACAAAAGCGGGGTCACCGCTGCTGGTTTCGGTTTCGGAGTCGTTGAAGGTGGCAACGGCCGTTTCCAACCAGGGAGCCGCCGTCGTGTTGGCCATCACATTGACCACCACCGCGTCGCTGGGAATGCCGTCGCCGCCAATATCGAACAGGCCGCAGGCGACCATCGGCAAGGTTAACAGGATAAAAAGCAGGGAAAACCCGCGAAAGTGTCTTGGTTTCATAAAATCCTCTTTTAGAAAGAGCCGCCCAGCCGTGAACGGCCTGGGCTATTTGTGGAAGCCCCAAAGGGGCTAAAAAGAGCCCTTGTAGGGCTTCCGAATGTAGCCGGGGGCTTCAGCCCCCGGCGGTATGGATTTACCGTCCAGCGGTTACCAGCGTTAGTTCCACGTAGCGGTCCAACGCTTGTAGATTGGGATCATCGGTGCCTTGGCGCTCTTCTGGCGGCAGCACAGCTTCCACAATGAAGCGGGCCGGGTCGATGCCCTGCGATACGAGGTAATCCACCACGCTTTGTGCCCGACCTTCGGCTACTTCGATGATTTCCTCTTCGGTGTAGGGCGGATCATTGGCTGGCCAGGCGGAAGAACCGCGCACCCGCAGGAAGAGTCCGATCGATTGGGACATGGTCGGGACTACGCAGTCATCCAAAATGCGGCGGGATTCCAATGTTAGCTCGGTGCTTTCCGGCAGGAAGGCAAAGGTGCGGCAGGGCAGCACGGCCAGCGTAGCGGCAGCGTCAGTGGAAACGCCGGTCAGGTCTAGCTGGGCTGAGATCGAGAAGGTGTCGTTGACGGGACGGCCGTTTGGCTGCAAACTGGCCTGATCCGCAGCGCGGAGCACAAAACCACCGTTGACCAAATCTTCCACATTGTCATTGGGAATGTTCACGTCCGAAGCGGCCCACACGCGGCGGGCAATCTCTAGCCGGGAAATAATGGGGCGCGTGTCGCGCATGACGAAGGCGTTGTCGCCCAGGTCGGCCTGGGCCACGCTCTCTAGCCAGGCGGTGAAGTCGTCGGTGGCGGTTTCGGGGTAGACAAAGCTCCAGTCGTTGTTGCCCCAGGCGGCAATTTGGGAAGCGGCCGTATCAAAATCTTCTA
>JAUIHG010000400.1 GCA_030432405.1 Bacteroidia bacterium | reverse complement strand
GTGGTGGAGATTGCCACGGCCGTGAAGGCCGCCGACAATCTCAAGTTCACCGGCATTCAGGCCTATCAGGGCGCAATGCAACACATGGACAGCTATGAAGACCGCAAAGCCAAGCTCGACGTGGCGATTGCGCAGGTGCAGGATGCGGTAGATGGGCTCAAAGCCGAGGGCATTGCCTGCGAGCTGGTCTCCGGCGGTGGCACGGGCTCTTATTATTTTGAGAGCACCTCCGGTGTGTACAACGAGCTGCAATGTGGTTCCTACGCCTTCATGGACGCGGACTACGGCCGCATCCTGGACAAGGACGGCACCCGCATCGACCAGGGGGAATGGGAAAACGCCTTCTTCCTCCTGACCAGTGTGATGAGCCACGCCAAGGCGGACAAAGCCATCGTGGATGCAGGGCTGAAAGCGCAATCGGTGGACAGCGGACTGCCGGTGGTCTTTGGCCGTGATGATGTGGAATACATCAAATGCTCCGATGAACATGGCATTGTCATGGATCCAGCTGGCGTGCTGCAGGTCAACGATAAGCTCATGCTGGTGCCGGGCCACTGTGACCCCACCGCCAATGTGCATGATTGGTACGTTGGGGTGCGCGACGGCAAAGTGGAATGCGTCTGGCCGGTGTCGGCCCGCGGTCGCGCCTACTGATCTTTGAAAGAAGAAACGCTTCCGGCGTATGGGGCGCCGGAGCCTGTGCCCGTGTGTGTGCCGTGCCCCTTCCGATGGCATCACACGGGCGCGCCTATTTTTGATGGGAGACATCCATGCTGATCGTTCCAGAGCGCGAGATTGCCGATCTGATGACCCGCGCGGCGGCCTTTGAGGCGGTTGAAAAGGTCTTTGCCGCCATGGCCGCGCGCGACGCCTATAACTTCCCGGTGGTGCGTGAGGCCATCGGCCACGAAGATGCGCTTTATGGCTTCAAGGGGGGCTTTGATCAGGCAGGGCTGACGCTGGGCCTGAAGGCGGGCGGCTACTGGCCCCACAACCTGGAAAAACGCGGGCTGATCAACCACCAGTCCACCGTGTTCCTGTTTGATCCGGACACAGGCAAGGTCCACGCCATGGTGGGCGGCAACCTGTTGACCGCGCTGCGCACGGC
>JAUIHG010000211.1 GCA_030432405.1 Bacteroidia bacterium | reverse complement strand
GGCAGGTACAGCTGATAGTCGGCGAGCACGGCCTCACCGACCCGAACCCGCGTGAGGCCGTCGAGTACTACTGCAGCCAGCTCGGATTCACGATACGGACCGGTGGACAGATCGGTAAAATTGACTTCGAGCTCTCCACAGCCCCGCAACGTATCGGCCTCAAAATCCGCACTGACCTGTGCCTGCAGGGCAGCCGTACCCGAACCGAACACGCCGGCGCAAAACGCGAGCACCAAACCGAGGGTTTTTCCCCAGGCTAGGGCCTCGGGCGCACCTACGCGATACCAGCGCTCAACACAGGAGCGGCTGAATGGGATTCGATTACGCATTGCACTGAGAGACAGTATGTTGCGAGCTGTTATACGTACCGTCAATACCACATCAAGGTACGGCAAAGGAACGGCAAGGCCTGAGGCCAAAAGCATTATTTGCGCACAATCGGGCCGGTGTGGACAAGCGCCTATCTTGGTACAACCCGTATCCGGCGAAAAACGCCGTTTTTGCGGCCGGCAAAGCTAACTCCATTCAACCCATACCATTCCTGTAGCGGGCATCCTTCACAAAAGCTTAATGCGCCGCTCTTTATAACGCAACCCCATGGACGCCGGCATCACCGATCTGACCCTCGTGCCCGTACGGGCCGAACCCGACGACCGCAGCGAGATGGTCAACCAACTGCTGTTTGGCGAGTCCTGGACCCTGGTGCACGAGGAGCCCAAATGGCTGCGCATCCGCTCGGATTGGGACGGCTATGAGGGCTACATCGACCGCAAACAGGCGCGTTTCCGCAAGGAAGGTCCGCGTCTGGCCACCGGTGATGCGCCGCAGGCCTGCAGCCTGGAACTGGTGCATGCCGCCAGCAGCGCATCGCGTCATGTGGCGCTTGTGCTCGGCAGTACCCTCCCGCACTTCGACGGGATGAACCTTCGCCTGGAAGGCGAAAAACTGGTCTACCACGGACAGGCCAACGATCCGGCCCAGCCGCACCCGGAACCATTGCGATTGCTGGCCAAAATGGGCCTCAAGTACCTCGGCGCGCCCTACCTGTGGGGCGGCCGCAGCCCCTTTGGCATCGATTGTTCGGGATTGGTTCAGGTGCTCTACAAAGTGCTCGGCACGGCCCTGCCGCGGGACGCCAAAGACCAGATCGCCTTCGGCGAAAGCGTCGATTTTGCGCATGCCGCCCAACCCGGCGACCTGGCCTTTTTCGACAACGCCGAAGGCCGCGTGACCCACGTGGGCATGCTCCTGGAACCCGGCAAAATCCTCCACGCCTCCGGCCGCGTGCGCATCGACGCGCTGGACCAGCAGGGCATCTACAACAGCGAAACCAAAAGCTACTCGCACAAGCTGCGGCTCATCAAACGCCTGCTCTGAAGCGCGGCTTGCGTTGCGCGCAAACACCTGCCCGAACCCCTTTCCTGCTATGCTGCCCATCCTCCGGCCCGATCAGATCCGCGCCCTGGACCGCGCCACCATCCAAAAGGAGCCCATCGCCTCGCTGGAGCTGATGGAACGGGCGGCACGTGCCTTCGGCGAAGCCCTTATGGCTGTCCTCAATCCTGGACAGGCCTGTTGGGTTTTGGCCGGCAGCGGCAACAACGGCGGCGACGCTTTGGTGGTGGCCCGGCTGCTGCACCTAAACGGTTTTCCCGTCCGGGTGCTGGTGTTACGGCTCGGTGCCCAGGGCAGCCCGGATTTTGAGCGCAACCTTGGCCGCGCCGAAGCCCTGAAGCTGCCCATCCGCGTGTTGGAGCAAGGGGACGATGCCGATCCCGCCCGGGTGCCGGAAGCCGCCCTGCCCGACTGGTCGGAAGTGGTGGTGGACGGGCTGTTCGGGGCCGGGCTCAACCGCCCGCCCGAAGGCATGGCCCTGGCCTTGATCCGCGCGGTCGCCGAAGGCGGACAACCCGTGTACGCCATTGACGTGCCCTCCGGCCTGCAGGCCGATGGTCCACCGCCCAAAGGCACCGCTTTACCAGCCCGCCGGACCTGGACCTTTGAGACGCCCAAGGCCGCCTTCCTGTTGCCCGATCGCGGTGCGTTGGCCGGCGACTGGTCCGTACTGCCCATCGGTCTGCACACGCCCAGCCTTGCGGAGATGGATGTGGATGCGGCCCTGGTGCAGCCCGCGGATCTGTTGGGGGTCCTGGAACGCCGCCCGCGTTTTGGCCACAAGCGCCTGTTCGGCGAAGTCCTGGTGGCCGGCGGCGGTCCCGGCATGCGCGGCGCAGCCTTCCTCAGCGCCACAGCCGCCATGCGTGCCGGTGCGGGCCTGGCCACGGTGGCCCATCCCGACCCTTCGGACGCCCCCCAGGTGCTGGCCGGCTTCCCGGAAATCATGCTGCGGCCCGAGTGGCCGGAAGGCCTGACCAAAAACACGGCCCTGGTCCTGGGTCCCGGACTGGGGCAAAGCGACACCGCGCATGCGTTTCTGGAGCACCTGCTCGGGCTGGTGCAGGATGCGCCTTCCACTCGGGTGCTGCTGGACGCCGACGCGCTCAACGCCTTGGCGGTCGGGCGCATCCGGATCGGCCCGGATGGGGCCGCTGAACGGCACGATGCCTGGCCTCAAACCGATCCCGACGCCGTGCTCCAGAGCCTGCGCCACCTGGCCGATGCCCTGGACCATCCGCCCGTGCTCACGCCCCACCCCGGCGAATACCAGCGGCTTTTTGGCCCTCTGCCCGAAGGCCGCGCCGGCTGGGACCATGTCCGGGATTGCGCGCGGGCCAGCGGCTGCGTGGTGGTGCTCAAGGGCGCGTACACGGTCATCGCTTCGCCGGACCCGGCCACATCCGGGCACCTGCGCGTCAACCATACCGGGCATCCCGGCATGGGCACGGCCGGCAGCGGAGATGCCCTGGCCGGGATCATCGCCGCGCTGTTGGCCCAGGGCCTGGACGCGGTGGACGCCGCCTGGATCGGGGTAGGCTGGCATGGCCTGGCCGCCACAGAAGCCGCCCGTCGCCTGGCCGGCGAAAGCGGCATGCTGGCCGGGGACCTCATCGCAGCGCTTCCGCAAACCCGTTCCGAGTGGCTGGAGGCCGAACAGCGGCCGCTGTACCCGAAATCGCTCAACCCCTCAAAAACCGAATCCCCATGCCCCGAACCCTGGTGGTCCTGACCGGTGCCGGCATGAGCGCCGAAAGCGGTGTGCCCACCTTTCGCGACAGCGGAGGCCTTTGGGAAAACCACGACGTGATGGAGGTGGCTTCGCCGGAAGGCTGGCAGGCCAACCCCAGCCTGGTGCAGCGCTTCTACAACGAGCGCCGCCGCCAGATGAAAACCGTGCAGCCCAACGCCGGGCATCATGCACTGGCGGCCATGGAGGTCTTCTTTGACGTGCACATCATCACGCAGAACATCGACAACCTGCACGAACGCGCGGGGTCCAGCAAGGTGGTGCACCTGCACGGCGAAATCTTCAAGCGGCGTTCGGCGGGCAATCCCGACCTGCTGGAGGACTGGGATGGGGACATCGAAGACGGTGCGTTGGCCTCCGACGGGCATCCCTGGCGGCCGGACGTCGTATGGTTCGGCGAAGCCGTGCCCCGCATGGGCGACGCGCTGGACCTGACCAAAACCGCCGATCTGTTTCTCGTGGTCGGCACCAGTCTGGCGGTCTACCCGGCCGCTTCCCTGATCGGCTTTACGCCGCCCCATGCGCAGCGCCTGGTCATGGATCCGATGGTCGCCGAAATCGGCGAACGCGTGCCGGAACTGGCCATGGCCTCCCTTTCAGACGGAAGCCCGGGCATCGAGCTGCGCGCCGAGACGGCCGCCGTGGGCCTGCCGCGCCTGCTGGAGGAGTGGCGCGCGGCGCATGGTTGAGGCTTGGCTTTCTTTGCGCCGTGTCCGATTCCGCCGCTCCTTCCGACAAGACGCCATCCGGTTCCCGGCAGGCTGCCCCCGGCGGCCACACCGGGAAACACCCTGCGCATACCCCGGCTGCTGCGGCCGATGCCCCGGCCCCGCAGGCATCCGGCTACGTCCCCCTGGCCCCGGAGGCGCTGGCCGACCCCTACCCCTTCCCGGAGCCGCCCGCCAATCCCTGGCGTTGCCTTCGCCGGGAGGCGGTGTATGAAAACCCCTGGATCCGCGTGGAACACCACGCCATCAAAGACGCCGCGGACCGCGATGGCGTTTACGGGGTGGTCGGCTTCCGCAATACCGCCATCGGCATTGTGGTGCTGGACGGCCGGGACACGGTGCTGGTGGGCCAGTGGCGCTATCCTTTTGACGCGTACTCCTGGGAAATCCCGGCCGGCGGTGGCTTGCCGGAACAGTCCACCGAAGCTGCTGCACGGCGCGAACTGGAAGAGGAAACCGGCATCGTGGCCGGCCGCTGGGACGTATTGCAAGACCTGCAGTTGAGCAATTCGGCCACGGACGAAGTGGGCCGCGTCTATCTGGCGCGCGACTGCCGCTTCGGGACGCCCAAACCCACCCCGGACGAACGCCTGCAAACCTGGCGCATGCCGGTGGACCAGGCCATCGCGCTGGTGCACAAAAGGGTCCTTGTGGACAGTTTGACGGTGGTCGGTTTGTTGGCGCTGGAAAACCGTCTTTTGCGGGGCGAAATCGCCTGGCCGCCAAATCCATAGTTTCTCCGTTCTCCCCGATCATGCGCGCACAACCGGATGCCCCCACCACAGCAAAGGACCAGGACCAACTGGCCCTGGAAGCCCAGCAACGCCTCGACGCGCTGGAACGTGTGGCCGTGCTGATGGACGCCCGTTGGCGCATTCCGGGCACGCAAATCCGCTTCGGGCTGGACAGCCTCGTCTCCCTCATTCCGGGTTTCGGCGACCTCACGGGCCTGGCCCTATCGGCGGGCTTATTGCTGAGCATGTTGCGCTACGGCGCCAGTCCATTCCTCGTCCTGCGCATGGCCGGCAACGTGGCGCTGGACTTCGCCGTAGGCACCATCCCCCTGCTCGGGGACATTTTTGACGTGGGCTTCAAGGCCAACCTGCGCAACCTGCGCCTGCTCAAAGCCCATTACGCCTCCGGCGAAAAGCGCCTGCCCGGCTGGATGGCCATCGCCATTGCCCTGCTGCTGGTGGTGGGCGCGGTGCTGTTTGTGGTGGGCTTGGTGCTCAGCCTGATCTGGAATACGGTGGCAGGTCTTGCCGGGAGCTGAACCGGCAGGCACTTGACGCCAGGGAAGTGACGGCCACGGTGGCCCACTCCATCAATATGCCGTCTCGCTGAACACGATGCCCTGCTCCTCCAGCTCGGCCAGCACCGGTTCGTAGACCACGGCTTCTGTGGGCATGAGGATGCCCTGGTGGGCAATGGTTCCGGAGAGTACATGCCGGGCGGCTATGCCCAGGGGCAAGCCCACGGTTTTGGCCATGGCCGTATGCACAGCGTCGTCGCCGAGGGTGACCATGGAGGCCTGGATGCGGTGCTGTTCGCCGTCCAGGCGGTACACGTATTTGTGCAGCATCACGATCATGTCCCGGTCTTCGGGCTCCATGCCCCACTTTTCCTCGAGTTTTTTCTGCAGCACCTCGGCCGGTGTGCCGCGCTCCATGCCGATGGGCGTTTTGTCGAACATGCCCAGCCAGGTGAGCTTGTCGAGGATGTCGTTGTGGAAGTCCAGCTTGAGGTAGGCGGTCAGCTTCAACTCCACGGAGCTGTGCTCGTCGTACCACAAAAAGCTGTTGGTGAAGTCCCGCCAGGTCATGTTGCTCAGATCCTCGATCTGGTAGCTGTCGTCGGTCATACCCAGTTGCACAAAGCTGTCCCAGGCCTTGCAAAAGCCCGGGCGGCGCAGCGTGCCGCGGTAGAGCGTGTCCACCCCGCGCAGCTTGTAGACGTCCTTGTACTTGAGCGAATCCCGGTTGGGGTAGCCTTCAAAAAAGCCGTAACCCGGCACTTCCAGGGTCTCGTAGCGCTGGAAAAGGCGGTGGTAGGGAATGTATTTGTGGCGGCC
>JAUIHG010000210.1 GCA_030432405.1 Bacteroidia bacterium | reverse complement strand
CTGGCGAGCAGTCCGGTGCGGCCCTGCGCCTCGTGCACCGTGGCGACGCCGCATTCCGCCAGACCGGCGATCACGGCGGCGTCGGCGCGCTCGATATTCTGCACCACGATGCCCATTCGTCCATGCCTCCGGTCGGCCGTTCCGCGTTCGGATCGCTGCATGCGACGACCGCGCGAGCGCCGCCAATGCAAAGATATGCCGGGGCATAAATATTTGCTAATCGAACCGCGTGATCGACCAGCTTCTGAATATCCGGCACATCGCCGCCTTCGCCGCGACGGTGGCGCAGGGATCGGTGACGCGCGCGGCGCGGGTGGTCAACCTGACGCAGCCCGCGCTGACCCAGGCGATCGCCCGGCTCGAAAGGGATCTCGGCTGCCAGTTGTTCGATCGCGAACCGGACGGCATGCGGCCGACCGAACCGGCGCTGCTGCTCCGTCCGCGCGCCGAGAGGGCGATTGCCGAAATCGGCTCCATCGCCGAGACTGCCGCCACTAACAGAGAGCATTGCGGATTCGCCCGAACACAACTCGGTTGGACCGGAAATGCCTGTGGGTGCATTGGAGGGCAAGCAACAAGACACATCCAGATCAAATCCGGGAAGGGTGACAGAAACATCGCTGGTGAAGCGCACGGTCAGTGCACCACCGGGACTGGAAGCCGTGATGTTGGATATTGTCGCTGTTCCGGAAGCATCGTGCAGGAGGGTACCACCAGTGCCAGCACCATCGTAGATACGCAGAAAATCATAACCTGATTCGGTGATTTGCGTACCGTTAATGATCAGGATGGAGGCAGGGTCGGATGGATAAATGGTCGTAGTACCATCCCAGTTGTTGTTGTAGTTACCACTTCCGCCTGCATCGTACAGATCCGCGCAACAAGCGGTAATGTCCGTATTGCCCGCAGTTGGAACCTGATCTGCACGCTGGATATTGAACGAAATCCGATTGCCTCCGCCGTTTTCGTAGTATTCCAGCACAAAATCATGGGTTCCGGGCTCCAGATATACTCCAGCCTGATCTACCGTATACCCGCGATCAATCCAACTGTCAATGACCAGGGTTCCATCAACGTACAAGCGCAGGCCATCATCAGAGCCTGCACGAATGGTGTAATAGCCGCATTCCGTTACCGTTTTGCGCATTTTGTAGCGGACGGAAAACGTTTCTTTCCGAAAAGACCGGCAGCTGGTGGGGTGGTACTCCGAATTGATGATGTAATCCCCGAAGGACTGGTCGAAGTTTTCCGACTCCGTCATATAGCCATAGTAGGTTCCTGAAAGGCTGGTGCCGTCATAGGCATAGCCCCTCCAGGAGTCCGTACCAAACGCCACTCCATCGCCAGCGTCATCGCAGGTGTACAACACATCTACACGTGCCCCATAACCATAACCTCCATAGTACCAACCGTATTGGTTGTAAACACCTGGAGGATCAATCCGGAAATCGATATCGGCCAGGCGGAAACGGCCGTTGTGCGCATCGTCGTCATTAAACCAACAATCATCGTTGTAATCATTATCTCCACCGCAACCATCTTCCTCCCAAGACTCCATATCTACCGACATATATCTTGTTGGGTTGTTGGAGATGTTCCTCAAGTCAAAATCTGAATGGTTCCATATTCCACAGTTCAACGCACCTCCATCAAAAGCATACTTGTGGGTCCCAACAAAGGACCAGCTTCCACCATCATATCCACCCCAGAACTTCCATCGTGGTTCAGGGGTACCTGCAAAAAGACCATCACCGTCTGAACCGCAATCGTAGTTGTGCCGAACCTCAATGACATCCATAGACACATCCACATTCTGTACTTGACCATACAGAATGGAGGAGGAACTAAGCGCAAAAAGAAATAGGAGGAGTAGAGGACTAGTAAAACGCTGATGCATGTTGGGAGGCTCTGGTTCGAATTGCTTTGGACGATGAAAATACAAACCCACCTCCCCTGACCGAAGGAAGTGGCCGTCTATCTGGTATAATAATAGCCGGTAAAGATAAAGCGCTGAAAACGAGAGCCTAACGCACCACAAGTATGGGCTGCGCGGCATGCGCCTCCGGCGAAATCAGCTGCACGTGATAGGTGCCGGGGGCCAGGCGTTGGCCGGCGGCGTCGGTGCCGTTCCAGGGGAGGGTGCTTCGCCCGGAGGGCAGGAATCCTTCATGGAGCAGGGCCACGGAACGGCCTGCAGGATCGATGATGCTGACACGGGCGCTGGGCAGGGCACGGGGCAGGTCGAAGGCCACAACGGTGCCTTGCACCACCGGGTTGGGCCGGATCAGCATGCCGATGCCGCTTTCCAATACCGGCAATTGGTTGATGACCGTGGAGCTGGTGTCTTCGATGATGTTGATGCGCTGGTTGGCCGGGATGTTTTCCAGGCTTTGCTGCCAGCCGCCCGGCCAGATGACGGTGAGCTCGTCCACCTGCGTGGCAGTACCCAGACCAACCTGCAGGATGGAGCTGTTTTGGGATCCGTGGCTGGAGCCACCCTGCAGCTCGTCGATCCAGGTATCTCCGCCCACCGTTATGCGCACCTTGGCGCCGTAGGCGTCCAGGTTGTTGATAGTGCCGTGCAGCTGCAACTGCAGCCAGTTGTTGGTGCCGTCCAGTTGGTTCTCCAGCAAGATGAAGCGGTCCGGATAGGTGGTGTACCAACTTTCGATGTTGGCATACAGCACGTCCACATCACCGTCCCGGTCAAAATCCGAATAGGCCAAGCCGCGGCATACGCCGGTGTCGGCTGCACCAATGCTCCAGCCGTTTTCCGCAAACGTCCCGTCTCCGTTATTGAAGTAAACCCGGTTTGGGTTGCGCACGGTATTACGAATGAACGCCGCTGCCGGCATATGCCCGTTGGAGACTACCAGATCCTGCCAACGGTCGTTGTCCAGGTCCACAAAAGCGGTCCCCCAGCCCACAGTGTACAGCGTATCGTTGATGGGGGTGGCGTATTCGTCCCCCACTCCCGCTGTTGAGGTACCATCCATAAACGTGCCGTCCCCGTTGTTGATGTACAGGTGGTTCAAGCCGATGTTGGTGGTGTAATAGTCCAGGTCCTGGTCGTGGTCAAAATCGCCGATGGCAATGCCCATGCCGTACATGCCCCAATCGGCGCCAGCCGCCACACTGACGTCGGCGAACCCATCACCGGGATGCTGGTTCTGGAACAATTGGTTGGGAATAATGAATTCGCCAAAATCATTGATCACCCAGATGTCTGCGTCGTGGTCGTTGTCGTAATCCGACATGGTGGTGGCCAGGGCACAACTGCGTCCGGCATGCACGCCCAGCAAAGCGGAAACCTCCGTGAAGGTGCCGTCCCCATTATTGAGGTACATCCAGTTCTTTTCGCATTGGTGCGCAAATCCGTTAATCGTCCCGGTGGAATCTTCGGTCACCGCCAGGCTGTCCGGGTTGACGTAATTGCCCACGTAAAGGTCCACCCAACCGTCCAGGTTGTAGTCGCCGAAGGTGGCGGCGGTGCTCCAGTCGATTTCGCCGGCAAAGCCGGCAGGAATGGACACGTCTGAAAACGTACCGTCCCCGTTGTTGCGCAACATGTGGTTGTGCGAGGTGGTCAATACAGCGCCCGGCTGGACGGTCAGAAAGACGTCCCGGTCGCCATCCCGGTCCACATCCGCGGTCACCACACCGGTGGTGGCAAAATTCCATGTAAAGTCCAGTCCGGCATCCAAGGACACGTTGGTGAAGGTGCCGTCCCCTTCGTTGCGGTACAGCGCATCCATGTTGGAGCCGCCGGGCAGGTAAAGGTCGTCGTCTCCATCGTTGTCGTAGTCAAACCAGGCCACGCCTCCGCCCATGAAATTGGCGGTGCCGTATTCGTGGTTGATCCCGGCCGCAGCGGAGACATTTTCGAACGCAATGGACTGCGCCTGAAGACCCTGGACCCATAGCAGCAAAACGGCCATCGCGCTTCCGGCGAACACCAAGCGCAAATGCGAAAAAAGCGGCTGCAGGGGTCGCGCATTCGATGGAGCGCAACCGGTAAACGGAAAAAAACGAACCATGGCGGTGGGGGCTTATCCGATCCAACACCCGACACCGGGTGCTTGATGGAAGTGTACCGTTAAGATACGCCGTGCCAACATGTCCTAAAAGCAGCGCCAGGGCAAGCCCAGCGTGCTGAAATTCGGCGCTGCGTGCCCGTTCAGGCCTTGAAGGCCTTCTTGATTTTGGCCACGTAGTCGAGCTTCTCCCAGGTGAAGGTCTCCACCTTCACTTTTTTGGCTTTGCCGTTGACCTCAAAGGTCTTGGTGAAGCTGCGCGGCTTGCGGCCCATGTGGCCGTATGCCGCCGTTTCTTCATAAATGGGCTGCTTGAGCTTCAGGCGACGGATCAACGCACCCGGCCGCATGTCGAAGAGCTTTTCGATTTGCGCGGCAATCTGCGCATCGCTCATGTCCACCTTGGCGCTGCCGTAGGTATCCACAAAAATGCCCATGGGCTGGGCCACGCCGATGGCGTAGCTCACCTGCACCAGCATCTGGTCGGCAATGCCGGCAGCCACCATGTTCTTGGCAATGTGCCGGGCGGCATATGCCGCCGAACGGTCCACCTTGCTGGGGTCCTTGCCGCTGAAAGCACCGCCCCCGTGGGCGCCCTTGCCGCCGTAGGTATCCACGATGATCTTTCGGCCGGTCAGGCCGGTATCCCCATGCGGACCACCGATCACAAACTTGCCGGTCGGGTTGATGTGGTATTTGATCCGGCCGGTGAACAATTCCTGGATGGCTTTCGGCTGCGCCGCAATCACCCGCGGAATCAGGATTTTTTTGACGTCGCGCTGGATGCGCTTGAGCATCTTGGGCTCCGTGTCGAACTCGTCGTGCTGGGTGGACAATACGATGGCCTCAATCCGGCGCGGTGTATTGTCGTCGTTGTATTCGATGGTCACCTGGCTTTTGGCATCGGGCCGCAGGTAGGGCATCTCCTTCGCCTCCCGGCGAAGCACAGCCAACTCCCGCAGCAGCGCGTGCGACAGGTCGAGCGCCAGGGGCATATAGGTGCCCGTTTCGTTGGTGGCAAATCCGAACATCATGCCCTGGTCGCCGGCACCTTGCTCCAGCGGGTTTTTCTGGCTCACGCCCTGGAAGATGTCGTCGCTCTGCTCGTGCAGGGCGGAGAGCACCCCGCAGGCATCGGCGTCAAACTTGTAGGCGCTATGGGTATAGCCGATGCGGCGGATCACCTCGCGGGTGGTCTTCTGCACGTCCACCCAGGCCTTGGAGCGCACCTCCCCGCTCAACACAGCCATGCCGGTGGTGACCAGCGTTTCACACGCCACCTTGGCGTTGGGGTCCTGGGCCAGAAACTGGTCCAGGATGGCATCGGAAATCTGGTCGGCTACCTTGTCGGGGTGGCCTTCCGAAACGGACTCTGACGTGAACAAGTAGGGCATGGCAGAATTGGGCAGGAAGAAAACAGCGACAGGATGACCGCCGCAAAAGCGCATGGTGTGGACCAGCGTCCACGCCAAAATGAGAGGCGCCAAAACTAGGTGCTTCCTGAGTGGTAGGCAAATGCCACCACCCCCTCCACGCATGTTTGCCAGGGCCGGCGGCCGGCTCAATAGGCCATCAGGCGCTCCAGGGCCTCCTGCACCTTTTCAGCGCTGGGCAGCATGGCCCTTTCCAGGCCGGAATTCAGCGGCACGGCGGGCAGGTTGAGCGCCCCCAAGGTGGCCACCGGCGCATCCAGGTGCTCAAAGGCCTTGGCGGCAATTCGGCCGGCCAGCACTTCGGCAAAGCTGTTTTCCAGCTGCTCCTCGGTCAGCACCAGCACCTTGCCGTGTTTGCGGGCCTGGGCCAGCACGGCTTCTTCATCGAGCGGATGCAGGGTGCGCAGGTCCAGGATTTCGACGCGTTCGCCGGAGGCGCCCATGGCCTTGCGCGCATTGAGCGTCCAGTGCACGCCCATACCGT
>JAUIHG010000399.1 GCA_030432405.1 Bacteroidia bacterium | reverse complement strand
GTGAGGACATCGGCCACAGCGAGCAATGTAGGAAAGAATTTAGCAGAGGCGGGGTCACATTTCCAGAGTTTTGGGCGAGGCAGGCGGAGAAGTGGTGTTTTGCTTTGACTGGGTTGGTTGCCGCCTGCCTAGCCCCTACCACACGCTACGTGAGGGGCAAAATTAAGGCCGACGGGTGATTGGGGTCGTGGTAGACGGTTTGGTGGGCGGGGTGCATGGCAGTGCCGTGCATGACGGGATCACCGGTGCCCAGGTTGCGGCTGATGCGGGGGTGTGCGCCGCTGGAAACCTGCAAACGCAGGCGGTGGCCGGGTTGGAACTGGTACGCCGTAGCGGTCATGTCTACCTCGACGAGCAGGCTGCCGTCGGGCTGGGGGTCGCCTCGCCCTGGCTGGACGCGAAGGAGGCCGTCGCAGATGTTGAGGGAACGGCCGTCTTCCCCCACAGCACACAAACGGCCGTAAAAATCCGTAAATTCCAGGCTAGAGCGCACGTACAGCCGCAGCCGCACGGGGCCGATGACGGTGAGCGGCTGGCTGAGCGGCTCTGTGGTGTAGGTGAGCACGTCGGGGCGGGCTTCCAGCGGGCGGTTGTCCACTGGCCCCGCCTCGATGGAGAGCAGCGCGCCGCCCAGGTTGGGCGTGGGATCGGCTGGATCGTAGCGGTATTGGTCGGGCGCGGAGTTGGCAGGCGGGTCTGTAGTGGTCAGTTGGCCAAGCGATTGCAGGTAGAAGGCGGCTTCTTGCTCGGCAGGCGGGGGCCAGCTTTCGTAGCCCAGCCATTTGTCCGCACCTTGCAGGTAGATTTGTACGGGATACGGCCGTATCGCCTCCACCTCTCCCTTTAATTTTGCCGCAAACCAATCCAGCCCCGCGCGCACGGCGGCCAACATGCCGGGGAATTCCATGTGTGTCCACGGGCCGATGGTGAGGTATGGCTCGCGCCCCGCTTCGCGCAGGGCGGCGTAATCGGCCAGTTGCCCTTGCAAGAAAATATCGTACCAGCCCGCGACCAGATGCATCGGCACGGCAATATTGGGCACCTTGGGGCGCAAATCCACTGCCTGCCAATACGGATCGTCTGGATCGTAATGCTGCGCCCAGGTTTGGTAAAAATCTTGG
>JAUIHG010000209.1 GCA_030432405.1 Bacteroidia bacterium | reverse complement strand
CAGCACCACCTCCGCCAGCCCGGGTGCAGCGGGAACACACAGCGTTTGAGCGAGCGCGCAGCGGCCGTACCGTAAACGCAGGGCGCTAAAGCAAATGGTCTGGCAACACCTCCGCCAGCCCGGGTGCAGCGGGAACACACAGCGTTCGAGCGAGCGAACAGCGGCCGTACCGTAAACGCAGGGCGCTAATGCAAATGGTCTGGCACCACCTCCGCCAGCCAGGGTGCGGCGGGAGCACAGCATTCGAGCGAGCGCGCAGCGGCCGTAGCCGTAGTGCGCCGCCCGGAAATCCCACTGTCTGAGCCGCGTAGCGGCGAGTTTGGGATTTCAGGCGCACAAGGCGGTACGGACGTGTAAGCGAGCGGTAGATGCTGGGCGACCGTTGTACCCGGCTGGCGGGACGCGTAAGCGAGCGGTAGATGTTGGGCGACCGTTGTACCCGGCGGGCGGGGCTACGCGTTGCCCTTGTTGTAGTCCGCGAGGAACTTCTCGAGGCCCACGTCGGTGAGCGGGTGCTTGAGCAGGCCGAGGATGGAGTTCAGCGGGCAGGTCACGATGTCGGCACCGACTTCGGCGCACTTGACGATGTGCAGGCTGTTGCGGACCGAGGCGGCGAGGACTTCGGTTTCGAAGCCGTACTGCAGGTAGATGTCCACGATCTGCTCGACCAGGGCCACGCCGTCCCAGTTGATGTCGTCCACACGGCCCATGAAGGGCGAAACCATGCTGGCACCGGCCTTCGCCGCCAGGATGGCCTGGCCGGCGGAAAACACAAGGGTGCAGTTGGTGCGTATGCCGTTGTCCGAAAAGTACTTCAGCGCCTTGACGCCATCCTTGATCATCGGCACCTTGACCACGATATTGGGGTGCAGGGCGGCCAGTGCCTTGCCTTCGGCAATCATGCCGTCGAAGTCCGTGGAGATGACCTCTGCAGAAACGTCTCCGTCAACGATTTCGCAAATCTTGACGTAGTGGTCCTTGATGTGCTGCTCGCCGGTGATGCCGGACTTGGCCATCAGCGAGGGATTGGTGGTCACACCGTCGAGCACACCCAGGTCGTGGGCTTCGCGGATTTCGTCGAGGTCGGCGGTATCGATGAAGAATTTCATGGGTCCGGGTTGGCAAAGCTGCGGGTGGCAGCAGGGATCGATGTGGGGTGTGGCTGTCCGAGGGTGTTCGCCGGAAGGCGGGAAACGGCGGCTAATATACGGCGGCTTGAAGCCCGTCCATCATCCCATTGAGGCGGGTGACGCCCCGCTTTGAAACCGCGCTGGGAATGCCCGGGAATTGGTAATTTCCGGGTATGCAAGTCTTCCCCATCTCCTCCCTCAACACCCTTGGCGCCAATGGCTTAAGCCATCTGGGTCGCCTTTCTGTCCTGCTTTTTCTGGGTTTGGTGCTGCTGTGGTCCTGTAAGGACGATGGCCCAGACGCCATTCCCTCGAACGTTTGGCTGATATCAACGTCGGACGACTACCAGGAAAAGGCCCAGGAAGCGCTCGTCAATATGGAAAGTGGCGATACGCTGCACTTCAAGCAGGGCACCTACAGTTTTAACCAGCAGCTTTCGGTGTCCGGCAAATCGGGCATCGTGATCCGCGGCGAGGGCCGCGACAACACCATCCTGGATTTCAGCGGTCAGGTTTCCGGTGCCCAGGGGATTCTGGCCACGGACATGACCGATGTCATTTTTGCCGATCTGACCGTTCGGGACATGCCCGGTGACGGCATCAAGGCCAAGGATTGCGACGGCATTTCCTTTTTCCGTGTTGGTGCGGTCTACTCCGGTGGTCCCGATGCCAACCACGGTGCCTATGGCCTCTACCCGGTGACCTCCAACGACGTGTTGGTGGACGACTGCTACGTGACCGCCGCTTCGGATGCCGGCATCTACGTCGGACAGAGCGAGCAGGTCCATGTCCGCAATTGTTTTGTGGAGCAAAACGTGGCCGGCATCGAAATCGAAAACTGCATCAATTCCGACGTGTACGGCAACCGCGCTGAACGCAATACCGGGGGCATCCTGGTCTTTGACCTGCCCGGTCTGCCGGTGATTAAAAACGGCCACACGTGCCGGGTGTTCGACAACATCCTGGACCGCAACAACACCATCAACTTTGCCCCGGAAGGCAACATCGTGGGCAATGTGCCGGAAGGCACAGGCATCATGCTGCTGTCCGCACGGGACGTGGAAATTTTCAACAATACCATCACCAACTGCAACATCATGGGGGTGGGCATTGTCAGCTTTGTGGCCCTCGATTCCCTGGGTGCGGCCACCAACACCGACCCCGAGTTTGACGAATACGTATACAATATCCACGTACACGACAACAGCTTCACCCGGGCACCATCGGATCCCTTTGGTGGGCTCTTTGCTTTGACCCTATCGGCGGTGTACAGTGGTTTTGGTATCGCCCCGGACATTGTCTGGGATGGCATCATCAATCCCGACCTGCCGTTGAGCGAGCAGAAAATTTGCCACCACGACAACGGCGGGGCCCAGTTTGCAGACATCGACGCGGCCAACGATTTTACCGATGTCGTGGCCAATCCCGCCGACAACGACTGCACCATCGCCGCGCTACCGGTCACCGCGCTGGATGCGCCAGCGTTGTCCTACACCGTTCCGCCGGTTTTCCCCTGACGCAGGGCAATCCCCACATCCCACTCCACCCATCCGCTATACGACGCTCTGCATGGACGTTTTGCCCTTACGCCTTAAGCCGTTTTCGCCGGACCGGCGAAAACGGTCTTTGGCCCTGTTGACCCTGGTCCTGCCCGCAGCACTCCTGTTTTTGGGCTCCTGCAAGAAGCTGCCCGGCCCGGACAGCGGTTTTGACATGGATGCCCTGCCGCTGGCCATGCTCAGCGACTACGGGTTGTTTGACGGTCCACTGGTGGATCTTGAGCCCGGGGAATACCTCATGCCCTACACCCTGAACACCCCGCTGTTCACAGACTATGCGCACAAAGCCCGGCACATCTACCTGCCTCCCGGCGAACGCATGACCTACCTGGGGCCGGAAGAAATCGACTTTCCCGTCGGTACCCTGATTTTCAAAACCTTCTTTTACCCCGACGATTTCCGCACTCCGGAAGGGCCTCGGCGCATCCTCGAAACCCGGGTTCTGGCCCACCACGAAGACGGCTGGCAGGCTTACGGTTACCGCTGGAACGATGCCCAGACCGATGCCGAAAACAAGGTCACCGGCAAGGTGGTGGACGTAGCCTGGATCGATGAAGCGGGCGCCAACCGCAGCACCAATTACATCATCCCCAACGTGGTGGAATGCGAAAACTGCCATCAGATCGGCGACCCGCTCCAGCCGCTGGGCCCCAAACCGCGCAACCTCAACGGAACCTATTCCTACCCTTCTGGACCAGCCAATCAGCTGGCCTATTGGGCGGCCGAAGATTGGCTGGAAGGCGCCCCGGATCCTTCGGCGGTCGATGCACTGCCCTTGTTTGCCGACCCGGCCTCCGGCAGCCTGGACGCCCGGGCCCGCGCGTACCTGGACGTCAACTGTGCGCATTGCCACCGCCCGGAAGGCGATGCCGAAAACTCCGGCCTGTACCTGAACCTGGAAAACGACAACGAAGGCGCGTTGGGCATCTGCAAGACTCCGGTAGCAGCAGGCGGCGGCTCGGGCGGTTTGGACTACGCCATTGTGCCCGGCCAACCGGACTCCTCCTTCTTGCTCTACCGCATGATCTCCACGGACCTGGACGAGGCCATGCCCGAGTTGGGCCGCACCATTGAGCACACCCAAGGCGTTGCGCTGATCCGGGATTGGATTGCCGCCCTTCCGGGCGACCCCTGCGATTGATGGATGCTGCAGCACAAAACGGGCGGAACAGCCCGTGATGGTGGCGCCAAATCCAGCGCCAAAAACCAGTGTTTTTAGTGGCTGTGGCCGGCGTGTCCGAGTCCGGACAACCAGTGTTCAGCGCCGACTTCTGGCAGATACAGTCCCAGCAGGTACACCACACCCAGACCAATGACCAGCCAAGCGGCCACCAAGCGGCTATCCAGGCGCCCCAATAGCGCGTTGAAACGCAGCATGGGCGTGCTCATCCACCAGGATGAACGGGCATCCACCGTATCGGATGCGGCCCGACGGGCCTTGCGTTCGCGCAACCAGCGCGCGCCCCAAAAGAAGGCCACTGAAATGGCGGCCAGCACCAGGCCCATGCCCAGCACATACAGGCCCACGATGCCCGCAGCCATCCAGGCATTGCCCGCGTGCAGCGAAAGCAATACCGTACTGATGGCCATCGGACAGGGCATCAAGCCCATGAGCAGACCCATGGCTGCTGCCTGGCGCATGCCGCGCTTGGGGTCGATGCGGTCGGGTTCGTGAGCGGCGCAGGTGCAGGCGTCGGCGTGACCGGCTTCGCGCGCCGCGCGAACCGCCTTGCGCCGGCGGAGGAGCAGGTATACCCCAAAGCCGATCGTGGCCACAGGACCGATCCATTCCATCCATAGGGCATCGGCGTGCTGCACCAATAGCCCGCGGAAAACCAGCGCCAGGGCCAGCAGCAGCACAAAATGGCTGCTGAGCATGGCCGCGCCAAAGGCCAGCAACTGCCGCTGGCGGAACTGCCGGTCCAGAGCAAAGGCGGCTATCAGGGACTTGCCATGGGCCGGGCTGACCCCGTCCAGGGCGCCCAAAACAAAACTGGAACTGAGTTGAAGAATGTTCACGGGGAAATGCGGGCCGGCGCTGCGGGTTTCGTGCACGATGGGCATGCAGCGGTACGCCAAATGGATGCCCAAGGCGCCTAATTCAAAAATGCAACGCTATGGCAAAAGTAGCGCATTTGCGCTGGACAAGGGGGGTACAACCGCAGCATTCAACGGGACAAAACGGCTTCAAATCCACCAAAATGCGGGTCGGTCTGCATGCCCGTAAACACATCAAACACAGGTCAACCAGATCGCGCGTCAATCCTTGATGCAGCGCACGGTTCCGCGGCAGCGCTTGGTGATGCTGCCCATCTCGGCCAGGTTGGTGTACACACCGTCCATGACCAGGACCTCCATGCGTTTCGGATGGCTGGGGGCCTGGGAGGAGGTGACCAGAATGGCGGCGTACTCAATGAAGGTGAAATTGTCGTTCACGTTCATGTAGCCGCCCAGGTGCAGCTCAAAACCGGAGCCTCCGCCGATTTTGAGGCTGTTGAAATCGATGCCCGGTTGGGCCAACAGTTCCACATAATCGCTGTCGGTGGGCACATGCCACCCGACCGGGCATACGCCCTGTTCGCCTTCCGGATAATAGTAGACGCTGGTGTAGGTGGAGTCTATTTGCTTGGCCACCAGCCAATTGTAAAAGCGTCCGGCTTTACTCGGAGCGTTGCACCCTTCCCCGGTGACCAGGCCTTCGCCGGAGGAACCCGGCGGAACAAAATTGAGGTTCTGTTGAAACCAGCATTGGCTGCCGATCTCCACGGTGCGGTAGAGTTGGCCGTCGCGGGCATCCACATACAGATCGCCGCAGGCAAAATCGGTGGAGGGTATGGCAAAGGTGTCCCGGAACGTATAGGGGCTCAGCATGCCGTCCATGCACTGGGCACGGACGCGGAAATCGATGCATTTGCCTTTTGGCAGGCCTTCCAGCACCATGCCCGGACTGCTGAGGAACGTATCCATCAGCAGATCACCACTGGCGATGCCACCAATCGGGTCCACCGCATGGAGTTGCACATGGTACAGTGCCACACCCGGGACGCCATTCCAGTCCAGCGAGAGCGCAGAATCAGGCAATAAGGTGCTCTCCGCTTCCCGCGGCTGGATTTTGTCCGAACAAGGCAGGTTTTTGGCATACGGCACCTGGGCAGCAGCGGCCAGCACCACACCCATCAAGCCCGCCAACAAGAGGCTTTTGGCCATAAGCACCCTCGCCATGGACCTCCCGCCCTGCGGGCGAACACGGCACATCCGCTGTTGGAGCGGCCGGATGGAATGGAGCACAGGCACTGGAGTTTGGGGACGGGCCA
>JAUIHG010000398.1 GCA_030432405.1 Bacteroidia bacterium | reverse complement strand
GCCGCCGTGCGTACCATCGCGGGCAGCGCCCGTTCCGCCGGCATCGAAGTAGAGGGGGTGAACTGACATGGCCAGGTTGAGCAAGCGCCAGAAGGCATTTAAAGAGAAGGTAAACCCCGAGAAGGCTTATCCGCTGGAAGAGGCGGTGACCCTGCTGAAAGAGCTGGCTACCGCCAAGTTCAACGAGACGGTGGAAGTGGCCGTGAACCTCGGCGTGGATGCGAAGAAATCCGACCAGGCCGTTCGCGGGGCGACCACGTTGCCCCACGGCACCGGTTCAGTGGTGCGCGTTGCGGTCTTCACCCAGGGTGAAGCGGCGGAGCAGGCAAAAGCCGCCGGCGCGGACTTTGTCGGCATGGAAGAGCTGGCCGAGGAAATCAAGGGCGGCATGATGGACTTCGACGTCGTCATCGCGTCCCCCGACGCCATGCGCGTCGTCGGCCAGCTGGGCCAGGTGTTGGGCCCACGCGGCCTCATGCCCAACCCCAAGACCGGCACCGTGACCCCGGACGTCGAGACCGCGGTCAACAACGCCAAGGCCGGCCAGGTGCGTTACCGCACCGACAAGAACGGTATCGTGCACGGCGGCATCGGCAAGATCGACTTCGATGTGGCCGCTATCCGGGGCAACCTGGAAGCGGTACTGGCTGACCTGAAGAAGGCCAAGCCGGCGGCGGCCAAGGGCATCTACCTGAAAAAAATCAGCCTGAGCACCACCATGGGGCCGGGCATCACTATCGACCAGGCGTCGGTAGAAGTTTGATCGGTTCGCCCCCACAAGGGGCGATCCCTCAAGGCCACGCAGGGAAGTGTGGCATTTGAGATCGGCGCGGGCCCACAGGCCCGGTCCGGTCCATTTTGAGGTCTTTGGACAAGGCTCAGGGCGAAGCGCCCAACAGCTGATAACTGAAGGCCATCAAAGACCGTAGGCGCCAAGTGTAAAAACACTGCCGGGGCAACATTCCGGCGGCGGCTTAATCCAGGGGCGACCCTGAACCTACGCAGATGGTGAAGTAGTTCACCACGCGAACGGCATCCGCAGAGGTTGCGGGTGCTTTAACTTAGCTATCCAGGAGTAATTCCAGTGGCAATTGGACTCGAAGACAAGAAAGCGATCGTTGC
>JAUIHG010000208.1 GCA_030432405.1 Bacteroidia bacterium | reverse complement strand
GACATCTTCAGCCAGTTCGGCGACATTTTTGGCGGAGGCGGCGATCCCTTTGAAGCCTTCTTCGGCGGCGGAGGCGGCCGTCGCGGCGGTGGTGGAGGCCGTGCCCGGGGCCGCAAGGGCAGCAACCTGCGCGTCAAGCTCAAGCTCAACATGCAGGAGATGGCGCAGGGCACCACCAAGAAAATCAAGGTCAAAAAGCACACGGCCTGCGACGCCTGCTCCGGTTCCGGAGCCAAGGACGGCACCGCCATGGAGACCTGCGGCACCTGCGGCGGGCACGGCATGGTGCGCCAGGTGACCAACACCATCCTGGGCCAGATGCAGACCACGGCCACCTGCCCCACCTGCCACGGTTCGGGCAAGCAGATCAAGGCCAATTGCCCCAAATGCTCCGGCAGCGGCCGCATGTACGGGGAGGAAACCATCTCCATTGACATTCCCGCCGGCGTCAGCTCCGGCGTGCAGCTGTCGATGAGCGGACGCGGCAATGCCGGCGAACAAGGCGGCCCTCCCGGCGACCTGATCGTGGCCATCGAGGAAGTCCCGCACGAGGACCTGACCCGGGAGGGCAGCAATGTGGTCTACGAACTCTACCTCAGCGTGGCGGATGCCGCTCTGGGCACGAGCGTGGAAGTCCCGACCATCGAAGGGGCCGCACGGATCAAGATTCCGGCCGGCACCCAGGGCGGGAAAATCTTTCGCCTGAAAGGCAAGGGCTTTCCGGAAATCAACGGCTACGGCAAAGGCGACCAGTTGGTGCACGTCAACATCTGGGTGCCCAAACGGCTCAGCCCGGAGGAAAAAGCCACGCTGGAACAGCTGCGCGAATCGCCCAACTTCCATCCCGATCCCGACCACAAGGACAAGGGCTTTTTCGAGAAGATGAAGGATTACTTCAGCTAGGTATTTCGGAGGTGGCCTTAAAGGCGATATCTTGAGGGGGAACACTTGTACCTCCTCCTCCATGCACTACGCCAATCCATCTGCACACCGCGGCTTCGCGGCCTTTCTACCTGTGACGTTTGTTCTGCTGTTCGCCGTACCGGCGAAGGCCCAATTTGACGACCCTGTAGACCTCACCAGTCCGCGCGGCAATTTCCTGGACGCGGAATCCGCCGATTTCAACGGCGATGGTTTTGACGACATCGTGGCCAGCAATTCGGACGGCTTCAATGCGCCGGGCTTGCTGTTGTACCTCAACGATGGCGCTGGCGGCTTTTTGCCGGAGGCGCCGATCGGAGGCTTGCTCGAGGACTATGTTTTTGATTTGGAATTGGCCGACCTGAACGGCGATGCCAATACCGACATTCTGGTGGCCGGCTCCGACCGGGTGGGCTACCTGCTGGGCAATGGCACAGGCGGCTTTGGTCCGGAAATGCTGCTGACCGATACCCTGATCGGCACCCGTAAGGCCACCCCGGTGGACCTCGATGGCGACGGCGACACCGACGTGCTGAGCATCTACGACGAGCCGGGCATTTTCGACGATTTCAGCGGCGTAGTCTGGTACGAACAGGGACCGGCCGGTGTGTGGACGGCACATCCGATCTACGAGGGTGCGGCCGTGCAAGACCCCTACGACATCGAAGCGGGTGACCTGGACGGCGACGGCAACACCGACCTGATGCTGGCCAACCTCAACGGCGATAAAGTGGTCTGGTTCCCCGGCCTGGGCGGCACCAGCTTTAGCGCCCCGGTGGTCATTCCCACCACACTCGTCGGCTGCCGCGACCTCCATCCGGCCGACCTGGATGGCGACGGCGACACCGATCTGGCCATCAATGGCGTGGGCGACTTCCGCATCGCCTGGCTGCGCAACGACGGCGGCGCGGCCAGCTTCACCCAAATCCGCTTGAGCGTCATCAATTCCAGCGTGGACGATTGCCAGGACCTGGAAGTGTTTGACGCCGATGGCGATGGCGACCTCGACATTGCCGGCGCACTGATCGACGAAAACGCTGTGGACTACGTCCGCAACAACGGCGGCGGAAGCTTTACCGCACCGGTTCGCCTGCAAGGCGCCGCTTACCGCTGTTACGCAGTCAGCAGCGGGGATTACGACGGCGACGGCGACCTGGATCTGGCCAGCGGTTCACAGCTCGACAGCAAGCTGGCCTGGTACGAGAATTTGGGCTTGGGCAGTGGCGCCTTCGGCGAAGACCAACCCATCAGCCGCAGCGCAGGCGGCATCGGCAACACGGCCCCAACCGACCTCGACAGCGACGGCGATTTGGATCTGGTGTACACCACCGGCCTGGACCAGGATCTCGGCTGGATCGAAAACACGGGCAGCGGTTTTGCATCTCGGCAAATCCTGTTCACGGATATGGTAGGCCTGGCGGAAGTGGAAAGCGCCGACCTGGACGGCGATGGCGATGCCGATCTTGCTGTGATTGGCGACACTTCGGTGCGCGTCTACCTCAACAACGGCGGGCTGAACTTCACCGCCATTGACCTGAGCGGCACCCACGACGATTGCCGGGACCTGGAAATTGCGGACCTGGACGGCAACGGCACTCCTGACCTCGTAGTGACCTCCTGGTTTGACAGCCAGTTGTCCTGGTACGCCAATCTGGGCGGCGGCAGCTTCGGCCCGCGCCAATCCATCGGCAACGTTGGGGGCGCTGATGGCCTGGCAGTAGCCGACTTCGACAACGACGGTGACATGGACATCGCCGCCAGCGAGGAGTTCAACGACTGGATCGTCTATTATGAAAACCTGGGCGGCGGCAGCTTCGGGCCGGAAACGGCCATTACGCTCTCGACGCTCAACGGCATCTTCGGCCTGGACGCCGCCGACCTGAACGGGGACGGCTTTCCCGACATCGTATACTCGGCCTTTTACGCCAACCGTGTGGGCTACGTGCCTTCTGATGGCAGCGGCGGCTTCAACACCCGCATTGATTTTCCCGGTGCGGTTTTCGGCCCATGGGTGCCCAGCACCAGCGACGTGAACGGCGACGGCCATATGGATGTGCTGGTTCCGCTGTATTCCGAAAACCGCAGCATCGTCTACATCAACCAGGGCGGCGGCGTTTTCGGCCCCAGGCCGGAACTGTTTTCGGCCTTCGAATACCACCGCTTCATCCAGCCCTTTGACGCCGATGGCGATGGCGACGAGGACCTGGCCATCGGGTTCAAAAACACGCTCACCTACCTGGAAAACTTGCGCCTGGAGCTTACCTGCAGCAGCGCCAGTGCACCTACCGGCCTCAGCAGCGTTGTCAGCTCCAACGTGCTGCTCAGTTGGAACCCCATTCCCGGCAGCGTCGCCTGCCAGGTACGCGGCCGTCAATTGCCCGGCACGAGTTACGCCACCGCAGCCCCCGTTTTGGGCAGCCCCCCGTCGAGCATCAGCATCCCGCGCGGTGCCCTCACGCCCGGCGCAGATTATGCCTGGATTGTGCGCTGCGCCTGCAGCATCAGTCCGGTGGACGCCACCCCCTTCAGCGTGGAGGACACCTTCAGCACACCGCTGGCCCGCACGGCCGATGCGGCAGCCTCAGCCGGATTTGGAACGATCGTTCCAAATCCGGCGTCGCATTGGGCCACGGTGTCCGGGGCCGCACCGGATGCCACCTTGATGCTGTACGATGCCACCGGTCGGCTTCGCCAACAGGCGCCTGCAGGCCAAAACAGCCTCGATGTCAGCGGCCTGCCTGCCGGCCTTTACCGCGTTTCGGCGCTTGCCCCTTCGGGCGAAATCCAGGACCACGGCTGGCTGCGCGTTTCCCACACCGGGGCGCCCGAATAGGCCGTTTTCCGACTACCAAATCCGCTTCAGCAGGCATCGTTCAGGATGCCTGTTGAAGCGCCATGGTGCTCCGGATGCACCCCGTCTCGGGGACATTTTCAAGGCTGTTTAGCCTACATATTGCAAGCTCCCCGATAATGGGGATAACCTATGCTGATTATCAGCTGTTTATGCATGCCATTCTGTTGCCAAGCGCAACCTTCTGGAATGCAAAGTATTAGGACTTATTTGCATTTATTTATCCCCATTTTTTGGTAGCTCCTCCCTCGTCTAATATCTTACGACAGTATATCTGTTCTGGGGAGGGCGTACATTGACCGACCGGATGCATCATCCGGGCGGTTTTTTGGTCTTCGATGGCCTGCGTTCTCCCGCAACACAAATCGCAAACACATCGAAGCACCATGACAACACTTTTTTCAGGATCAAGGCGGCTGCGGCCACCCATCCGGACCTGGCTATGCCTAGTGGCGGCACTGCTGTTCTCAGGTTCGCTGGGCGCTCAGGTCACCAACGTTACTCAGGGCACTAGCCACCTGACCATCCAGGCGGCCATTGATGCTGCCACTCCCGGGGACAGCATTTTCATCAGCAACGGGACCTATCCGCTGTCGTCCACGCTTGAGGTGGACCGCAGTGTGGTCCTGCACGGCGAAAGCATGGCTGGTGTAGTGCTCGATGCCTCGGCCATGACGCCCCTGACGGAGCGCGTGGTGGAGTCGGATGCGGACGACATCACGTTCCGCAACCTGACCATCAAACCGATTGCCGATCCCGATCCGTTTGCCAACAACAACATCGGATTCACCCTGAAGTTGGGCGCGAATTCGGTTCCGACCGTCAATGCGAACCTCGTCCTCGAAAACATCACCATCGACGGTGCTGCCGAGCGGACGCCGTTCGATTTTCACGGTTTGGATGGGGTTACCCTGACCAACATCACCGCCAACGGCACGACCCGCGGCAACGGCATGCAATTCACAGGCTGTACGGATGTCGTGGTCAACAGCTTCAACGGCATGGACAATGCCTGGGGCTCGATCGCCATCTATGCGTCCGGAACCAGCATCTTCAACCGCGGCTCGGACAACGTGACCATCAACGGTTCCGGCCTGTCCATCAACGGCCTGGTCTACCATCAGGACGACTACAGCCCCACCGACAGCCTGTTCAACACCAACATTACGGTGACGGGCTTCGACTTCCTGCTGCACAACGACGCCTTCCGCAGCGGCGGCGACGGACCGGAGTACATCCACTACCTCCCGGATGAATCCACCGCCGTTGCCGTGGCCAAGCTCTTCAACACCTTCAACGGCGGCAATACCGCTTCTGCGCTGTTCGAGCTGAGCAGTGGCCATTGGGTGGTCGGCGACACGATGTTCGTTCAGGCCGCCATAGACGAAGCCGATGCTGCCGATGTGGTGGACGTCCGCGCCGGCACCTTCCAGGAAAACCTGCTCGTAGACAAGGCCCTCGACCTTAGGGGTCCCAACTACAACGCAGCTTGTGGTGCACGTTCGGCCGAGGCCGTCCTTGCGCCCGGTTCCGGCCTGCCGATCCAGGTAACAGCCGACGGTGTATCGATCAACGGCTTCGAAATCACGGCGCCGAGCTACCAATACGCCATTGTTTGCGGCAATACCAGCGATCTGGGGGTGTTGTTCAACAACATCCACGACATCAATTCCTCGGCCACTCCGGCACTGACCAATACGCACGCCATTCAGTATACCGTGGGCAACAGCCCATCGGCGGCGAGCAACGTGGCCGTTGAAGACAACTGCTTCACCGACATCGGCAGCGCCAACCTGACCGGGAACAGCGCTTCGGCCATCGGCTTTTTGCAGTCGACAACCACCGGTACGCTGACCAATCTGTCGATCCAGCGCAACACGATCACGGATGTGGTGGTCAACAATTCGCCATGGCCCACGGGCAAAATCGCCTACGGCATCCTGCTGAACGCAGGCGGAGGTGGTGGATACCTGGGCACCACGGGCAAGATTGTGGACGCCACCATTGCGGACAACGCGCTTTCCGGCATTTCCGGCCACATTGCCACAGGCATCGGCCTGGAGGGCAACAGCGAAGACGCTGTGGTCACCGGAAACGACGTGAGCAACCTGTCGGCCACCAAGAGCGCGGCCCGTTCCGGTGGCGGTCTGGACCTGCAGGCCCTCAAGTTTGAGAACAACCGCTACGTGGGCGATGCCACGGTGACAAACAACCGCTTTGCGGCCGAAACCTT
>JAUIHG010000397.1 GCA_030432405.1 Bacteroidia bacterium | reverse complement strand
GCTAGAAAGCAAAGGTGCAGGAAAAATGGCATCTTCCTGCACCTTGCCTTCAGGAGATCGAGCGGTGGTGCGTGTTACTCCGCAGCCATGCAGGCGGCCATGATCTTGTTGCCGTCCAGGTCGCGCATGTAGGCGGCGTAGGCGTTGGGCGCAAAGTCACGCGGACCCGGTGCACCTTCGTCCTGGGCACCCTGGGCCATGCCGGCGGCGTGGAAGGCATCCACCTGGGCGCGTGTTTGGGCGATCAGGCCAATGGTGCCGCCGTTGGCGAACGAGGCGGGCTCGCCATTGGCCGGTTTGACCACGAAAAACTCGGGGCCTTCGTCGCGGCCGAACATGGCGGCACGATCCGGAATTTCACCGATGAGCTGGGATCCCAGCGCTTCCATGACCGCCTTGTAAAACGCGGTGCTTTTCGCCAGGTCGTTGGTGCCAACAGTGATGTGATTCAGCAGTCTCATGCAATTTCCTCTTGATGTTGTTATGGATTGGAAAGGTAGTGAAGGGAGGTGAATTAAAGCATGTTCCCCCGGGAATTCAATACGGGAATATCGGTGGAAGGGGCCTTGATGTGTTCGCGGCTGAAGCCGCTCCTAGAGGAAGGCTTGGGCCCACGCAGGAGCGGCTTCAGCCGCGAAAGAAAAGTGGGGTAAACCCGATAGCTCGGCTACTACTGCCTGACCCCGTTCCACGGAAACTGGGATTGCGCATCGGTGTCGGTCCAGTACCCGGTGAAGGACGAATAATCGCTGCTGAACTCAAACCAGGCAAAGCCTTCGCCAAAGCGGTCGGTCCATTCCAGGGAAAACGTGCGCTCGCCTTCCTGCACCAGCCCGGACAGGCGGCCTTCGAACTCCTGGATTTCGTCTTCCACGTAGTACGAACCATTGAAGCGGCCCTGGCTGTCAAAGGACAGGATGGTGACCACCGGGTCCATGTTGGTGCCGTTGTAGGCGCGACCGGCATAGCGGCCGGCAATGGCGGCGACACTGTCAGGGACCGCGGCCTGGGCGGCGAAAGACAAGGCAAGACTGATTACGACTACTAGGATACGCATATAAAAAGGTTCAACTGATTTGTTTGACGGGACACGAGGTGTCGGCCACTTCCATCACCGCGGTGCC
>JAUIHG010000396.1 GCA_030432405.1 Bacteroidia bacterium | reverse complement strand
CGCGTCCCATCAGCATCCTGTTCCAGGATCATAACCTGTTCCCGCATCTCACGGTGAACCAGAACCTTGGGCTGGGTCTGCACCCTACGTTGCGGCTGACCCAGGCCGACAAGGCCAAGGTTGAATGGGTGCTGGACCGGGTCGGGCTGGCGGATCTTGGCGACCGAAGACCGGGGGCCTTGTCGGGAGGACAGCAGAGCCGAGCGGCCCTTGGTCGGGCCTTGCTGGCCGAGCGTCCACTGGTCCTGATGGATGAGCCCTTCGCCGCCCTTGGTCCCGGCCTGAAGGCCGAGATGCTGGACCTTGCCGTCGAGGTGCTTGGTTCCGCGGGACGCACTCTGGTTATGGTCACCCATGATCCTGAGGATGCCCGCCGAATTGCAGATGCAGTTGTCTTTGTGGCCGAAGGCAAAGCGATGCCGCCGGTTCCGCCGCAGGCGCTGCTGGATCATCCGCCCGAAGCCTTGCGTCGCTACCTTGGGCGGGAGGTGGGTTGAAACCCACCTTACGCGCCTTTGGCAAATGCCAGCGGTAAGGTGGGTCCAGACCCACCGCCCACAAAGGAAAACGGCGCCTTCCCGTTCAGGAAAGCGCCGCTTTTGCCGGATCAGAAGAACCGATCAGCTTTTCTTGGGATGCTTGACCGGGGCCCAGATCCGCTTGTTCGTCAGATAGAGCAGCACCGAAAGAACGGTGAGGAACAGCACGCCGGTCAGACCGGCCTGCTTGCGTGCGACCAGCTTTGGCTCGGCTGCCCACATCAGGAAGGCCGAAACATCTTCAGCCACGTGATGCAATTCAGTCGAGTGGCCGTCGGCATAGTCGACGTCATCGCCATAAAGCGGCTGGGGCATCGCGATCCAGCTTCCCGGAACCATGTGCTTGCCGTTCTCGTCGATACAGGTCGGCGAGAAGCCACCATTGGCGAAAGCAGTGTTGTAGTAGCCGTCCATCGGCTCACCTTCCAACGCGCATTCCGGCTCATCCGCATACCCGGTCATGAGAGAGGCGATGTATTCCGCCCCACCCATGCCCTTGAAGAGCTGGTTCAGGCCGGTGCCGTAGGGGCCGTGGAAGCCCGCCCGCGCCTTGGCCATCAGGCTGAGGTCCGGTGCGCCGGAGAG
>JAUIHG010000395.1 GCA_030432405.1 Bacteroidia bacterium | reverse complement strand
CGTATTGACTGAGTAAGTAAATGACGACGGTTGGAGCAAATTTCAACCACCGCGTTACAAACTCAGCCCTTGCCTTTGACCACCGGCAGGTTTTGCCCGGTCCATTCCGCCATGCCGCCGTTCAGGCGCACCACGTTGAACGCCTTATCCCGCAGCAACCGGCCTGCAGCACCGGTGTGCTGACCCAGTTTGTCCACCAACACCAGTGTCTTGGCGCGATGGCGTTCGAGTTCCTGGAGCTGTTTTTCCAGTTTGTTGTGAGGGATATTGATCGCATCCACAATGTGGCCCGCCTGGTATTCGGCGCTATCGCGCAAGTCCACCAAAAGGGCGTTGCCCTGGTTGACCACGGCGGTGAGCTGGTGAACGGATAAGGTCGCGCCGGCTTTGGATTTCTCGCGCCACATATAGGTGTAGGCCAGTACCAGAAACAGGGACACCAGCATCCACTGTTCGGTCAAAAATACAATCAGTTCCACGTTGCTTCCTTCACAGCATTGGCGGGGGCGGCAAGTATACCCAGTTGGTACCAAAAAAGCATGGAAGGTGCGGCTTTACTCGCCGCCGGCAATAGAGTTGTCTTCCCCAAGCGGGTACAATCGCGACCCTCACAGGTTGTACAAAACAGGCAAGAAAAACTATGTCCGCCAACAAGCCGCTGGTATTAATTGTTCTCGATGGCTTCGGTTATTCCGAAAATAGCGCCCACAACGCCATTATGGCCGCCAATACCCCCACCTGGGACAAGCTCTGGGCCAACAACCCCAAGACCCTGATCGGCACCTCCGGCATGGCCGTGGGCCTGCCCGAAGGCCAGATGGGCAACTCGGAAGTGGGCCACATGACCCTGGGTGCCGGCCGGGTGGTATACCAGAACTTTACCCGCATCAATAAGGCCATCAGCGACGGCGACTTTTTCCGGAATCCGGTCTATTGCGAGGCCATCGACAAGGCCGTGGCCGCCGACAAAGCGGTTCACATCCTGGGCTTGCTGTCGCCCGGCGGCGTGCACAGCCACGACGACCATATTCTCGCCATGATCGACATGGCCGCGCAACGGGGCGCCAACGCCATCTACCTGCACGCCTTCCTGGACGGCCGCGACACCCCGCCGCGCAGCGCCGAAGCACCGCTGGC
>JAUIHG010000207.1 GCA_030432405.1 Bacteroidia bacterium | reverse complement strand
ACAAATACATTCTGGAGATGTTGGCCGAACGCATGGAAATTGTGCGGGAGATCGGGGCCTATAAAAAGGAGAACAACCTGACCATCCTGCAGCACGACCGTTGGAACGAAATCCTGGAAAGCCGCCACGAGTTTGGCCGCCGCAAGCAGTTGACCGACAAGTTTGTGCGCGACGTGTTCCAGGCCATCCACAAGGAATCCATCCACCACCAGGCCGATGTCATGAATCAGCAGGACGCCGAAGCCCTGCGCAAGATCCAGGAAGAAGCAGCCAAGGTGCGCAAGCGCTGAGCCGGCCATATCCCATAGAAAAAGCCCCGGACAGCTTGGCTGTCCGGGGCTTTTTGCGTGCAGCAGGTCCGCTGTTGGGTCGCGGTGCTGGGAGGGATCAGCGGGGATTGGGCTCAGCCCGATTGGTTCAATCCGATCCGTTCGGTCCAAATGGCGCTACCGGATTTGCCCGATCGCTTTGCGTCCAATTTGCTCAATAGACCTGCTGGAACCAGGAGTCGGGCACCTGGAAGTCGAAGTGGATGCCGGTCAGGCATGCCGTAGGGTACTGCCCGGGGTAGGTGTTGCGGATGGTTATGGTGTACTTGCCGGCGGGCAAATCGATGTCGTACAGGTTGAGGATGCGCAGGTCGGATACCGGCAGGATTTTCTCCCAGCCGTCCGATTCGCGTTGCAGCAGGATGGAACGCACCCGGCTGTTGTCGCTGTACTTCTCGGGTGAGAACTGATAGCCGTTGTAAATGCGCATGGCACTGGCATCTTGCAGCAGCTCAAAGCGGATGCTTTCGCCGTCCCCGCTGCCCTGGGCGTTTTCGCACCAGGCGGTGCGCATCTGGAAGCCTTTTTCCGGTCCTTGGTCGAAGGCAAACACCGGGTGGGTGTAGCCGCTGACCTGGATGCTGTTTTCGCCGGAGGCGCAACCCAGATTGCGGATGCGTTCCAGTGCGGGGTTGGGCCGGGCCTGGGCCTCCATGGGTTGCTTCCACAGGCTCAGATCGCGGCCGGAGAGGTGTTCGTATTCCGGCAGGCTTTCGGAGAGCACCACCGGTTCCTTGGCCTGGACCAGGAATCCGTCGAAGGTCTTTTCCTTGTCCAGAAAGGAGCTGGCGCTGATGCCTTTGATGGCTTGCGGAAAAAGGACGGCATTGGGGGTGGTGCTGCAATCCGAGCGGCCACCGCGGCGGTCCACAAAGGCCACGCGGTCGCCGGCCCGGGGGGTAAGCATTTCAAAGAGGCTGACGTGGCCGTGTTCGCCTTGCTGGAAACTGCGGAAGGCCAGGCCTTTGGGCAGCACCCCGGTGGCTTCGCGGAAATCGTGCACCAAAAAGAGCTTTTCGATGGGGCCGTTCCAGCGGTTGGGGCCCGCCAGATCAAAGGGGGCATAATACTGGGCTTCCTCCTTGCCGGCAATGAGGCCCGGCAGGATGAGGCGCATGTCCACGTTTTTGCTTTCGCCCGGCTTGAGCAGGACCTCGTGCGTGACGCGCAGTTCCATGACCAGCACCTGTCCGGTGCCCGCCCATTGCGGATCCACGGCATCCTCCCAGCGGAACTCGAGGAAAATCTTTTTGGCTTTCAGCGGCATGTCGCCCACTTCCGCCTGGCAGGCGATGCCCAGCTCGGCCAGGTCCAGCGTGGAGATGAATTTGCGGATGAACAGGCGCTTGCCGAAGTTTTCGCGCAACGCGTCCCGGATGTCGTCGTAGCGGTTGGGCACCCCAAAATCGTCGGAGAAGGTCTTGGTGATGCGGTCCAGCAGTCCAGAACGGAGGTCCGGGCGGAATTCGTTGAAGTAGAAGCGCATGGGCGTCACCATCTCGGTGGCCTGATAGCCGTCCGAGCGGTTTTCGAAGCCGAGCACGAGGTGGTATTCCTGCACGGTATCCAGGCGCTTGAGGTCGACCAGGGCCTTGGACATCGCCACGCCCGGCATGTCCTTTTCGGGAAAGGGCAGGCTGGCAATGGAAGAGACGCCGGAATAATGCTGCGCCTGAACGGCGAAGGCCATCACACAGCAGCCGAGCAGCAGCAGGGAAGACGCCAAGAGGCGGGAACAGCGGGAACGCGGAATGGAAGGGCTAATACGCATGAAAGTCAGATGGCATGTTTAACCGGTAAAACGGCCTGGAAGCCGCGAAGTTACGCGGGTAGGCATGCAAATGCCGGGCCATCTATCCACGTCCTCACAGGCGGCGCCGGCGCCTGGGGTGCAGCAACCAGGCATCCAGGCTGTAGCGGCCCGGCCCCATCCACAGCAGGACCAGGCAGCCCAGGAGGTAGATCAGGGCCAATTCGCGTTCGCCTACCGGCGAACCCGACAGGAAAACGAAGGCGGCCACACCCAGGATGCTGCTGAGCAACAGCAGGGCAGGGCGGGTCAGCAAGCCCAGGATCACCAATACACCGCCCAGCAACTCACCCCCCTTGGCCAGGTAAGCAAAAAACTCTGGAAAAGGCCAGCCCAGCTCATCAGCGATGGCGTTTTGGATGAAGCCTTCCATGGCGCTGCCGGGAGGATCGCCGCCCAGCAGGGTCCTGTACCCGTGCCAGGCCATGCCCGCGCCGATGCCCAGCCGCAGGAGCAGCAGGGGCCCGTCCGGACGCCGGGTCCGGGACATCCACAACAGGAAGCGGCGGAAGGCGTTGCGGTTTTGGCCGTAGCGGTTCATCGGGTTGGAGGCGCGCGTCTGGTGCGTTCTTGGTGCGGAATGGGAGAAAGCAGCAGGCCGGCTTACGATGCGCCGATCGATACGACGATCGATACGCGCTACCATAAGCTACGCCTGCGCGTGGCGTGCCCGCACGAAGAATCCCTATTTAAGGGCAGATTCCTTACAACATATGCTGCACAAATGTGACAGGCAATCTGGACGAGAAGGGGGATGGTAAAGGATGAATCCCGCACGTTTGCCACAGGGCATGCTTACGCCAAGGCGATGGCACCGGCATCCAGCAGGGCCTCCTGGGCCGCCTTGCTGTAGCCCAGCTCCTCCATGATCGATCGGCTGTCCTGACCCGGGAGGGGCGCTGCAGGCATTGCCGCCTCCGCCGATGCGGTCGTGGTTTTTGCCTCCGGCGAAGGCGTGCTGTCTTCGGTGGGTAGGTGCCCGGCAGCTGTTCCGCCCACTGCCGGAAAAAGCGTCAGGCCGGCCACGGCTTCGCTGCTCCACCAGTTTTCGGAGGCATCTACAGCCTCCATTTCCCCAGAGCGTTCAAAAGCCTCGGGCTCCATGACGGGACTCAGGCAGCAGTCTGCCTTTCGGCCGATCTCGGTCCATTCGGCCTGTGTTTTTGACCTGAATAAAATTTGTAGGTCAGCGCACATGGAAGCCTGATCTTCAATGGAAAAACTCAATCGGTCTGCCCATTCTTTGCGGTCCACGGCCGTACAGAAGCGCTGCCAGAATTTGGGCTCCAGGGCGGCCAGGGCCATCCATTTTCCATCCTTGCAGGCATAGAGGCCATAGCGGGCCAGCCCCCCGGACAGGGTTCCGGACTGGGGCGGCAGGTCCGGCAATCCCACCATGGCCGAGGCCTGGTGGGTGGCCAGGGCCAGGGAGGCCAGCGGCGCGACAGCAGCGGTCATGGACAGGTCCAGATGCCGTCCCGAGCCGCTGCGTTCGCGTTGCCAAAGCGCGGCCAAAATGGCCTGTACGGTGCCGTAGCTGCCGCCGGCAATGTCGGCCAGGGGCAGTCCGGGATGTTGGAGTCGACCCTCGGCATCGCGCGACCAATGCAGGATGCCGGACAGCGCCTGGAAGTTCAAATCGTGACCAGCCAGGTCGGCGTTTTTTCCATGCTGTCCGAAGCCGGTCAGGGAGGCGTAGACCAGGCGGGGGTTTCGCCGCAGGCAGGCCTCAGGCCCCAGGCCCATGCTGGCCATCACGCCGGGGCGGAAGGACTCCAGCAGCACATCGCTGCGCTCGATGAGCCGGAAGAGCAGGTCCTTTCCTCCCTCGATGTTCGGGTCGGCCAGGAGGTGGCGCTTGCCCGCGTTGAGCACCAGGTCGTAGGCGTTGCGCTTGCCGACAAAGGGCGGATAGCCGCGCAGGGGGTCGCGCCGGGTGGGGTGCTCGATCTTGATGACCTCGGCGCCCTGTTCGGCCATCATCCGGGTGGCCAGGGGGCCGGGCAACAGGCGGCTGAAATCCAATACGCGCAGGCCTTCCAGCGGGGCGGGCAGGGGTTTGCGTTGTGGGGTATCGGCGGGAGCGGCCATGGGCAGGGTCTGCGGGATCGGTGATGCTGTTGGGAAATGGTGCTGCGCAAGGGCCGGAAAATAGGCAAGACCAGCGGGCCAAAGGCCTGAACCGGTGGGAGCGCCGCAGCACGACGCATACCTTTGGGGTACGCGCAACGCCCTTATGGCCAAGTCCAACGCCAACAAAACGCCTTCGCCGATAGGCCAGTCCCGGGTGGACCGCTGGCTGTGGGCGGTGCGGCTGTTCAAAACCCGCAGCCAGGCCGCCGAGGCCGTGCGGACGGGACGGGTGCGCATGGACGGCAAGACCGTGAAGGCATCGAGGCTGGTGCAGGCCGGCGATGAAGTCAGCCTCCGCAAAGGTCCGGTGACCTACCGCTACCGCGTGATCCAGGCCCTGGAAAAGCGGGTCGGCGCGCCGCTGGTGGTGCAGTACATGGAGGACATCACCCCGCAGGAAGAGCGGGACAAGCTGCTGACCATCCGCACCATGCCCACCGCGTTCCGCGAACGCGGAACCGGACGGCCAACCAAACGCGAACGCCGCGAGATCGACGGGCTGGGCGAGGCGTTGGGCAGCGGCAGCACCGGCGCTGAAGGTCCCCAGGACCGGCCCTGGATGGATGCCTCCAAAGAGGAGGGCTGGGACGAAGCGGACAGCGATTGGGAAGATTGGGAGGACTAGGGGCCGCAAGCCTTATGCAGGCACAAGCAACCTGCAGGCATAAAAAACCGGCCCAGGAGTTGGTCCTGAGCCGGTTTTGGGGAACGTGTCAGCCGCCTCAGCGCTGGATCACCACCGTGCCCACCGCCATGCGGTCGCCGCTGCGCCATTGCAGGCGGTAGCTGCCCGGAGCGCGGTCGGACACATCGAGGTCCCAGCGTTGCAGACCGTTGGGGATGCGGCCCGTGCCCAGCACCCGGCCGGCCATATCGTACAGCGTCCAGGAGGCGGGTTCGCCGAAGGCGAAGGCCTGCGGCAGGACCATCTGCACGCGGTCCGTGGCGGGATTCGGGAACAGGTTCAGCACCAGAACCTCTGGTTGGCCGATGCCGTTGGGCACCATGCGCACGGTGATGTCCATGCAGGAGTCGCCGCTGCTGCCGGCGGCATTGGACACTTCGTGGCACACCGTGTAAACCCCGTTGGCGGTGTAGGTCTTGGTGGGCGAGGGGTCGATCGAACTCGTGCCGTCGCCGAAGTCCCAGGTCCAGGTGTCCGGACTGCCGGTGGAAGCATCGGTGAATTCGAAGGTCGGGTCACCGGTGGTGTCCACACTCCAAAGCACGGTGGGTGGGGAGAGGACGCCGGTCACCACCACGTTCTCGCAGTCCGTGTCGGTGCCAACGGTATTGCCGGCGGTCAGGCAAACGTTGTAGGTGCCGTTGGCCGCGTAGGTGTTGTCGGGGTTTTGCAACGTAGAGGTGTTGCCGTCGCCGAAGGTCCAGGACCAGCTGGTGGGTGTGCCGGTGGAGGCATCCACAAACTCGAACATGGGATCCGCCGTGCCGTCGATCGTGAAGGCAGCTTCCGGAGCGCCGGCGGCCGGTCCGGTGACGATCCGGAAATGGTAGTCGTCGGTGATGGCCGTCCAAATGCCGGCACTGTTGACGGCCGTTCTGCCCCCAATGCCCGGGGTGGTTTGCTGCACCCAGGTCTGGCCTACGGAGGTTTCAAAGCCGATCCAGATGTCACCGGTCAAGCCGGTGAGGGAACCTGCATAGGGCCGCAGGTCGATGTAGGTCATCAGGTTGGGCGGGGCCAGGGTGGCTGCCGGCGTCACGGTAAAGGGCACAATCAGGTCGCCTCCGGGTACCCCGCCAGCATCCGCCCAAACGTGCACGGTCATGTCGTCGTTGGGCCGCGTGGGGTCGGTGTAGTTGCGGATCAACATGGAGACCACATCCGA
>JAUIHG010000206.1 GCA_030432405.1 Bacteroidia bacterium | reverse complement strand
TCCTGACCGAGGAAGTCCTCGGCTGTCTTTTTCATTTTCTGGAGCACCATGGCCGAAATTTCTTGGGGCGTGTATTTGCGCCCATCAATTTCTACCCGCACGGTGTCGTTGTCTCCTTTCACCACTTTGTAGGATGAGTGCTGAATTTCTTTTGCCACTTCCGAGAAGCGGTTGCCCATGTACCTTTTGATAGAGCTGACCGTCCGGGTCGGGTTGGTGATGGCTTGGCGCTTGGCCGGGTCGCCCACTTTCCGCTCGTTGTTGTCGAGAAAAGCGACGATGGAAGGAGTCGTGCGACGTCCTTCTTCGTTGGCGATGACCACGGGCTCGTTGCCCTCCATCACCGCAACGCAGGAGTTGGTCGTACCCAGGTCAATGCCGATGATTTTGCTCATGTCTGCCGGTTTTGATCCGCGGTTTGGGGGCCGGTTGAGGGACCGGGGATGGATGGAAAAATGCTGTGCATGTACCGCGTGCCATGCACGTTAGCCCCTACATCAAGGGTTATGCCACCGGATGGAAATGCATGCAAAAGCCGCATTTGGCCGCTTTGGCGCCTGTCAGCCTGTCAATGGGGCACCTGTAACGGCCATGCTGCGCTTGCAGGGTGCGCCAAAACGGCGCAAGCCGCGCCATCCCTTCAGGCCGACAAGCCGGATATCCCTCGCCCGTGGGTCAGGCAACACCGGTCACCCGGGCTTTAAAAGCAGGAGAAGATCAGGGGCAGAGGGGGAAAAACGGCGAATCGCCGGAGGCGGCAAAATCCAGTCCGCCGGAAATGGACCCGCAGGCAATGGAGTCCAGGGTCTGGTTGCTCAGCTTGTACTTGGGTGTAAAGCGCTCATAACGGCTGCCCAACAAACCCAGCCCGCCATCTACGTTGGTGTACAGCGCACTGACCTGGTCGGCCGTAATGCCCAACTGTGTGGAGCTGAACAGGATGTAATTGTAGAGGTCCTGATTGCCGGCATAAAACCGGAACTGCACCGAATCGATAAAACGGAAAACGCCCGGATCGGGCTCCACACTGCGTACAAGGAAATTGTAAAAGCCATCCCGGTCAATGAAAAACTCCTTGCCCTCGCTGCCGTCCGGATTGGAAACCAGTTCATTGTTGAACAGGCGCCAGTACAGCACCGTATCGCCCAGCGTATTGTCCAGATCGTTTCTGTCCACCTCCCGCAGGAAAAACAGCATGTCCAGCTGATAGGTCTTGGCCCCGGGACCATTGGCCCAGCGGACCAGAAAATCGCCGGTCCCGGCGAACGACAAACTCGAACTGGGCGTAGGATTCGGGTTGGGCCGAGTGATCGGGAAATCCTCGATCAGGCCCGTTTCCGCATTGATGGAAATGCCGAGATCCGGCGCTTCAGCCACCACCCGGTAGGTGCTTTCCGGGTTCAGCTGGCCCACATGGCGGTACAGGATGTTCGGGTTCTCGGCAAAAATGCCGGGATCCTTGCTCCGGCCCAGGCTATCCCCATCCACGCGGATCAGGGGGAAAGATCCGGCAAAAACCCCGTTGTCGTAGCGTTCCAGGCGTGCGCTGAGTTCCTCGCCATAGTAGATCTCTTCAGAGTCCTGGGCCAGCACCAAAGCGCTGGCGCCATCCTTGAGGAAAGCGCGGTTGATGCGGATAAAATGCGTGTCCACCGAGGGGTCCAACAGGCCGAAGAGGACCGGGGTTTCCTCAAAATCGGCATTGAGGTCGATGTCCGTGGAACATGCCGGGATCAGGGCAACCAGGGCGGCACCGCCTAATACGGCAAAAATCAGGGCCAGTCGGGATCGGCGCAGGACGGAACCCAACGCAAAGGAACCCGTCTTGGAAGGGGAGGAAGAGGAGGTCGGCATACGGTAGATTCAGGTGCTGTATCGGGCACCCTGACGCGCGAAAATACCGCAAATCGCGCGCCATCACGGTCCACGGACGTCATGCGGCCGTCAGGAAGAACACCCATGCCGTGTGGCGCACCAACCGAGGCAGGTGTGTTGCACCCTTGCCGCAGGTGATTCGCCCGATCAGGGACATGGCTGGCCATCCGCATCCAGAAATCCGAGGTTCCGGGTGAAGCGCCCACAGGCCAGCGAATCCAGTGTGGCCACCGAAAGGTTCAGGGGTGGGGAGCGTTTGATGCGGCGGCTCGAGACAATGCCCAACGCGCCGTCCAGGTTGGTATAGGTGCCGGTGATGAACAGTTCGCCCAGGTCCAGCGTGACCAGGTTGTTGAGGTAGAGCAGGTAGAGGGCTTCGCCGCCTGCGGCGATTTCAACTTCCACCTGGACAAAGCGCCTGGTTCCCGGCGGGGCAGGGGTCAATCCGCTGCCCCGCATGCCGGTGAAAAAGCGCGTGGTCCGTACGGCTTCCTGCAACAAGGTGGGCCCTCCGTCCGCCAGGTGCACGCGGTTGCGGAAAAGCGGGAGGCGGATTTCGCGGTCCACCCAGCTGCCGGCAGACCATTGCTCAAACGAGACCACCCAAAACGCATCGTAAATGCTGGCGCCCTGAGCACTGACCCATTCCACCTTGAAACGGCCCGTGTCGGCATAGTCCAGGTCCAGCTCCGGCAAGGGCGGATAGAGCAGGACCACGGAGTCCACCAGGCCAAAGCGCGTCTGCAGGGTGTCTGTATCGGCCGGGCTGTGGAAGCGGAGCCGGTAGTCCAGCGCCGGATCAAGTGCAGCATTGAGCCGGTATAAGGCATGCGCCGAATCGGCGAACACACCAGGATCCTTGGGCAGGCCTTCAGTGGCCGCTTCCACCCGATACGCCGTCCATTGCTCCAAGACCCGGTTTTCGGCATCCAGGGCCTCCAGGCCCAGCCATACACTGCCTTCGGCAAAAAGCAGCTGATCGGGGTCCTGGGCTGCGGTCAGGGCTGGTCCCTGGTCAGGCCGGAAGCTGCGTTGGACGCGGGCATAATGCACACTGTCTTCCACGTCAAACAGGCACCAGACGAGGGCTTCTTCGGGGTCTCCGCCATACAGGTCGATGGTGTTGTCGCAGGCCGTTATCAGGCCGAGCAACAGCAAGGTCAAGCCGGCAAAGCAATACACGGGCTTTGGCCAAAACCGCACCAGATGCCATGCAGGAGCAGGACACGTTCCCGATTGGGGCACTTTATCTGGCCGGTGTAGGCGGGGCATGGCATGTGTGCTGGGGCAGGGCTGTTCGCCGGCGCGCAAGCGCCAGGCAAAAGCCCAAACGCCAGGATTTGCGGGCCAGGCAAGGAGCTGGTCAACCCGTTCAACAAGCGGCCGAAAGGGCTAAAAGCGGGCCTTCTCCAAAGGTACGCGCGTCACGCTACCTTTGCCGCTGGCCCGGAAGCCGGCCATCTTGCGCTGCGTGCGCAACGGCCATTCCGCGTCCGCCAAAGCCCCCAGACCATGTCGACCGCCCAAAACGATCCCGATTCCAGCACCAACGCCAAAGGTGCAGCGTCCGAGGGCAGCTCGGACGCCGAAAAGCGCAAGGGCCGTTACCGCCGCATCACCACCCATGTGCTGCACGAAATGAAGGAGCGGGGAGAGAAAATCTCCATGCTCACGGCCTACGACTATTCCATGGCGCGCATCCTGGACGACGCGGGCATCGACGTGCTTTTGGTGGGCGATTCGGCCAGCAACGTCATGGCCGGTCATGAAACCACGTTGCCCATCACGCTGGACCAGATGATCGACCACGCCGCCAGCGTGGTCCGTGGCATCCAACGCACCCTGGTGGTGGTGGACCTGCCCTTCGGAACTTACCAGAGCAACCCCATGCGGGCGTTGGATTCCTCCATCCGCATCATGAAGGAAGCCGGTGCCCATGCCATCAAGCTGGAAGGCGGGCGTGAGGTCAAAAAGAGCGTGCAGAAAATCCTGGAAGCGGGCATTCCCGTCATGGGCCACCTCGGCCTGACGCCCCAGTCCATTTACAAGTTTGGCACCTATACGGTCCGCGCCAAGGAGGAGGAAGAGGCCGAACGCCTGCTCGACGATGCGGTGCTGCTGGAAAAGCTGGGCTGTTTTGCCCTTGTGCTGGAAAAAATTCCGGCTGAGCTGGGCAAGCGCGTGGCCGAGCGCCTCACCATCCCGGTCATCGGCATCGGGGCCGGCCCCCACGTGGATGGGCAGGTGCTTGTGGTGCACGACATGCTGGGCTTAACCAAGGAATTCAATCCCCGTTTCCTGCGTCGTTACCTCGATCTGTACGCTACCATCAAAGGCGCGGTGGAGGACTACATCGACGACGTCAAGTCGCGGGATTTCCCCAACAAAAAGGAACAATACTGATCCGCATGGAAAACGCCAACATCCGCAACGTCAGCGTCATCGGCGCCGGTACCATGGGCAACGGCATTGCACACGTGTTTGCCCAATTCGGTTTCACCGTCCAGCTCATCGATGTGGCTGAAAAGGCCCTGGAAAAGGCCCTGGCCACCATCGGCAAAAACCTCGACCGCCAGGTGGCCAAGGAAAAGATCACCCAGGCCGACAAGGAGGCAGCACTGAGCCGGCTGAGCACTGGAACGGATCTCGCCACGGGTGTGGCGAACGCCGATCTCGTTGTGGAAGCGGCCACCGAAAACACCGCGCTCAAGCTCAAAATTTTCCAGCAGATGGACGAGGCCGCGCCGGACAAGGCCATCCTGGCCACCAACACCTCCTCCATCTCCATTACCCAGATTGCGGCCGTCACCAAGCGGCCGGAACAGGTGATCGGCATGCACTTCATGAACCCGGTCCCGGTCATGAAACTCGTGGAGGTCATCCGCGGCTACAGCACCAGCGATGCCACTTACGCCGCCGTTGAACAAGCGTCCAAAACGCTGGGCAAGGTGCCGGTGGAAGTCAACGATTACCCGGGCTTTGTGGCCAACCGCATCCTAATGCCCATGATCAACGAGGCCATCATTTCCCTGCACGAAGGTGTGGCGGGGGTGGCCGAAATCGACACGGTCATGAAGCTGGGCATGGCCCATCCCATGGGGCCGCTGCAGCTGGCGGATTTCATCGGTCTGGACGTGTGCCTGAGCATCCTTAGGGTGCTGCATGAGGGCCTGGGCCTGGACAAGTACGCGCCCTGTCCCTTGCTGGTCAACATGGTCACGGCCGGAAAACTGGGCGCCAAGTCTGGCGAAGGCTTCTACGTGCACACCCGGGGTTCCAAAGACCTGGTGGTGGCCTCTGCCTTCGCGCGCTGAGCGCGCACCCGGACAGCCTCTATGGCCAGCACCCCGCGCGGGTCGTATGGCATCCATGCCTTATTTTTAAGCTTTGGTCCACCTTGTCACAACCTAGGTGGCCTTGTTTCGTACGCCACCTCTTGAGGCGTCCGCAACCCGGGTTTGAATGCCCAAACGCTGTTCGCCTTTTCCATTGATGATCACCTTTCCATGACCCGATTGTTTACCCGCCCCGGGCTCCTCGCATTGCTGTTCTGCATGGCGCCCCTCTGGTCCTTTGCACAAGATGCCGGCGTGACCAGCATCCTTTCTCCAGCCAATGGCTGCGGATTGGGCTCGGCAACGCCTGTGCGCATCGAAGTCACCAATTTCGGCGCCTCGCCAATAAGCACACTGGATGCCCAGTTCTTCGTGGACGGCACGCCCGGCCCGGTGGAGTCCTTTCCGGTCACCATCGCCGCAGGCGGGACGGCCATTCTGGATTTTACAGCCACGGCGGACCTTTCCGGCGGTGGGAGCTTCCTCTTTGAAGCCACCACCTTGCTGACCGGGGATACCGACCCCTCCAACGACCTGTTGGCCAGCACCGTTGCCCTGGGTGCCACGGTGACCATGCCCTTTGAGCAAACCTTCACCGGCCTGGTCAATGGCGTCACGACCTTCCCAAGCCCTTTGTCCAACGATCCGGATGGGTTCCTGGACTTCGAGGTCAATTCCGGAACCACGCCATCCATCAGTACCGGACCTTCCTCAGGAGCGGGCGGCAGCGGCAAATACGTCTACATGGAATCCAGCTCCGGTGCACCTTTCCAGGACGCCATCCTGCAAACGGATTGCATTGACCTGAGTTTCGGGGTCAGCCCGCGGGCCATTTATGCCTACCATATGTACGGCAACGGCATTGAACGGCTTCAGTTGTTGGCGGTGCGCGGTGATGTGGTCGACACCCTGCGGGAGTTCATCGGGCAGCAGCAAACG
>JAUIHG010000205.1 GCA_030432405.1 Bacteroidia bacterium | reverse complement strand
AGGAGTGAGGAAGCGAGGACACCGCCAGATTGGGTGCGCGACGTCCTTTTAGGGGAAGATGCCGAGGGCCAGGTAATCCATCGCGACTTTGTTGATGGAATTCACAAACGCCGCCGTCCGCAAATCGTCCACCTTCTTGTTGCGCCGCCAGATCTCACGGATCTGCTGGTAGGAACCGACCATGGTTTCTTCCAGGCCGGAACGGACCAGGTCGATTTCGTCCGCGCCGCGGGCGAGCATGGCCATGTCTTTCTTGGGCACGCGCTTATCGGTGAGCGTCTCCATCATGCGGATCATGCCCTCGTAGGCGCTTTGGTCAAAGCGCTTCTGCATGCGGCCAAAGCGCATATGCTGGAGGTTCTTGAGCCACTCGAAGTAGGATACCGTCACACCGCCGGCGTTGAGGTACATGTCCGGGACCACCATGATGCCCTTGGCGTTCATGATGTCGTCGGCCTCGGGGGTGACGGGACCGTTCGCCGCCTCGGCGATGATCTTGGCCTTGATCTTGGGCGCATTGGCCTCGTGAATGACGCTCTCAATGGCGGCGGGCACGAGGATGTCGCAGGGCAGCTCCAGGGCCTTATCGGACTGCTTGATGTCCTTGGCACCGGGAAAGCCCAGGATGGAACCGGTTTCCTTGCGGTGCTTGACCACCTTTTCCACGTCCAGCCCTTTGGGGTTGGAAATGGCGCCTTCGTATTCGGCCAAGCCGACGATGAGGGCACCGGCTTCTTCAAAGAACTTGGCAGCGTAGTAGCCCACGTTGCCCAGACCCTGGATCACCACCTTCTTGCCTTCGATGCCCGTGCTCAGACCGAGCTTTTTCATGTCGTCGGCATGGGAAACCGCTTCACGAATGCCGTAGAACACACCAAGGCCCGTGGCTTCCCGGCGGCCGTTGATGCCGTGCTGGTTGACCGGCTTGCCGGTCACGCAACCATACGCGTCAATGTCGCCCTTGCCGAGGGTGAGGTAGGTATCCAGAATCCAGGCCATTTCGCGTTCGCCGGTGCCGTAATCCGGCGCCGGCACGTCAATGCCCGGTCCGATGAAGTTCTTGCGCACCAGTTCAGCGGTATAGCGGCGGGTGATGCGCTGCAGCTGGCTGGTGGTGTAGGCCTTGGGATTGATCTTGATGCCGCCCTTGGCGCCGCCAAACGGCACGTCCACAATGGCGCACTTGAAGGTCATCAGGGACGCGAGCGCCGTCACCTCATCCTGGTCCACGGCCATCGAATAGCGGATGCCCCCCTTGGTGGGCAGGCGGTGCTGCGAGTGCTGGATGCGGAAGGCCTCAATGACCTGGTAGTCGTTCCCGATTTTGACCGGAAAACGCATCTGGTACACGCTGTTGGCGGCTTTGATCTGGTCGAGCAGCCCCTGGGGATGCTTGGTGATCGGCGCTGCCTTGTCGAAGTAGTACTCCACACTCTGGTGGAACGTGTACTTGCTTTTGGCCTTGCTCATGGCGATTGGATGGGGGGTGTTGAGGAGTGCGGTGCAAGAGAGGAGCGGGCCGGCGGCGCGGATCGGACAGCCTTAAGCGTCCGGGAGGGCGTCCACTTGCGCTTCGGCTTTGGCGATGCGCCGGTCCAGGGAAACGAGGTAGGCCAACAGGCCCAGCAGAATGATGGCAATCACGCCCACGACCACCCAGATTTTGCCGTCGGCCCGCAGGCCTGTAGCCATAGCGGGACCAGTCTCAATGCCGGTTTGCGCGGTTGCTTGGTCCGCGGCACTACCGGCAGCCTGGGCCAGCGTTTCGCCCGTACGGGCGAAGGCCAGCAAAACCAGCGCCAGGGCGCGGAAGACCGGGTGCCAGGACAGCCTGGGAAATGCTGCGGAACGGCGGCCAAAAGGGGTGGAAAAACGCAGGGGCGTCATTGGGGCTGCAAGGTAGGCACAGGAGCGGGTTCGGAGGAAGCGTTCAGCCTCCGGCGAACACCTTTCAAGCGCCAATTCAACTGCGCAATCCACCAGGCCAGGCCGGTGTACCCGAGCACGGCCGGGTAGAAGACGGCGCGCATGCGGTCGTCGAGGTCGTAAGCGGAAAATCCGGGGTTGCCGCCATTGCCCGGATGCAGGGAATCCACCCCGCTCATGCGGGGGAAAACGAAGATGAAAAAGATCAGCAGGCTGTAGGCAAAAATGCTGTAGACGGCGCTGAGCCGGGCGGCCTTTTCCGGATCATCCACCGAACCGCGCAGCACAAAGTAGGCGCCGTAGGTCAGCAGGCCCAGCATGGCACCCAGGGTCTTGGGGTCCGAAAACAGGAAAGCACCCAGCGACCCCCAGGTATAGTGCCCCCAGAGCATGCCGGTGGCAAAACCGAGCAGCCCGAAGACAATGGCCACCGCCGCCAGGCTGGAGGCCACGTCGTCCCAATGGGTACGGGAGCTGGCCAGGTAGGCCACGCTGGCGCCCAGCGAGCCCAGCAGGATCAGGATCATGGCAAACCAGAGCGGTACGTGGAAATAGAGGTTGCGGATGGTCTCGTTGAGCACCTCCAGGGCCGGGACTTCGCCCACCAATCCAACGGTAAACACGTAGCAGAGCAGGACTGCGGTGAGGGCTTTGGCCGATTTGGAAAGCATGAATGCTGGAGTCGGGAGGACGGGCAAAAATGGTCCGGCCTAATCCCGCCAAATATAGGGGAAAAGGACCAGCGCCAGGGCCACCACAACCCCGTTGATGCCGGCCAAAAGCAGCAGTCCCTGGCCCCCGCCGAGTTCGGAAAAACGATCGCTGGGCATGGCCAGCGAAAGCAAACTCAGGGCCGTGAGCACGCGCAAAACCGGCACCAGGATCGGAAAGCCCAGGATGGCCATGAGGGTGCCGGTATTGGCCGCGCGCGCGGCGATGGCGGACACCAGGGTGAAGACCGCCGCAAAGGCCGACGCACCCAGGATCAGTGTGCCGGCAAAGAGCGGCAGGTCCTGCGGCGGGAAGCCGGTCATGGCCGCATATATGGCCAGGCCCAGGACAGCCAGGACAATGAGCAGGCCGGTATTGTAGAGGGTCTTGGCCAGGATGATGGCCTGTGGTCCGGCCAGGGTATAGTCGTACAGCCAGCGCCCCGATCCGCCCAGCACAAAGCTTTTGGCCACGGCATTGGCGGCGGTAAACAACAAGGCGATCCAAAACAGCAGCACCCAGCTGCGCGGCTCCAATTCCTCGAAACTCAAAAAGATGAGAAACACGATGGCCAGCAGGTAAAGCAACACCCCGCCGAGCGCGTATTTCATGCGCCATTCCAGCCGCACCTCGCGCCCGATCAGCACGGCCACCTGGGTCCAGAACGGAACCGGGCGGGGTACGGGCGGGGAAGGGGAACGGTTGGGCATCGGGATGCGCGCCTTGGGTGCGTGGAACCGCGCAAAGAAACGCAGCAGCGCTGGGCTGGCAGGGTACGCGCCGGACTGGCCAGGCAGAGAGCGGCGGCTCCATGCCCCGCATCACACCGGCGCATGACCAATGCCCCCGCCTGCCGGCGAAGGCTGCTGGATGCCCGGTGTAACTTGCGCGCATGTTCAAGAAAATCCTCGTAGCCAACCGGGGCGAGATCGCCCTGCGGGTGATGCGCACCGCCCGGGAAATGGGCATCGCCACGGTGGCGGTGTATTCGGAAGCCGACCGCCATGCGTTGCATGTGCGCTTCGCCGATGAGGCGGTTTTGCTCGGTCCGGCCCCCTCTTCCCTCTCCTACCTGAAAGGCGAAAAAATCGTGGAAGAAGCCCTGCGCCTCGGCGTGGACGCCATCCATCCGGGCTACGGGTTCCTCTCGGAAAACGCCGCCTTTGCCAAGTTGGTCACCGACGCGGGGATGGCCTTTATCGGGCCTTCGCCGAAGGCGATTGAAACCATGGGGGACAAACTGGCCTCCAAGGAAGCCGTCTCCCATTACGATGTGCCCATGGTGCCCGGCACGCCCGGCGCGGTGTCGGACCCCGAGGAGGCGCTCAAACACGCCAAAGACATCGGCTTTCCGGTGCTCATCAAGGCCAGCGCCGGTGGCGGTGGCAAGGGCATGCGCGTGGTCGAGCGCGCCGAAGACCTCAAGGAAGAAATGGCGCGCGCCAGCTCCGAGGCGGTATCGGCTTTTGGCAACGGCGCGGTGTTCGTGGAGAAGTTCGTGACCAAACCCCGCCACGTGGAGGTCCAGGTGCTCGGCGACAGCCACGGCAACATCGTGCACCTGTTTGAGCGCGAGTGCTCCATCCAGCGCCGCCACCAGAAGGTGGTCGAAGAGGCGCCTTCGGCGATCCTCACGCCCGAACTGCGGGAGCAAATGGGCGCCAGCGCCGTGGCCGTGGCCAAAGCGGTGGAATATACCGGCGCGGGAACGGTCGAGTTCCTTATGGACGCTGACCACAACTACTACTTTCTGGAGATGAACACCCGCCTGCAGGTGGAGCACCCGGTCACCGAGCTGATCACCGGGGTGGACCTGGTGCGGGAGCAGATCCAGATCGCATCGGGCCAGCCCATCTCCTTCAAGCAGGAGGACCTGGTCATTCACGGCCATGCGGTGGAACTGCGCGTCTACGCCGAAGACCCGGCCAACAAGTTCCTGCCGGACGTGGGCAAACTGAGCGTGTACCGGCGGCCGCAAGGACCGGGCGTCCGGGTGGACGACGGCTTTGAAGAGGGCATGGACATCCCCATCCACTACGACCCGATGATCGCCAAACTGTGCACCTGGGGCCACGACCGGACCGCGGCTATCGACCGCATGCTGCGCGCCATCGAGGAATACCAGATCAACGGCGTGAAAACCACCCTGGGTTTCGGCGCCCTGGCCATCGACTCAGAGCCCTTCCGCTCCGGCGACTTCGACACCAAGTTCGTGGAGCAGCATTTCCGCCCCGAGGACCTGGAACACCCCACCGAAGACGCGGCTGAACTGGCCGCCCTCCTCTCCGCCCGGCACATGGAAGGCCGCCGCAAGGAAACCTCGGTGGCCGAAGGCACGGTCCGGAGCCGCACAGGCTGGCAGCTCCGCAGGAGCTGACGGCCTGCCATAAACGAATCCGATGGCAGCTTCGCAGGAGTTGACCCACGGCATACCCATGGGCCCATATAGGCGCAGTAGGGCAAATTCCGTACTTTAATACATGCGCATAAACCTGCAAGCGTTCTGCTTCGGATGCCTGCGGTTGCCGCATACCTCTTTATACACGCCAAACCTGTTTGCCCATGTCCCTCCGTTACGTTTTCGCCCGTTCCGGGCGAACCCTTGCCCTGTTGCCCCTGTGCATGCTGCTGGTGTTGCTTACACCATCCACCCAGGCCCAAACCATCGAGTTTTCCGACGACTTTGAGTCCGGTACGGCCGCCTGGACCCTGGACGGCACCTGGAACACCACCACAGCCTACGCCTCCAGCGGCACCAACTCCCTGACGGATTCGCCTGCGGGCACCTACGCCGCCAGCACCGATGCGTCGGCCACCCTCGCCAACCCGATTGACCTGTCCTCAGCCCTGGATGCGGACCTGAGCTTTCTGGCCATGTACGACATCGAGGCCGGCTTCGATTACTGCTACATCCAGGCTCAGGCCGACGGCGGCACCTGGGTCACGCTGGACGCCATCGACATCGAGGCCATGATCGGCACCTGGATTCCCCACAGCTACAGCCTGGGCGGCTTTGTGGGTTCCTCATCCGTGTCCATCCGCTTCCGCTTTGTCTCGGACGGTGGCGTGGAGTACGACGGCATCTACATCGACGATGTGGAGGTGACCAGCTCCAGCACCGACCTGGCCGCGCCCCTGATCTTGCACGACGGACCTGTGTTGTATGAAGGTGCCTCCGGCGATTTCACCGTCCAGGCGGACTTGATCGACATCTCCGGCGTGGCGAGCACCTGGTTGCGCTACAGCGTGGACGGTGGCACCTTGGATTCGGTGGCCGGCACCTTGAGCACGGGTACGACCTGGGCATACACCATTCCCGACCAGGCACCCGGCGCGCTCGTGGAATACAGCATCCGCGCGGTGGACGCTTCGCCTGCGGCGAACACCGCCTGGAACGGCGGACAGCGCTACCTGGCCGGCAACACCATCAAATACGACAACGGCGTAGTGGACTTTGTCAACTCCTTCGGACCCCTGGGCCTGTCCGGCGAAGCTTGTGCCGTACGCATGACG
>JAUIHG010000394.1 GCA_030432405.1 Bacteroidia bacterium | reverse complement strand
GTTCGCGCCGGCGCTGTATCAGCCGGCCGGGAGTCCGACCCTGGAAACAAAAAAGCCGAGCTAAAAGCTCGGCCTTCTGTAATGTGGTGCCCAGGAGAGGACTTGAACCTCCACGCCCTTGCGAGCACTAGCACCTGAAGCTAGCGTGTCTACCAATTTCACCACCTGGGCATCAAGTTCTTGCGGCTGCAAAACCTGAGGGCGCGCACTTTATATTTAGGACGCGGCTTTGTCAATCCTCGCGTATAATGTTTTTATTAACCGCGAATTCTGCGGCCCGTCATGTCGATATGCCGGACCACCGCGAAGGCGGAAATCCAGCGCCCTGCCTTGATGCGCCGGCCTCACGCCGGCGCCGGGCAGTGGCTCATACACACCATCAAAAAGGCCCCATTTATATGGCCCAAAAAGGCAAAATTGCCGACCCTCACGCCAAGCGTGAGGCCGCCAAATACGACAACCCCATTCCCAGCCGGGAAATCATCCTCGAAGTGCTGCGGGAAGCCAGTAAGCCTCTCAACCACAGCAAGCTGTGCAAAAAGCTGGACCTGTCTGACCACGAGCAGGTAGATGCCCTGCGCAAGCGCCTGCGCGCCATGGAGCGGGACGGCCAGGTGATGTACGACCGTGGCGGTTCGGACGCCGCTGCAAGCAGGCGGCAGGGCCGACTTGATCCAGCCGGTTAGGAATGGATTGGCGGAGACGACCAAGGCTTGAAAGGCTGCCGCCGGCTGCTGAATATCGACTACCGGTACGTTGGAGACAGGCTGAAGTGGAACGTCGAAGCTGAAGCGGCTGCCGCGGCCGAGAATACTCTCCACGGAGATGGAACCGTCCATGAGTTCCACCAGTTCCCGGCAGATGGCGAGGCCGAGACCCGTGCCGCCGAACTCCCGGGTGGTTGAAGGATCGGCCTGGGCAAAACGGTCGAACAGCTTTGTCTGCGCCTCCGCTGAAATACCGATGCCGGTATCTTCCACGGAAAAGGAGAGCCTGGCCACCGGGCCGGTCTTTGCCTGAACGGAGAGGTGGACGCGGACGCCCTGCGCGACCTCTCCCCGTGGTTCGCCCGTCACGTCGAAGCGTTCGAGCGGCACCGCCGTGCGACGCGCCTCGCTTCGGGAACGGCGCGCCTTCGCGAGGTGGTGCGAC
>JAUIHG010000204.1 GCA_030432405.1 Bacteroidia bacterium | reverse complement strand
GCGGCCAAAGGCAACGCCGTACGGATATGGAAACGCCGAAGATACGGCCACATGCGCTCTGTCCCTAGTGATTTGCAGACCCTTTCCGCAGCGTGTAGAGCGGCCGCCAAGCACCTCAACGGTGCCGTCCATGGCATCAGGCCTGGCCCTTGCGACGGGCCTGAATCCGCAGCCAGATGGTACGCAGTTTCAGCTTGGTGTGTTCCGGGAAGTCGCCGCGCAGCATCCAATCGTAATAAGACGGTTCACGCTCCAGGACTGCCTCGACCGGCTTGCCCTTGTGCTTGCCAAAATGGAAATGCTCCACGCCGTCTTTCCAGATCATGCGCCGTCCGTAATCCACAAACTTTTGGTCTTCCGTGAAGTGCGCCAGGCCGGGCACATCGCCGGGCAAATCGGCGCCATACCGTTCCAATTGACCCTGCAGCACGTCCCAGGTGGCCCGGGTATCGGCCTCGGCCGAATGCGCATCGTCGAGTTCTTTGCCGCAGTAAAACTTCAATGCCGCCACCAGGGTGCGCGGCTCCATTTTGGTGAAAATCCGCATCGCGTCGATGCAGTGTTCGGGACCGTCAAAACCCTGGTCAGCACGCAGGAACTCCTCGGCCAGCATGGGCAGGTCGAAATACTGCACGTTGTAGCCGGCCAAATCGCAGCCGGTAATGAAGTCGTGGACCGCTTTCGCCCGTTGGGCGAAGGTGGGTTTGTCGGCCACATCCGCGTCCTGGATGCCGTGGATGGCCGCCGCTTCCTCAGGTATGGGCATCTCCGGATTAAAACGCTCGGTCCAGGCCTCTTCCCGGCCGTCGGGGTGGATCTTGAGCATGCTGAGTTCCACAATCCGGTCTTTGGAGGTGGAAAGGCCAGTGGCTTCGATGTCAAACACGACCAAGGGGCGTTGGAGTTGCATGGGCATAAGGCAGGGGATGGGCAAGGCGAAAGCGCCAAAGATGGAGGGCTTTTCCGGGCTTCCAGACGCGGGCGCACAAACGGTTGGAGCAGCAACAGTCGGACTAGGAAGGAGGTGCACCCACCCAGGCTTGGGCCAGGGTTTCCAGATCCAGGCCACCAAAACCGCCCGAGCTCATCAGCAGAAGGGCGGAATGCCGTTTCTGATGTTCCAGGATGCGGGCTTCCAAAGCAGCAGCATCCGTATAGACCTCCAGGTCTTTGCGGCCCAATGCGGCATGGACCTGATCGGGCCGCAGTTCCGGCAGGCGTTTGGCAGCTACGGCTTTGGGGTTGTAATACACCAGGGCGGAGCCCGATGCGTCCAGCGCCCCCCGGTAACCGGGTAAAAACTCGGGATTCAGGCTGGAAAAGGTGTGCAATTCCACCACAGCCAACACGGCCTCCCGGCCGAACTGTTCGGATACCGCTTCGGTGGAGGCCCGGACTTTGGAGGGCGCATGGGCAAAGTCCCGAATGGCGCAGCGCTTCCCCTCCTGTTGCAGCACTTGCAGGCGCAGGGCTGCGCCGGGAAAACGCGACAGGGCATCGTAGGTCAGCCTCGGATCAACGCCTTGCAGCTGCGCCACGGCAGCCGCTCCGGCTGCGTTCAACAGGTTGTGGCGGCCGATCACCGTCATGCGCCGATCCTTACCCTGTGCGCCATCCGGCCAATGTGCCACCAGGCGGCCATCCTCCACCCGGTAGGGCGGACAGGTATAGGGATGCACGTCGGCCCGGCAGGCACCTTCGGCCCGCAAGGCCCGGATCATCTCCACCAAGGTGGCGTCTTCGGCATTGTAGACCAGGTGGCTTCCCGCTTCTATGCCCCGGATGAGGCTGCGGAAGGCCTCCAGATAGCTGTCCAGGGTGGGGTAGACGTTGACGTGGTCCCAGGCGATCCCGCTGATCAGGGCAATGTGCGGCCGGTAATGGGCAAACTTGGGCCTGCGGTCCAGGGGGGAGGCCAGGTATTCGTCGCCTTCCAAGACAATGCGGGGCGCGGTGCCCAAACGGACCATGATGGGATACCCTTCCAGTTTGGCGCCCACCAGATAATCGAAGGGCAGGGCAGCGGCTTCCAAAACCGCCATGACCATGGCCGTGATGCTGGTTTTGCCGTGGCTGCCGCAGATGGCGATCCGTGTGCTGTTTCGGCTCTGCGTGTAGACAAAGGCCGGAAAAGACGATACCGGCAAGCCTAACTCCTGGGCGCGGGCCAGCTCCGGATTGTCCTCCCGCGCGTGCATGCCCAGAATGACACCATCCAGCTCGGAGGTGATGCGCTCGGGGAACCAGCCTTCGGCCGAAGGCAACAAACCGGCCTCGGCCAGGCGGCTGCGGGAGGGATCCCGGATCTGGTCGTCGGAACCCGAAACGCGGTGGCCTTGTTCATGCAACGCCAGGGCGAGGTTGTGCATGACCGCGCCGCCAATGGCGATGAGGTGGTAACGCTTTGGCGTCCCGGAATCGGCCGCTTTGTCCGACGAGGATACCCTTTGTTGTTTTTTTACGTTCATTCGGTAGGCCATTGTCAGGCTCCCGCTCCTTACCCGCGTGCGGAACCCCATTGACCCTGCCAAAAAAACCCTTTTCCATGCGCTTGATCCCCCGCAAACGCCGCATTTCCCGCTCCATGTGGACAATTGCTGCGGTCCTGGGCCTGGGCTTGACGTTGGCTTCCTGCCACCGTGAAGCGTGCCCGGGTCAAATCACCCACAACAGCACCGAACAGCCTGCTTCCCATCAGGCCACACCATCCTTTGAGAATGCCGGTTGGACTGCTGTAGACCCCCACGCTGCGGCTACGGAGCAGCTGTAGCCGGCGCACGGCGGCCCCAATGGAAGTGCACGACCTGCGTCAATTCGGGATGCAGGCTCAGGGCCACCGGGCAACTCCGGGCCGCTGCTTCCAGAATGGCGCGTTCGCGGGCAGTGCCCGCATCCGGCAGATACAGGTCCACCGCCACCCCCGCCACGCGCCTGGGCGGTCCTTCCATGCGCTTTTCCACCTGCGCGGTGGTGCCACTTAGATCGAGGTCCATGTCCCGGGACCGGATGCCCATGATGGTCAGCATGCAGGACGCCAGGCTGGTGGCCAGCAGGTCGGTCGGCGAAAAGGCTTCACCCTTGCCTTCGTTATCCGTTGGCGCATCGGTAAGCCCGCTATTGCCGCTGGCCAAATGGCGGATTTCGGTGCGCAGCGCACCCAGATAGCGGACTTCGGAAACCAAACCCATGGGCTGAAACGTTTATACGGTGGAACGTCCCGGTGAAACTGCACCGCATTCCGCAAAGCCGCAAAAGCAGCGTATCATTAATCTCGGCAGTCCATGCACGTCATGAGCTGCTTTTCCCATTCCCGGCATGGCCCACCGATCTTTCCCCTTCCCGCTGGTTTTCCGGAAGTGTTTCGCCGGAAGGCGAAAGCGCCCTGCATCGGCAGCCCTGTGGATGCTGCTGGCCCTCTTGGCCGGCGGGATGGAACTCCAGGCCCAGCAAGGCGGCACGGATTCTGTGCGCACCAGCCTGCCCCCGGCGGCGCGCAGCCCCCACGCCGAAGACCCCGAACTGCTTACCGATCCGGATGCCCTTATTCCTGAGCGGGAATCTGATGGGCAAACGGGGGGAACAGCCGGGCAAGCCGCGGATGGTCAGGATGCCGCCGGTGCAGACCAGTCCATTGAAGTCTTTCGCGCCAAGCGGCGCCGGGAAGAACAGCAGAAGCCGGATGGCATCGTGCTGAACAAGGAGTTTTCGGTAGGCGGCAAAGCCACCACGGCGGGCTGGAGCTTTTTTGCCGAATACACCTCGGTGCGCAACCGTTCGCGCAAGCGCGTTTTCCAGTTTGAGTTCATGGAGCTCAAGCACCCCAAGCAGGTGAAAATGAGCAACGATCCGGGATTCTTTTCTCCGGGCATCGAAGCGCCTCGGGCCTTTGTCTACGGCAAGCAAAACAACCTCTACGCGCTGCACTTCGGCTACGGACAACGCTACGTGCTTGGCGACAAGGCCAAAAAGAGCGGCGTGGAGGTCAACGTGACCTGGACGGCAGGTCCCAGCCTTGGCCTGCTCAAACCGTATTACCTGCGGGCCTACCGCCAGATCAACGACCAACAGGTGGTCATCGAGGAGATCCGCTACACCGAAGAAAACGAAACCCGTTTCCTGACCCCTTCGAGCATCTATGGCGCGGCGGGATTCAGTTTTGGGTTGGGCGAAATCCGGCCCACGGCCGGTGCCTTCGGCAAGGTGGGCCTGAACTTCGATTGGGCCAACTATTCGGAATTCATCAAGAGCATCGAGGCGGGCATCGGCGCGGACGTGTTTTTTGAACGTGCACCGATCATGGTCAACGAGCGGAACAAGTTCCAGTTCGTGTACTTGTACCTAAGTTTGCAGTTGGGCAAAAAATGGTGATCCCGCGCCCCGCGCGAAGCGCCATATCCCCCGACGCATGAAAACTCCTCCCAGCTACGAGGGGGCACCTATGGCTCCCGACACAAGTTCCTCATCCTCAAGGCAAAACAAGCCCCTTGCAGCACCGCCGTGCAGTGGCTCCGGCGCTGCGGGAAGCGTTTCGCCTGCCGGCGAAAAACCCGCCCGCAAGGGCTCCGGCCGCACGCCCAAGCCCGACTGGCTGCGCGTCAAGCTGCCCATCGGGGAGAACTACAAGAAGGTCCGCAGCCTGGTGGACGAATACCAGCTGCACACCATCTGCGAGAGCGGGAATTGCCCCAATATGGGCGAATGCTGGGGAGCGGGAACAGCCACCTTTATGATCCTGGGCAACGTCTGCACCCGAAGCTGCAGTTTTTGCGCCGTGGCCACCGGGCGGCCCAATGAACTGGACGAGGACGAGCCCCGCCGTGTGGCCGAGGCCATCGACCTGATGGGTGTCAAACACGCCGTCCTCACCTCGGTAAACCGCGACGAGCTCAAGGACCGCGGTGCAGGCATCTGGCACGCCACCGTGCGCGCCATCAAGGAACGCACGCCTCAGGTGACCATTGAAACACTCATTCCGGATGTGCGTGGCACATGGGATGCCCTGACGGTCATGATTTCGGCAGGGCAGGAGGTGGTCTCCCACAACATGGAAACCGTCGAACGGCTGTACCGCCTGGTGCGTCCACAGGCCAAGTACGCCCGTAGCCTGGAGCAGATTAGACGCACCAAGGATTACGGCAAGCGCACCAAGTCCGGCATCATGGTCGGCCTGGGGGAAACCCGTGAGGACGTTGAGCAGGTCATGGACGACCTCGTCGAGCACGGCTGCAATGTGTTGACCATCGGCCAATACCTGCAACCGACCAAGATGCACCTGGACGTCGCGGAGTTCGTCCACCCGGACACTTTTGCGCTGTACCATGAGATCGGCATGGCCAAGGGCTTTGACATCGTCGAGTCCAGCCCCCTGGTGCGCAGCTCCTACCACGCCGAACGGCACCTGTAGGCCTGATTTTCAGCGCTTTGGCGGGCTGTGCGCCGGTGCGAATGCATTGGGCTGTCCTTGCTTCCACGTGCCTGGGACCTTGCCGTCATTTTCCGGTCAAATCCCGCGTTCGCCTTACCGGCGAATGCCTTGTTTGGAGTAAAATGTATGGGTGAATCGGTGTTCGATTCAGGATGCGCAGTCCTGGTCTGGTAGACGGCGTGCAGAAGGGCTTCGTCAGGACCGGGTAAAGATGTGCTTCGCCACTGGCGTTCATGCCTTAACAGGTCTTAACATCTCGTGCATCTTTGCTTTCTTTGACGCTCCACAAACCTCGTTTGACGGCTCATGAAACGTACCCTTATCCCCATTTCCGCGCTGGTGGTTGTCGGCTTGGTCGGCACCATGATGTTCCTGCGGCGCGACGACGCGCCGACGGTCAACTACCAGGTTGATTACGAAACCCTGGAAGCAGCACATGAAGGCCGTGAACAATCGGTTGAAGCCTACAAAGATTGGCTGTTTGAACAGCGGGCCAATCCCGCCACCGGCAAGCTCGAATACAAGGAGGTGGTCGCGGGCATTCAACAGGTTCGTGCCGCACGTCAGGACGCTGCGACCAACCGCAGCCTCGGCCTGGAATGGGAACTCCTCGGTCCTACCAACATCGGGGGGCGTACCCGCGCTTTGGCCATTGATCCGTCCAAACCCAACCGGCTCTATGCAGGTTCGGTCTCCGGGGGACTTTTCATGACCGACAACGGTGGATCCAACTGGTATCCCCATCCCCAGAATGCGCAATTGGAAAGCACCCTGATTTC
>JAUIHG010000010.1 GCA_030432405.1 Bacteroidia bacterium | reverse complement strand
CAAGACCCTGTCCATCATCCAGGAGGCCTGCAACAACATCAAAAAGCGGCACGGCATCGACATCGATGCGGAGGCCATTCCGCTGGACGACGCCAAGACTTACGCGTTGTTTCAGGAGGGCCGCACCATCGGCATCTTCCAGTTTGAATCCTCCGGGATGCAGCGCTACCTCAAGGAGCTCAAGCCCACCAACATCGAGGACTTGATTGCCATGAACGCGCTCTACCGGCCCGGGCCGATGGACTTCATTCCGCTGTTCGTGGACCGCAAGCATGGGCGCAAGCCGGTCGAATACCCGCACCCCTTGCTCGAAGAGCTGCTCAAGCCCACCTACGGGATCATGGTCTACCAGGAGCAGATCATGCAGTGTGCCCAGATCATCGGCGGTTTCAGCCTCGGCTCCGCCGACATCCTGCGGCGTGCAATGGGCAAAAAGAAGATGGACGTCATGGAGCAGCAGAAGCTGATCTTCATCGACGGGGCCAGGGAAAAGGGCATCGAGGAAAAGAAGGCCACGGAGATCTTCGACATCATGGCCCAGTTTGCCAAGTACGGCTTCAACCGCTCGCACTCGGCGGCCTACTCCGTGCTGGCCTATCAGACGGCCTGGCTCAAGGCGCACTACCCGGCCGAATACATGGCCGCTGTGTTGACCAACAACAAAAACGACATCAAGCAGATCAATTTCTTCCTCCGGGAATGCCAGCAATTGGGCGTGGCCCTGCTGGGCCCGGATGTGAACGAAAGCGACCTGAACTTCACCGTCAACCCCGAAGGGGCCATCCGTTTTGCGCTGTCGGCCATCAAGGGTGTGGGCGGTTCCGCCGTGGAGCAGCTGCTGGAAAACCGCGCCGAAAGCGGACACTTTGCCAGCCTCTTCGACCTCACGCGCCGGGTCAACCTGCGTGCGGTGAACAAGAAATGCCTGGAGGCCCTGGCCCAGTCCGGGGCTTTTGACCGTTTTGAACTGGACCGGGCCGTGTACATCCAGCCTTCGGCCGAAGGCCAGCCCCATTTGGTGGAGCGGGCCGTCAAACACGGTCAGGCCTACCAGCAGAGCCTGGCGGCCAACCAGAACAGCCTTTTTGGGGCCCTGGACGATGCGGTGGAAACCGCCGATCCCGACATTCCGGAGGTGGAGCCCTTCACCCTGCCGGTCAAGCTGCGCATGGAAAAGGAAGTGACCGGCATTTATTTGTCGGGCCACCCCCTGGACGATTACCGCCTGGAGATGGACACCTTCACCAGCTGCACGCTGGCCGAGGTGCCCAAATACAAGGGCACCGGGCGCCAACTGCACCTGGGCGGCATGGTGGCCACCGCACAGCACCGCACCACCAAACGCGGTACCCGTTTTGCCATTGTGCACCTGGAGGACTTCAGCGGGGAATTGGAATTCGCCTTGTTCGGCGAAGACTACCTGAAATTCAAGCACTTCATCGATCTGGACGGTACGCCCCTGTTTCTGCAGGGCAGCTACCAACCGCGCTTCCGCAACGCGGAGGAGCTGGAGTTCAAGGTCTCCAGCATGATGCTGCTGGAAAACGTGCGCGAGGAAAAGGCCAAGCGCTTTACCGTACAAGTGCCGCTCTCCGGCATTACCCCCGAGTTGCTGGAAGGCCTTGAGCAGGTCTGTGTGGACCACCCGGGCAAGTTCACCCTCAAGGTGTGCCTGATGGACGACGTGGACCGCTATTCGGTGGATCTGCAAAGCCGCCGATTCCGCGTGGACGGCAGCAACCGCATGGTCGAACGCCTGGAGCAGGACCTCAAGTTGAGCTTCTCCCTGCAGTAGGTCCCATGAGCGTCCCAACCAGGGAACCCAAATCGTACCTTTGCTGTTCTATACCTGATCACCCAATTGAGCGCTTTTTCCGGCGCCCCCCATCATACACCCAACCATGGCCAAAGAATTCCAAGACGCCACGTTCCAGAATGAAGTGCTGGACAGCGATAAAGTATCCATGATTGACTTTTGGGCCGAATGGTGCGGCCCTTGCCGCATGGTCGGTCCCATCGTGGACGAGCTGGCCACCGAATACGGCGAAAAGGCCAACATCGGCAAAGTCAACGTGGACCACAATCCCGAAATCACGCAGAAGTACCGCGTGATGAACATCCCGACCATCCTGTTTGTCAAAAACGGCGAAGTGGTCGACAAGCACGTTGGTGCTGCACCCAAAGCCGTGCTTGAACAAAAACTCAAGGCGCACATGTAAGCCTATGGCGCCGACGGCCTTCCGGTGTTTTCCATCGGGCCTGATGGTGCATACCGCGCATTGCTCCTACGGAGCAACGTTTGCGTTCTCCTACCGGCGGAGTCCAGCGGTTTTTACGCCGCGGCTCCGCCGCGTTTTTGGAGCCTTGCCGCTCCACAATCCGGCAACTCCTTAGCCTCCTTTCCCTTTGGCCACTCCATCGGACACCTTCAAGCCTCCCGCTGATGCGGCTTCCGCCTCCGGCGAAGGTCTGCTGAGCCTGCGCGATTACCGCCAGATTGAGAACCTCGAGCTGTTGGCCAAGCAGGTGGTGGAGGGCTTTTTGATCGGTCTGCACAAAAGCCCTTTCCACGGTTTTTCGGTGGAGTTTGCCGAACACCGGCTTTACAATCCCGGCCAGCCTTTGCGGCACGTGGATTGGAAGGTTTTTGCGCGCACCGAGCGCCTATACACCAAGCGCTACGAGGAGGAAACCAACCTCCGCTGTCAATTGGTGCTTGACGCTTCCAGCAGCATGTTTTTTCCCGAGGGCGATGTGCTCAAGCAACGGGGCGGGGTCAACAAGGCCCGATTCTCCGCCGTAGGAGCTGCCGCCCTGATGCACCTGATGCGCAAGCAGCGCGATGCCGCCGGGCTTTCGATTTTTGGTGAAGCCCTCGAAGTGCATACCCGTGCACGTTCGAGCGGCGTGCACCAGCGTCTTTTGCTTGGGCACCTCGACGCCTACCTGCAAGCCGGCACCAGGGAACGCCAGACACGGGCCGCGGACAGCCTGCACCAGATCGCCGACTCGATTCCCCGCCGCAGCCTGGTGGTGATTTTTTCGGATTTGTTCGACCGGATTGAAGATCCGGGCGCGCTGTTTTCCGCTTTGCAACACTTGCGCCACGCCAAGCACGAAGTGGTGTTTTTCCACGTCACGGACAAGGAGCTGGAACTGGAATTCCAGTTCGACAACCGGCCCTACCGCTTCATCGATCTGGAAAGCGGAGAGCAGATCAAGTTGCGCGGCAACGAAGTGCGCGCGCGCTACGTGGAGCGGATGCAGGCCTTCCGAAAGGAACTGGAACTGCGCTGCGGCCAATACCGGATTGACTATGTGGAAGCCGATGCGGCCCAACCCTTCCGCCAGGTGCTGCTGCCGTATTTGATGAAGCGTTCCAAAATGCGCTGAGGCCCACGCATGGCCTCGTGCTGCGTTGGTTTTGTTTTCCTGCTCGATTTCTGCGCTTATGGATTTGAATTTCAAAACATTTGGTCAGGGCCCGGCCCTGGTGATCCTGCATGGGCTTTTCGGGTCATTGGACAATTGGCAGACCCTGGGCAAGCGCTTCGCCGAAAGGCGCACGGTGTATTTGGTGGACCAGCGCAACCACGGGAAATCCCCGCATGTATCGGGGCTGGACTATCCGGCCATGGCCGAAGACTTGGCGGCCTTTTTTGAAGCGCAGGGCATCCGGCAGGCCAGTGTATTGGGCCACAGCATGGGCGGAAAAACCGCTATGCGCTTTGCCCTGGACCATCCGGAGAAGTTGGAAAGCCTTGTGGTGGCCGACATGGCGCCCAAGGCCTATCCCCCCGGCCATGATCTGATCCTGGCTGCTTTGCAAAGCCTGGACCCTTCGGAATTGGAAAGCCGGCAGGATGCCGAACGCCAATTGTCCGAATCCATCCGCGATCAGGGCATCCGCCTGTTCCTGCTCAAGAACCTGACCCGGGACGCCAAGGAGGGCTACCGTTGGAAGATGAACCTGCCGGAGATTGTCAAACACTATCCCCGCATCCTGGAGGGCCTGACGGGTTCAGAAAGCTTTGATGGCCCCACGCTCTTCATCCGGGGCGGCAATTCCCGTTATGTGGAGGATGCGGATTGGCCCGCCATCCATGAACGCTTTCCGCAGGCCAGGTTGGAGACCGTGCCCGATGCCGGCCATTGGCTCCATGCCGAGCAACCGGATGCCTTTTATGAGCAGGTGGAGGCTTTTTTGGACCAAATGGTCTAAAACCCTTCTGCACGAGCATGCGCCAAGGGCAGCGATGGCTCGGTGTCAGGCTTCCACCCGCCGGGGCTGGTCGAGCGGCTGGTCGAATTGCAGTTTGAGCAGATGCTGGAACAGTCCGCCTTCCCGGGCGGCCAATTCGGTGTAGCTGCCCGTCTCGGCAATCTTGCCGTCCTGCAGCACGTGGATGCGGTCCACGTTGCGGATGGTGCTCAGCCGGTGGGCAATGATGAGGGTTGTCCGGTTGGCCATGAGCTTTTCCAGGACATCCTGGACCAGGCGTTCCGATTCGGCATCCAGGCTGGAAGTGGCTTCGTCCAAAATCAAAATGGCGGGGTCTTTCAAAATGGCCCGCGCAATGGCGATGCGCTGCCGCTGTCCGCCGGAAAGCTTGATGCCCCGCTCGCCCACCACGGTGTCCAGGCCTTCGGGGAATTGCCGGATGAAGTCCAGGGCATTCGCCTGACGGGCGGCCTGTTCCACTTCAGCATCCGTGGCCTCGGGTTTGCCGTAGGCGATGTTTTCGCGGATGCTGCCGCCGAACAGCAAGACCTCCTGCGGCACCACGGCGATGCGTTGACGCAGCGCCCGCAGGCCCCAATGCTCGCTGGGTTTGTCGTCGTAGAGCAGCCTGCCTTCCTGCAAATCGTAGTAGCCGAGCAACAGCTGGGCGATGGTGCTTTTGCCGGCACCCGAAGGTCCGGCAAGGGCGATTTTTTCGCCCGGGGCAATGCCCAGGTCCACGCCGTCGAGCACCACCACGTCGGGGCGGGTAGGGTAGGAGAAGCGCACGCCTTGCAGGCGAACCGCCCCGCTCAAGGGCGCTGGTGTCGGGAGCGCGTTGGGTTCGCCGGAGGCGAAACCATTTTGCGTAGCCTTTGCGGCACTCCCGGAAGCGGCCTTGGCGTTGGTGGACAAAAGCTCCACTTCCGCTGCTTCGTCCAGCATTTCAAAAATGCGGTCCGAGGCACCGACCGAGCGCAAGACCTTTCCGTAGAGCTCCACCATGCCGCTGATCGACCCGCCGATGAAGGCGGTGTAGATGATGAAGGACACCAGGTCGCCGGCGGCCATCTCGCCGCTGGCGATCAGTGTGGATCCATACCACATGATGAAGCCCAGGCCGCCGAGGAAAGCCAGGATGATGAAGCTCACAAAGGCGGCGCGGTAGCGGGCAGCGGTGATGGCCAGGCGGACCACCGTGTCCTGAAAGCCGCCGTAACGCCGGGCTTCGTGGTGCTCGTTGGTGAAGCTTTTAACCGTCTGGATGTTCTGCAGGGTCTCTTCGACCACCACATTGCTGTCGGCCAGGGCATCCTGCCGCTCGCGGGCCAGGCGACGGATGAAGCGCCCGAAGGTCATGGCCAGGATGGCGGCCACGGGCACGATGAGCAGCATCAGGCCCGTGAGCTTGGGCGACTTGATGAACAGTGCAGCGATGCCCAGAACCAGGGTGGCGATCTGGCGCAGGAATTCGGCCAGTGTATTGGCAATCAAATCCTGCAGTTCGGTGACGTCGTTGGTAATCCGGCTGGTGAGTTCGCCGACCCGGCGCTTCTCGTAGAAGGGCAGGGGCAGGCCGAGCATCCGGTTGTACAGCGCACGGCGGATGTCCGACAGGCTGCGTTCGCTGACCTGAGCAAAGGTGTAGATCCGAAGGAAGCTCAGGCTGGCCTGGGCCACGAGGATGACCACAAAAATCCAGCCCAGGGTGCCGATGTCGCCGGGAATGAGTGGGTCGGCTCCGGTAGCCACATTGATCAGGTCGCCGGCCAACTGCGGCACCACCAAAACGGTCAACGTGCTGAGCACCAGGGCGCCCATGCCCAACCAGAACCAGCCACGATAGGGCTTCATGAAGCCCCAGACCTTGCGCATGGTGGCCAGCGAATCCAGGTCCAGCCGCTTTTTGGCGGACTCCTCGGAAGCCGTGGCTTGCCCGTTTTGGCCCACCGCGGACGGTTCGGACTCGTTGCGTGAGGAGGAAGGGGATGCCATGGATCGGAAGGCGGAAGAATGAGCGGGCGTTCCATGGCGCGGGAGGGGTGGTTCAGCGCGCCAAGCCTGCGGGAAACCCCGCAAAAATACGCCCTTGACGGGCGAAGGCATGCCGGAACCGATCCGACTCCCGGCAGTTCCGGCTGGTCCAGGGAGGGCGTCATGCACCCCTTATCTTATCGGCCATGCCTCAAGCCCCCCATTCCACGTCCAAACAACCCGCTGAAAACAGTCCTGCAAGCCCTGAAAAGGGAAATCAAGGCAAAAACGCCCATCCCGATCCGGCCAAGGCCCGATCCACCAACCCGAGTGCGGCGCCGATCCTGTTGATCAAATACGGCGGCAATGCCATGACCGAACCCGAGCTGCGCGACGGCGTCCTGCGGACCGTGGCTTCCTGGAGCCTTTCCGGCTACCGCGTGGTGCTGGTGCACGGCGGCGGGCCTTTCATCGGCAAGGCCATGGAAGCCGATGGCCACAAAAGCCGGTTTTCCGATGGCCACCGCATCACGCCACCGGAGGCCTTTGCCAGCGTGGAGCGGGCTTTGCGCCTGGATGTAAATGCCGTTTTGGTCCGCCGCCTGCAAGCGCTCGGCCATGCCGCCGTCGGCCTTACCGGCTGTGATGGTGAAATGGTGCGCGTCCGTCCCAAACAGCACCGCTACCGCGACCCCATGGGCAAGGAAGTCCGTGTGGATCTCGGCCGAGTTGGTGAAGTAGAAAAGGTCCAACCCGGCCTGTTGCACGCATTGCTTGATGCGGGTTTCATGCCGGTCGTTGCCTGCCTGGCCTGCGATGCGCAGGGGCAGGGCTACAACGTCAATGCCGACGTGTTTGCCGGCCATCTGGCCGCCGCCCTGAACGCGCAAAGCCTGGTACTGTTGACCGACGTGGATGGACTGCGCGCCGATCCGGAGGACCCCGAATCCACCATGGCGCGCCTGCCCCTCGGAGACGTGGATGCGCTCACGCGCGAAGGCGTCATCTCCGGCGGTATGCTCCCCAAACTGGACGCCTGCCGCATCGCCCTGCAGGGCGGCGCCCGAAAAGCGCGCATCGCCAACGGCACCAAACCCGTGGAACTGGCCCGCATCTTCAGCGATGCGGCCCCCGGCACCCTGGTCACGCCCTGAGCCACGCATCCGCCCCAGCACCGAACCCATTTGGCCACCCACTTCTGTTATGTCCCTGAACCAAACCTATTCCGAACGCGACCAGCGCGTCTACCTGCGCTCCTTCAACCGCTATCCCGTCACCGCCGTCAGCGGCCAGGGCTCCCGATTTGTGGATGCCGAAGGCAACGAATACATCGATGCGCTGGCCGGCATTGCGGTCAATGCGTTGGGCCACAGCCACCCGCGCCTCGTGGATGCGCTCACCGCTCAGGCCAAAAGCCTGATGCACGTGTCCAATTTTGTGCTGACCGAACCACAGCTCCAGCTTTCCGAGCGCCTTGTTGCGCTGTCGGGCATGGACCGGGTATTCCTGACCAATTCCGGTGCGGAATCCGTTGAGGCTTGCATCAAAATTGCGCGGAAGGCCGCCCACGCGCGCGGCCGTGGCGGCACGGTGCTGTTCGCCGAAGGCAGTTTCCACGGCCGGACGATGGCCACCCTGGCCATGGGCAAACCCGCTTATGCGCAAGGTTTTGAACCCATACCAGAGGGTTTCCGCCAGGTGGCTTTCAACGACCTGGAGGCCCTGCGCGCGGCCATCACCGACGATGTGGGCGCGCTGATCCTCGAGCCGATCCAGGGCGAAGGCGGTGTTCGGCCGGCACGGCCCTGTTACCTCCGAGCGGCCGCCGAGCTCTGCCAGAAGGAAGGCATCGTGCTCATTTTTGACGAAGTCCAGACCGGCGTGGGCCGCACCGGCGCCTGGTTTGCCAAGGACCGCTACGATGTGCAGCCCGACCTCATGGCCCTGGCCAAAGGCCTAGGTGGCGGTTTTCCCGTCGGGGCTGCGCTGGCGCGCGAATCCGTGGCCAAGGCCATCGTGCCCGGCGACCACGGCAGCACCTTTGGCGGCAATCCCATGGCCTGCGCGGCAGCCTTGACGGTGCTGGACGTGATCGAAGAGGAAGACCTCTGCCGTGAAGCGCATGAGAAGGGCCGTTGGTTGCGCCGCCGCATCGAAAAGATCGGCCATCCCGGCATCCAGCGCATCCGCGGAAAAGGACTGATGCTGGGCCTGGTCTGCGGGTTCAACACCAAGCCCCTGGCCGCCGCCATGCTGGAGCGCGGCGTACTGGCCAATTCCACGGCCGGCAATGTGCTGCGTTTTGTCCCGGCGCTCAATATTCCCTATGCCGATTTGGAAGCCATCGTTGAGGCTCTGGCCGACGCCCTGGAGGCCCTTGAACCGGCCACCGAGCCGGTGAAAGCTTCTGCTGCTGCCGCCTCCGGCGAAGCCTGATGGCATCCCATGCTTTCGGGCTTTTGCGCCGCCTGACCGATGGTGCCGCTCCCTTGCACCGCACCGCCATTTACCGGCTTCCGCTACCACCCTTTTCCCATCCCCCTCCATTTTATGCCATCATCCCCATCCCGTGCCCGCATCGCCATCGTCGGCGCAACCGGTTATACCGGCTCCGAACTGGTCCGCCTGTTGATCGGCCATCCCCGCGTGGACATCGTGGCCATTACCTCGGAAAGCCGCGCCGGCGTTCCATTCAGTGACGTGCATCCCGCTTTTGGCGGTCTGGTGGACATGCCCCTCAAACGCATGGAGGATGTTCCGGCCCTGAAGCCGGACCTCATTTTCCTGGCCCTGCCGCATACGGTAAGCATGGATGCGGTGGCGCGTTTTCGCCCGGAGGGTATTCCGATCGTAGACCTATCTGCGGATTACCGGCTGTCCGGTCCCGAGCCCTATGCCCAATGGTATGGTGTGGAGCACCGTGACCCGGAAGGCTTCAAAGGCGCGGCATATGGCCTGCCCGAGCGGCACCGCAAGGCCATCCGCAGCGCCAAACTGGTTGCCAATCCGGGCTGTTATCCAACCGCCACGATCCTTGCCCTTGCCCCATTGGTGGAAGCCGGTCTGGTGGAAGGGCCCCTGGTGGCCGACGCCAAAAGCGGGGTCACCGGTGCGGGCGTCAAGCCAAAGCCCACCACGCACTACGCCAACGTGGCGGACAATTTCCGCGCCTATGGCGTGGCCGGACACCGGCATACCGCCGAAATCGAGGAGCAACTCGCCCTGGCCAGCAAAAAGGCGGGCGGGCAGCCCCTGCACGTGCAGTTCACACCGCACCTGTTGCCGGTGGACCGCGGCATCCTCTCCACGGTCTATGCCCGGCCCAGGGCGGATGCCGGCCTTTCGGCCGAATCCCTTGAGGCCCTGTACCGGGACGCCTACGGCGATGAGCCTTTTGTTCGCCTGCGGCAGCAGGCACCATCCCTTAAAGATGTGCGGGCTTCCAACCACGTGGACATCATGCCCGTGTACGATGCGCGAACCGGCATGGTGCTGGTGCTTTCGGCCATCGACAACCTGGTCAAAGGCGCGGCCGGGCAGGCCGTGCAGAACATGAACCTCATGCTGGACTTCCCGGAAACCGAGGGCCTGCGCCTGGTGCCGCTAGCGCCCTAAGCGGCCTCTCATGCACCACTGTCCTGCACTCAGCCTAAACCCCATCCAATACCTGTTTACGTAGCTTCCCTCTCCTTATGAGCAGTTCCGATACCCCCACCGCATCCCCTTCGCCTTCCAAAACTTCGTCCAACGGGGCCGCCACCAACGTGCCCGACGGGCCCCCGCAAACTATGGTCAAAAACCTCACCAACGTGCGGGGCATCTCCTGCTGGGGGGCCCATACGGGCGTGAAATCCATGCGCCGCGACCTGGCCATCATCCACTCCGAAGTGCCCGCGGCCGCGGCAGCCGTGTTCACGCAAAATGAAGTGGTGGCTGAACCCGTGAAGGTCTCCCGCCGCCACGTGGCCAATGGACGGGCACAGAGCATTGTGATCAATGCCGGCAACGCCAATGCCTGCACCGGGCCGGAAGGCGCCAAAGGGGCCGAGGCCATGGCCAAGACCCTGGGCGAATCCCTGGACATCGATCCGGAGCTGGTTTTGGTGGCCTCCACCGGCCTGATCGGTGAACCCTTTCCCACCGAAGACATCCTGGCTGGCATCAGGGAAACGGTGAGCAAACTCAGCCGCCGTTCCAGCGCTGGCTCCTTTGCGGCCAACGCCATTCTGACCACCGACACCTTTGCCAAAGAGGGCTTTGCCGAATTTGAATTGGACGGCTTTGAGGTCAACATGGCCGGTATTGCCAAGGGCTCGGGCATGATCCATCCCAACATGGCCACCATGCTCTCCTTTGTGGTTACCGACGTAGCCATCGAGCCCACGCTGCTGGACCGCACCCTGCGCGAAAGCGTGGCCCAGACCTTCAACATGATCACCGTGGACGGGGATTCGTCCACCAACGATATGGTCGCCATTCTGGCGAACGGCATGGCGGGCAACGAGCCCCTGACCAGCGAAAGCGATCCCGGCTACGACACCTTCCGCACACAGCTCGATTTGATGCTCACCCATCTGGCCAAACTCATCGTCTCCGACGGCGAAGGCGCCAGCAAGTTTGTGGAGTACCGCGTCAAAGGCGCCAAAGATGTGGAGACGGCACGCCGTCTGGCACGCGCCATCAGTTCCTCGACCCTGGTCAAGGCCGCCATGTTCGGGCGCGACCCCAACTGGGGCCGGATCCTCTGTGCGGCCGGCAATGCCGGGGTGCCCTTTGACTACACCAAGGTGGACCTGGAACTGGGCGGGGAAAAGGACATGGTCCGCGTATTGAGCGGAGGCAGTCCGGACAGTTTTGACCGCAACTACCTCAAAAAGCTGTTGCGGGAATCCTTTGTCTCCGTCTGCATGGACGTGCACGAAGGGGATGCTGCAGCCACTGCATGGGGAGCGGACCTGACCACGGACTACGTGCTGTTCAATTCGGTGTATACCACCTGAGCGCGAAAGGGCAGCTGCTGTCGATGGCCCTGCAGCCTGGCCACCCAGGGCTTACCAGTCCGCGCAATCCCCGATGAAGCGGTCGATGAATTCTCGGCCTGCCGCGTCTCCACCAACGCGTTCCAACACTACGTCCACGGCTTCGCGGACGCGAGGCACCGCATCGGCCGGACAGGCCGAAAAGCCCACTGTGGCGATGCATTCCAGGTCATTGACGTCGTCGCCAACATAGGCCACCTCTTCCCAGTCCAGCTCCAATTCCTGCCGCCAACGGTCCAGAATGGGCAGTTTGGGCACATCGCCCACATGGCAGTAAGGCAGGCCGAGCATTTCCGCGCGGCGCTGCACCATGACCTTGCCCATGCCGGAACTGAGCAAGCCCACAGCCACATCCCGTCGGGCCAGGCGCTTCATGGCCATGCCATCGCGGGTGTGGAAGCGCTTGAATTCCTCGCCGGATTCGGAGAGGTACATGCCCGAGTCGGTCAGGGTGCCGTCCACATCAAAGACCAACAGGCGGATGGGGCGAGGAGGGGTGTGCATATTGGAACGGGCAGTCTGGAACGGTCGGTCTGGAACGCTGGGTCAAAAACAGCCAATCTAAATCCAAGGTAATGGAACGATCGGTCCTGAACCTGGCTGTGTGGCCTAAATCATGGTCCGGCCTACGGCCGAAGCCACAGCCTGCACGCTGTCCTGCAAGGCGGCAAAGCCGTCAAAATCCAATTGCTGGGCGGCATCGCTCCAGGCCTGGTCTGGTGTGGGATGGGTTTCGATCAACAACCCGTCCACGCCCATGGCCACGGCTGCGCGGGTAAGGTCGGGCACGCCGTAACGGTAGCCCATGGCGTGGCTAGGGTCCACGACCACCGGCAGGTTGGTGTATTCCTTGAGCCAGGCCACGCCGCATAGGTCGAGCGTAAAGCGGGTTTTGTCTTCAAAGGTGCGGATGCCCCGTTCGCAGAGCACCACGTTGGCATTGCCGCCCGAAAGCACAAATTCGGCGGCTTGCACGCATTCCTGCAGCGTGCTGCCAAAGCCGCGCTTGATGAGCACGGCCTTGTTGGCCTTGCCGCAGCGGCGCAGCACGCCCTGGTCGTACATGGCCTTGGTGCCGATCTGCACCACATCGGCGTATTCTATGACCGCATCCACATGGGTGGCGTCCCGGACTTCGGTGACAATGGCAAAGCCGTAGCGTTCGCGCATTTGCGCAAGCAGCTTGAGGCCGTCCAAACCCAGGCCCTGGAACGAGTAGGGCGAGGTGCGGGGCTTGAATGCGCCGGCGCGCAGGGCCTTCACGCCGCGTTCGGCCAGAAAGGCCGCCGCCTTTTCGATTTGTGCGGCATTTTCCACCGCGCAGGGCCCGGTGATCATCAGCGTTTCCATGGCATCCCCGCCGATGGCGAGGCTGTCGCTCAGGGCCACCCGGCGCATTTTGCCGCCGGTATAGGTCTTGGCGGCCAGTTGGCGGTCGTCGCCAAAGGCGAAGGTCTCCTGGATGTAGTCCTCGACCCCCTCGGCTTCGCCGTTGAGGGCCTGGCGTTTGGAGCTGGTGACCAGCACATGGCGTTCGGGCTGACGGATGTGGATGGCCCCGAGGCGTTCGCCAAAGGCGCGCAATTGGTCTTCCGGGGTATCGGGACGCAGGTGGATGATCATGCTTCTCCCTTGATGAGGTTGTTGAAGGGCAGGGCGCCCACCAGACGGTCCTCGGCATCGAGGACCGGGCAGTAGGCGACGGGAAATGGACAGGCTTTCACGGCCCGCAGCAGTTCTGGAACGCTTTGTCCGGAACGGGCGCAAAAAGGATGGGGGTTGATGCAGTCGGCCACCTGAACACGGTTCAGGTCGTCGAGGTGGCGCAACAAGGCACGGCGCACGTCGGCGTTGGATACCAAGCCCGCCAGACGGCCATCCGGTTTTTGCAGCAGGGCAAAGCCCAGGGCATGCGTTTCGATGCAGCGCAAGAGGGCGGCAAAATCGGGTAGCGGACCGGTCCCTGCCGCGTTTTCCTGCGGCCAGGGAAGCAGGGGCAACTCGTCGGTCTGCAGCATGAAATCGGCCACCCGGAAACGGGATCCGCTCTGCGCGGCGGTCCGGACCGAGGGCTTTCCGGAGCCCAGGGCATCCGTGTCCCGGGCATCGGGGGCCTTTGCATCGCTAGCTTGGGCATCGGGGGCCTGGGCACGATAGGCCTGATCCGCCAGTGGTTCGGCCTTGTGCAAGGCCACCAGCCGTGCGCCGAGGCCGTGCTGCTGAGCTGCGGTAGCGGAAGTCCCGGTCCGGGTTCCGTATTCGCCGCCAGGCGAAGGATAGGGCGATGGGTCTTGCGCCAGGATAAAAGAACCGGTCACCGCGGCGCGCACCCCATGGTTGCGCAGGATGAAGCCGACTTCCTCGTCCACGCCGCCGTCCACGTGCACGGGAACGCCGGGAAAGCGGCGGCGGAAATCGCGGATGCGGCGGAAGGTTCGGGCATCAAAACGGCCCCCGCTTTTGCCGGGGGTGGTGGCCATGAAGAGCACAAATCCGGAGGCTGTCTGGCCGCTTTTACCACCGTTCAACTGCTCCTGCCATTCGGCGAAAGCCTCAATCGGTGTATCGGCCGTACATGCCCAACCGAAGCGCGGGGCCAGGTCGGCCGGCGGCGCGAGGGGCTGTTGCAGGTTTTCGGCCTGTACCGAAACCAGCTCCACGTTCAGTTCCCGCAGCAGCGGGTAGTAGGGCCTGGGGTCGGCAGCGATCAGGTGCAGATCGATCGGCGTGGTGCTCCAGGTACGGATGCGCCGGATGTCCTCAAAAACGGCGGGATCATCGGCGCAATCCACGTGCAGGTAATCCACGCGGTGCGCGTCCAGCGCGCGAACGGTGGCTTCCAGGGTGCGGGCATCGCCAACAGAGGCGCGGGCATAAATGGAAGCCGAAATCTTCATCGAGGTAGGGCGTCAAAACACCGCGCGGAGCAGCGGGCGAGGGGCGCTGTTGCCCCGCATGGCCCGGGGCCAAAAATACGCCCCACAGCCGCAGCAGAGGCCCGCATTGCTCCTGGCAGGCGCAGGAATGCACCCCCATAGGCCGGGCCATGGACTGGCCTATGGGCCGCTGCGGACCGCAAGCAAATTGGCTAATTTGCCGGATTGTATGCCCTGGTATGCACGCGCGGCCTTGCACCCGACCGCATGCCCACTTCAAAGCCGCCTATGGTCCGCCATGTCCGCCTCCAATTGCCGCCCTTTCCGCGCGGTTTCCACCTCATCACCGAGCGCCTGATGGATGCGGTGGAGGATTGGCCGGAGCAGGGTCTTTTCCATGCCCACATCCTGCATACCTCCGCGGGCCTGACGGTGAACGAAAATGCCGATCCATCCGTACGGGTGGATTACGAAACCATTTTCAACCGCCTGGTGCCCGAAAACGATCCGGCCTATACCCACACCATGGAAGGCCCGGACGACATGCCGGCCCACGTCAAGGCAAGCCTGGTTGGCCATGCGGTTTCCCTGCCCATCGTGGACGGCCGACTATTGTTGGGTACCTGGCAAGGCATTTACCTCTGTGAATTCCGCAACCGCGGCGGCGGCCGCCGCCTCTTGCTGAGCCTCCATGCCTGAGGCCACATACTGCCCGGTCGTATCCCCAAGCCAACCGGCCATCGCCCATCCCTTTACAGCCCAATCGATACCGCCCATCGGTACCCGCCCCCTCTTTCCATCCCGTCCACCAAGCCCCTGTACCCATGACCTGTCCCGCTCCCCAAGCCCCACCCCCTGACATCCGGGCATCCCACGGCTTTTCCCAGCCCAGTGCATTGGGCGTGCGCCTGTGCCTGATGCTTGGCCTTGCCCTGGTCCTTGGAAGACCTGCCTTCGCCTCCGGCGAAACGCCTGCCCCGGCAGCACCGCACAACACTAAAGGGCAGCTCGCCACAACGCTTCAGGACGATGCCCTCATCGAGGGCCCCAGTGCCATGGGCAGTTTTCGTTTGGAGCCATTGAATGCCGAAGAAGCCGAAATAGCTGCCGATGATCGCAGCTGGTCCCTGCGCTACAGCGATTTTGACATGGCTTTCGAGCTGCACGCTGTGCCGGACAAGGAAGCGGACGGAAACACCACAAAGGCGGACCAACAGATGGCCTGGAAGGTCTCCCGACCCAACGGGGCAGCCTTGGCGCGCTATGGCCTGGCGAAGGACCGCCTGAGGCTGCTCAGCGGACAAGGCGGTCGCCAACACGAAACCTGGCTGTTTGATCCGACGGCCGTGGCCGACCAGGCAGCCGGCATGGATGCAGCGGGGGATTACCCGGTCATCCACATCGCCAGGGCCTATGCGCGTTTGCTGGTCAGCAGTTTTACCAAGGGTACCCAACCCCTGTTTTCCATGGCCTTGCTGGCCGATGACCTTCCGCCCGCGTTTCAGCTGATCGGCCTGCCGACCTTTCATCCGGATGCAGCGGGCCGTGTGCTGAACCTGGACCGCAACGCCGTGCGCAAGGTCGAAGGCAGCTATGCCAGCGGAACCTTTGCCGTAGTGGCCCCGGACCAGGGCTTGTCGGTAGCGGCCGCCTCGGGTTGGATTGCCCTGGTCAGCGGCGTTTGGTCCGAAGCCGAAGGCTACCGCTACACCGGTCCACTGCCGTATGGCTATACCTGCAACAGCGCCTGGTCCGAGTTTGCCCTTCCAAGCTATTGGACCCGGTTGCAAAGCCAGGGCGCAGGCGCCTCGGGCACCAACCACATTTACACCACACCCATGTTGCCGGGCCTGGCCCTGATTGCCACCCAAAGTGCGGATTCCAGCCAGCTGACCGGCATCACCCTGCTGCACCAACCCTTCATGCAGGGTTCCGTGCCGCCTTCCCTGCTGACGCCCTTTGCACCGGAAACCGCCTGGCCCCAGCACGTCCGCGCACTGCAGAGCAATGCCGCCATGGACTGGGTATTGCTTTCGCCTGCGGCGAAACAGCGCCGTGCCCTGGTACCTCCCCAGGCCAACCCCCTGGACAGCAGCCTGTTGTCTTCCACGGTGTCCGGCATTCCCGGAGCTGCGGGCTTCAGCGTACCGCTTTGCCCCGGGTCGGAAAACCCCATTCAGGCTGCCTGTGCACAGCGTCTGGCCGAGCAATTGCTGGAATGGCTGGGTGAAGACTACCGGATGCAGGGGCAATTCCCCATGGCCGACGGCAGCATGGCCGCCAAGGCTGGCGAAAAGGCCTCCAAGGGCGGTTGGTTGCTGCTGCACAAGACCGACGCCGATGCCATGCCGGCCGACCGCAAATACCCCTTGTGGGAACTGCTTCTGGGGCCGGACACGAAGGCGGATGCTGCACCATCAAACGGTGGCAAGGCGGCCGCGGATGGACGGTTTGCCCAGCCCCCGATCCTGGAAGTCTGGGTCGTGCCGCCCGGGCGCCGTTAGCGCACCAGGGGATTTGAGCCCATGCACCAATGCAAAAAGGGCTTCCGGCATGACCGGAAACCCTTTTTGTGCAATGGCTGTAGTGGAGGCTCTAGCGGTGTCGTAGGGGAGCAGTGGAAGGTACCCTACGAATCCGAGGCCGTGATCAACCCTTGACCTGTTCCACGATGGCTTTGAACGCATCGGGATTGTTGGTGGCCAGGTCGGCCAGGGCTTTGCGGTTGATCGAAATCTCTTTCTGCGCCAGACCATGCATCAACGTGGAGTAGGACATGCCTTCCTGACGGGCAGCAGCATTAATGCGGGTGATCCACAAGGCGCGGAATTCGCGCTTTTTGTTGCGGCGGTCGCGGTAGGAATACTGCATGCCGCGTTCCACGGCATTCTTGGCAACCGTATAGACGTTTTTGCGGCGTCCGAAATAGCCTTTGGCCTGCTTAAGGATCTTCTTGCGGCGCTGGCGGGAGGCTACGGAGTTTACAGATCTGGGCATGTTGCGGAAAGTAGGGGCTCCCGAGAGGAGCCGCGTTCAGTAAACGCTGTCTGAAATGCGCTGTTGCAAGCGCGGAATGCGGACCGGAGCAAGGTGCCTTAAGCGATGCAGAGCATGCGCTTGACGTTTGCTTCATCGGCCGGATGCACGAGCGCGGTGTGGCGGAGGCGCAGCTTGCGCTTCTTGGACTTCTTGGTCAGGATGTGGCGCTTAAACGCGTGGTTGCGCTTGACCTTTCCCGAGCCGGTCAGTTTGAACCGCTTCTTGGCGCTCGAGTTGGTTTTCATCTTGGGCATAGCGGACCCTTTTGGGGTGGGCAAAGATAGGATTTCGCCCAGCATTTGCCAGGCCCTATGGGCAAAAAATGCCCTGTACCATCCAGAATGGGGGAAATCGGCCTATTCGGCCGACTCCTTCTGCTCGGCCGGCTTTTCAGCAGGTTGCTCCGCGGGTGCCTCTGCCTTGCTGGCGGCGGGTTTGGCCGATTCCTTGGGAGCCTCCTGCGCTTTGGGCGCATTCGGCGAATCGCTGGTATCCACCGATTTGCTCTTGCGGCCCTTGGCGGTCTTTTTGGGCGCCAGGAACATGAACATGCGGCGGCCTTCCTGCTGGGGCATCTGCTCGGGCACGCCCAGATCTTCCAGACGCTGGGCAAAACGCAGCAGGATCATTTCCCCGCGGTCCTTGAAAACGATGTTCCGTCCCCGGAACTGCACGAAGATCTTCACCTTGTTGCCGTCCTCGAGAAACTTCTCGGCGTGTTTGGCCTTGAAGTCAAAGTCGTGGTCGTCGGTGTTTGGTGTGAAGCGGATCTCCTTGACCACCGTCTTGACCTGTTTGGCCTTGAGCTCCTTTTGCTTCTTTTTCTTCTCGTAGAGGAACTTGTTGAAGTCCACGATCTGGCAGACCGGGGGATCGGCTTTGGCCGTTATCTCCACGAGATCAAGTCCCAATTCGTTGGCTTTGCGCTGCGCATCCCGGATATCGTATACGCCGGGTTCAACGTTGTCGCCGACCAGGCGTACAGTCTGGTGGCGAATTTGCCGGTTGGTCTTGTACTGGTATTTAGGGTTCGGCGCGCGCCGGAAGCCTTTCCTTTTTCTTTGCAATGAGCGGGTGCTTGGTGAATGAATGGGCGTGAAGATCGGGATTGGAGGCCGACTTAGGCGTCCTGATCGAGGGCTTCTTGCAGATGGTGGATAAAGGCCTCCATCGTCATGCTGCCCTGGTCGCCTTCGCCGTGCCGGCGAACAGCAACCTGGCCCGAAGCGGCTTCCTGTTCGCCCACAACCAACATATACGGTATTTTCCGCACTTCGTTGTCGCGAATCTTGCGCCCGATCTTTTCGTTGCGTTCGTCCACAAAACAACGAAAACCGTGCCGCTTCAGTTCCGCGGCCGTTTGGGCGGCGTAATCGGCCACTTTGTCGGAGATGGGCAGAATGGCCACCTGGTCGGGGGCCAGCCAGAGCGGGAAATTGCCGCCCAGGTGTTCGATGAGCACGCCCAGGAAACGCTCAAAGGAGCCGAAGGGCGCACGGTGGATCATCACCGGACGGTGCTTTTCGTTGTCCGCGCCCACGTATTCCAGCTCAAAGCGCTCGGGCAGCGTGTAGTCCACCTGGATGGTGCCCAACTGCCAGGAACGCTTCAGCGCGTCCTTGACCATGAAGTCCAGCTTGGGACCGTAGAAGGCCGCTTCGCCCTCGACCACGGTGGTGGTCAGGCCCATTTCGTCGGCGGCTTCCTGGATTTCGCGCTCCGCGCGATCCCACAGGGCAGGGTCTCCGATGTATTTCCCGGGGTTTTCCGGGTCCCGGATGGAGACCTGGGCGGTGTAGTCCTCAAAACCCAGTTTGCGCAGCACGAGCAGGGTGAGGTCGATGACGTCCTTGAACTCGTCCTTGACCTGCTCCTTGGTGCAGAAGATGTGCGCGTCGTCCTGGGTGAAGCCGCGCACGCGCGTAAGGCCGTGCAGCTCCCCGCTCTGCTCGTAGCGGTAGACCGTGCCGAACTCCGCAATCCGCACGGGCAGGTCCCGGTAGGAGGTGGGGGAGTGGGCGTAGATCTCGCAGTGGTGCGGGCAGTTCATCGGCTTGAGGAGGAACTCCTCGTCCTCGCGGGGGGTGTGGATGGGTTGGAAGGAGTCTTCGCCATACTTGGCGTAATGCCCGGAGGTGACGTAGAGCTCTTTCTTGCCGATGTGGGGCGTGACCACGGGTTGGTAGCCGCGTTTGACCTGTTCCTCGCGCAGGAAGTTTTCCAGCAGGTTGCGGACCTGGGTGCCTTTGGGCAGCCACAGCGGCAGGCCGGCGCCCACCTTCTGGCTGAAAGTGAACAGGCCGAGTTCCTGACCCAGCCGGCGGTGGTCCCGCTTTTTGGCCTCCTCGAGCAGTTCGAGGTGCTCTTCGAGCATGGTGGCCTTGGGGAAGCTCACGCCGTAGATGCGGGTGAGCTGCTGGCGGTTTTCGTCGCCGCGCCAGTAGGCCCCGGCGATGTTGAGCAGCTTGAAGGCCTTGATGTGGCCCGTGTCCGGAATGTGGGGACCGCGGCAGAGGTCGGTGAAACCGCCCTGCGTATAGAAAGTGATTTCGCCGTCCGGCAAATCGGCAATCAGTTCCAGCTTGTAAGGGTCGCCCTTTTCCTGGTAGTAGGCTTCGGCCTCCGCCTTGGGCACCTCGCGGCGCGTATAGCGGTTTTTCTGCCTGGCCAGCTCCTTCATCTTGGCCTCGATCTTGGGCAGATCCTCTTCGCGCAGGACGCGGTCGCCCAGGTCGATGTCGTAATAGAAGCCCGTTTCAATGGGCGGGCCGATGCCCAGGCGTACACCGGGGTAAAGTTCCTCGAGGGCTTCGGCCATCAGGTGGGCGGTGGAGTGCCAGAAGGTGGACTGGCCGCCTTTGTCGTCCCAGGTCAGCAGTTTGAGGGAAACGTCCTTGTCCAACGGACGAAACGCGTCCTGAACCTGTCCGTCCACTTCGGCGGCCAATACGCGTTTGGCCAGGCCGGGATGGATGCCTTTGGCCACGTCGAGGGCCGAGGAACCGGCTTCGACTTCGCGGACGGCGCCGTCGGGGAGGGTGATGTTGATCGTTGCCATGGCCGGGTTGAGCTGCTGCGGAGTGTTTGGGATGTCGATGGTTGAATGCCGGGACGTAGCGGATTGGGCCTGCCGCTGCTCAGGGTGCGCCTTCCAGTTGGCGGAATAGCTCCAGAGCCGGCTCCAGTTCCGGGTCCAGGTTGAGGGCCTGGCGGGTGAAGCGCAGGGCTTCTTCCTTGCGGCCGAGCGCATGGGCGGTCAAGCCCTTGGCATAATGCGCCATGGCCCGGGCCGGGTCCACGCGCACACTGAGGTCGAACAGGCGGAGCGCTTTTTCCAGCGAATCCGCACCGTACCAGATGGTACCCAGGTTGTAGAGGGCATCGCTGTTTTGCGGGTCCAAGCGCACCAATGCCTCGTAGCCGTCCACCGCATCGGCAAAGTGCCCCTGATCCTGGTGAAATTTGGCGATCTGGTAGCGCGCCACAAGGCTCGAGTCGTTCATGGCCAGGACGTTTTCCAGGTAGCGCAGGCCGCGTTCATCGCCGGAGGCGGCGAGCATGACGCCCAGCTCCAGGTAGGCGGGCTCCAGTTCCGGATCCAGCTCGATAGCCGTCTGGTAGCTGGATACCGCCAGGGCAGTATCGCCCTTCAGGCGCTGGTTGCGGGCTTTCCAGTAATAGAGCTCCGCATCGTAGCGGTCCATTTGCAGCAGCCGGTTCAGGGCACCGACGGCCACGTCGTATTGGCGGGTATAGAGCGCCATGTCGGCGAAGGCCCGAAGCACCTCCGGGTCCGGGCTGTTGTGCTGCAGCCATCCGCTCAACACCCCCATGGCCGCCCTGCTCTGGTTCATCTCGAAGTACTGTTCGGCCAGGCCAAGCGCATGGTCCGGGCTGGTGGAATCCAGCTGCCAGGCCCGCTTGAAATCGCTCAGGGCCGCCTGGTTGTTGTAGGCCCGGAAGGCCACCCCGCGGCGGAAATACAGGGTCGGGTCGTTGGGGTTTTCCAGAATGCGCTCGCTGAGGCGCGTGACCAGGGGCGAGGCGTCTTCGGACGCTTGGCCGGCAGACGGCTGTTCGGTACCCTGGGTGTCCGCATCCGTGCGCCCTTCGGAGCGGCAGCCAATGCCCAGCACCAGCAGAAGCATCAGGATGCCGATCTGGCGAATGGCCAGGCCGAATTGGCCCGTTTTTATGGCAACCCCTTGGAGCATGAGCGCACAAAGGTCGGCCATTTTGGCGGTAGGCGTGGCCTGCATGCGGCGTGATTTGCGGGTGCCCATGCATCGGTCAAGAAGGCGCTGTGCGGAGGGCAATTGTCATGGAAACGTCAGGGATGCGCATCCGGACCGCTTTGGCCGCGGCAGGGACCCTCGGCGGCATTTTCTTCTCCGATGGAAGGCTAGTTTTGCCGCACTTTTTTGGCACCGCAGTTCCGCTGCCCTAAATCCCTTCCAATGCTTGCCCTTACCCGCTTGTCCTTTCCCGTTTGCAGCATGGCGCTGGTACTCGGCGTGTCCCTTTTTTCCGCCTGTACGCCTTCCGGCGAAGACGACGCTCACACCGACCATGGGGATGCACACGGTGCAGCAGCGCACGAACACGGAGCCGGGGATGAAGGGACTTCAGAAGGCCTTCGCCTGGAAGGCGAAACGCATTTTGGCGCCATCACCATGCTGACCAACGGCGGGGAAAACGCGGAATGTTATTGGGCCGCCGAAGAGGATGCCGTGGTGCTGCAGAAAACCGACAAGGCCAACGGCCTGCCCTGCGACCGCATTTTCTGGAGCCCCCTGGACAAGGCCAACCCCCAGCCCCTGGACCTGCGCGCGGTATCCAGTGGGGAAGGCCGCACCACCTGCGCCTATTTCCTGGACGACGACCAACGCATTGTCTACGCCTCCACCCGCCACGGGGGTGCCGATTGCCCGCCCGAACCGGACCGCAGCATGGGCTACGTCTGGCCGCTGTATTCCACCATGGAGCTCTACACGGCCGACCGCGACGGCAGCAACCGCACGCGCCTGACGGACAACGATTTTTACGATGCCGAGGCCACCATGTCGCCGGACGGCAGCCTGATGGTTTTCACTTCCACCCGCGACGGCGACATCGACCTGTACACCTGCAAGCCGGACGGTTCGGACGTGCGCCGCGTGACCGATGGACTGGGCTACGATGGCGGGGCGTTTTTTTCGCCGGACGGCGAACACCTGATTTTCCGCGCTTCCCGGCCCAAAACCGACTCGGCCATTGCCGAATACAAAGCGCTGCTCGACCAGGGCCTGGTCAAGCCGATGGCCATGGAACTGTACATGTGCAAGGTGGACGGCTCTGAACTGCGCCAGATCACCGATCTGGGCGGGGCCAATTGGGCGCCCTACATGCACCCGGATGGCAAGCGCATCATCTTCAGCTCCAACCACCACACCGGCGGTTTTCCCTTCAACCTCTTTCTGATCAACACCGACGGCACGGGCCTGGAGCAGGTGAGCTTCGACAAGGCCTTCGACTCCTTTGCCATGTTCAGCCGCGACGGCAAGCACCTGCTTTTCTCCTCCAACCGCAACAACGGCGGCACCCGGGACACCAACGTGTTCCTGGCGGAGTGGAAGGACTGAGCGGCCGCTTGTTTGCCGGACAGGTTTGCGCCGTTTGTGTTCGCCCGTACGGGCGAACCCTTCCATCGGACCAACATCAACCCCAATGGGCCTATCTCTTCGGAGGCAGGCCCATTTTTTTGCGCCTTTCTTAGGGTAAAGGTTGATTTTGTGATAGTATGACTACTAAATTCGAGGACATCACTTTTGAATTGGCGCTGTCCCGTTTTCAATCCCGATCGCGCAAGCTTTTTGATGGGATGCCTGGGATTGGTTCGGTGCCTTTTGTCCTGGTACATGCGTGTTGGTGGTACCGGACAGCGGGTACAGTGCTGGCTCGTTTTCTTGTTTACTCAGGTTTGGGTGAGGCCATCCGGTATGGATGGCCTCGCTTTTTGGGCCCTCCAGCAGCTGGACCTATGCCACGCGTGCATGCAGAATCAGGCTTCAGCTCATCCCCACCACCACCCAATACAGCGGAATGCCCACGGCTATGTTGAAGGGAAAGGTCACCCCCAGGGCCATGGGAATGTAGAGGCCCGGGTCGGCGCGCGGGGCGGCAATGCGCATGGCGGCCGGGACGGCGATGTAGGAGGCGCTGCCGGCCAACACGGCAAAGACCAGGCGGTTGGCCGGGTCGGGCGTGATGAAGCCGGAGAGCACGGCCGCCAGCACGCCGTTGATCATCGGCACCACAATGCCGAAGGCCGTCACAAAGAGGCCGTAGCGCCTGAAGGCTGCAAAACGCCGGGCGGTGGTCATGCCCATTTCCAGCAGGTAAATGGCCAGAAAGCCTTTGAAGATGTCGGTTGTAAAGGGCTCAATGCCCGCCGCCTGTTTGGTGTCTGCAATCAGGCCGATGATCAGGCTGCCCACGATCATGAGCACCGATCCGTTGGTCAGCGCGTGGTGGATGATGCCGTTGAGGCTCGCCTGCCCTTCGGGCGGCGAAGGATCCGCCCGGCGCATGAGCAGTACCCCCACCACAATGGCCGGTGCTTCCATCAACGCCATGACAGCCACCATATGCCCGCCCATGGCCAGGTTCTGGACCTGCAGGAAACTGTCCGCCGCCACAAAGGTGACCGCGGAAATGGACCCATACGCCGCGGCCACCGCACCAGCATCGTAGACGCTCAGCCGGCGTTTGAGGATGTAGAAGGTATAGATCGGGATGGCGGAGGCCAGCAGCATGCCAAAGCCCAGGGCGGCCAGGATTTCGCCGCTCAGCGGCGCGTGGGCCAATTCCTGTCCGCCGCGGAAGCCGATGGAAAACAGCAGGTAGAGCGCGATGAATTTGGTGGTGGTTGGCGGAATCTCCAGGTCGCTGCGCAGCATGAAGGCGGCAATGCCCAACAGAAAATACAGCAGCGTCGGATTGGTCAGGTTGGTCACCAGCAGGTTGAAGTCCATGGCGCAAAATTTGCGCGAAGCTAGCAACTAACATAGTATTGCTATTGAATAGGCGGGTATTTGCTTGTTTTTGGCCTTTTGGTCCCGGTTTGCGAAGGCCGAAGCCATGGGTGCAGGGCCATGCGTGGGACGGTCCGATACGCACGGCTTGACTGGAAAAGGAGAACTTGGCGGCGTGTCGAGAGCGGCGGACATGGGCATCGGTTGGCGCGAGCATGTGGTACATGCCGCCTGCATGCTGTTGATGGTGTTGACCGCAATGCCTGCCATGGGCCAAAACGGGCCTTACCGCCTGCAGCGTCCCCAGCCCACGCAGGGCATGCCGCGGCAGGCGGTGTTGTGTTTTCTCGAAGACCAGCAGGGCTTTTTGTGGCTCGGCACCCAGGACGGGCTTTACCGCTTTGACGGCTATGGGACGGTGGTCTACCGCGCCAATCCGCTGGACGCCACCAGCCTGTCCAACGGCTACATCTGGGACTTGCATCAAACAGCCGACGGGAGCATCTGGGTGGCCACCTTCGGCGGTGGGCTCAACCGCCTGGATCCGGTCAGCGGCCGCTTTGAGCAGTTCCGCAAGGACTCGGGCGGCCTGAGCAGCGACCGCGTGTTCGCCATAGGCGAAGACAGCCTGGGCCTGCTGTGGCTGGGCACCCAAAACGGCCTCAACCGCCTGAACCCCGCCAGCGGAAGCGTGAAGGTGTTCGGCGCAGTGGACGAAGATGCCGTCCAGACCGACCAGGGCTACATCGGCAGTCTGGCCATTGGTCCGCAGGGTGCCATCTGGTTTTCCGGCACCTGGGGCCTGGCGCGTTTTGATCCGGAAAGCGGTGCCATCACCCGATACACGCATCCGCCTTTCGGCGAAGGCCCCGATGTGGCATCCGAGCGCCTGGGTGGGGGCTATGCGCTTCGCCGGGAAGGCGATGCAGTACTGCTGATGTGCCGCCGCGGCATGCTGCGGATTGAACCGGGCCGGCAGCGGAGCCGATGGGTGCTCCAAGCCCGGGAACTGGTGCCGGAAGGCAAGGCGCCAATCATGCGCACGCTCTACCCCAAGGCGGAAGACGGATACTGGATCGGCACCAACCAGGGCCTGTTGTCCCTGCGGTCCGCTAGCGGAGAGGGCCTTGCCGGGGCGCCGGATGCCGCGGCAAAGCCCCTGCCGGATCACAGCCCGCAACACAGCCCAGACCACAGCTGGATCCGCGCAGCGCGCGAAGACCCCACCAGCCTTCCAGACCCCACCGTGCACGCCGTCTGCCGCACCCGCGACGGCGTCACCTGGATCGGCACCCAGAGCGGCGTGGCCTATCTGCCCAGGGAACGGGCCGCCTTCCAGGGCCTGGCCTACAACGGTACGGCGCAGGGCCCGGTCGATCCCGCCGTTACCGCGCTCGCCGAAGGCCCGGATGGCCGCATCTGGATGGCCACCTACGGCGGGCTGAGCGCATGGAACCCGCGCACGGATGCCTGGACCCATTGGCCGGCCGACGCGCGCAGTGGGCCGGGTGCAGCGCCCGGAACAGCCTGGCGCAATTCCTACCTGCTCTCGCTGTGCCAAAGCCGGGACGGCAGCCTGTGGATCGGAAGCCGGGGAGGGGGCCTGCACCGCATCCCGCCAGGTGCGGATGCGCCGCGCCCCGTGGACGGCATCGGCTTCGACTGGAGCCGCACCAGCATCCACGCCATCCACGAAGACCGAGACGGCATGCTCTGGCTGGGTACGGGCGGTTCCGGTTTGCTGCGCTTCGATCCGCGCACGGATTCGGTCCGCGCCTGGCCGCCGGCTGCGGCCGGCGAAGGCCCCAGCCACCCCTACGTCTTTGCCGTCCACGAGGACCGGCACGGCAACCTGTGGCTCGGCACGGCCACCGGCGGGCTCAACCTCTTCGACCGCGCCAGCGGGCGCTTCCATTACTTCCAGCACCAGCCCGAAAACCCCCTGAGCCTCAGCAACGACCTGGTGCTGCAGCTCTACGAAGACCGGCAGAACCGGCTTTGGGTAGCCACGGCCGGCGGCCTGCACCGCTTTGTGCCGGCACTGGTGCCAGATATGGCCCAGACCTGGACCGGGATCGAGGCGCTCCATGCCCAGCCCTGGTTTTTGCGCTACGGCGCAGCCGAAGGCTTCCCCAGTGAAGTGGTCTACGGCATCCTGGAACAGGCCGACGGACGTTTTTGGGCCGCCACCGGCGAAGGCCTCGCGCGCTTTGATCCCGCAACAGGCCGGGTGGATCGCACGGCCTTTCGGGTGGACGGCCTGCCGGCCGACGAAGGCATGCAAAACGGCTTCCTGCAATGCATGGATGGGCGCATGGCCTTTTCGACTGCCGCCGGTCCGGTGCTTTTCCACCCCGACTCGATCCGCCCCAACCCCGTGCCGCCCAAACTGGCGCTCACCGATGTGCTGCTTTACAACGAAGCGGTGCCCGTGCGGGAGGTACAGGCCGGCTCCGGCAAGCACATGCTGCAACTGCCGGCCCAGCCTTCGCGCTTGCGCACCTTGCGGCTCGGTTGGCAGGACGACGTGCTCAGTTTCCGCTTTGCAGCCCTGCATTTCAGCGACCCGGCCAAGAACCGCTGCCGCTACCGCCTGCTGGGCTACGACCGGGATTGGCTGGATGCCGGTCCCAACCGCACGGCCACCTATACCAACCTGCCGGGTGGCCGCTATACGCTCGAGGTGATGGGCAGCAATGCGGACGGCATCCCCGCCGAAGCCGCCCTCCAACTCCCGCTTGTGGTGCAGGCGCCGCCCTGGGCGCGCTGGTGGGCCTGGGTGCTCTATGCGGGGCTCTTGCTCGGCCTCTTTTATGCCGCGCTGACCTGGCGGGTGCGGCAGGCCACCCGCAAACTCGCCTATCAGGCTGCCCTGGACCAGGCGCGCCAGGAAGGCCAGGAACAGTTCCGCCGCCAGAGCGCCGAAGACTTTCACGATGAAGCCGGCAGCAGCATCACCAAGATCAATCTGTTTGCCGCGCTGGCGCGCGAAGAAGCTGGTGCCCTGCCCGGCGTAAGCGCCTACCTGGACCGGATCGAACAGCACAGCCACCACCTCAGCCAGGGCATGCGGGATTTCCTCTGGGCCCTGGATCCGCGGCATGACAGCCTTTACGACACCCTCGACCGCTTCATACAATTTGCCCGCAGCGAAGGCGAATTGCTGGGCCTGACGCTGGACGCACCGCCATTGCAGGATGCCTGGCACGCGGTGCACCTTTCCATGCCGGTGCGCAAGGCGGTCACGCAGGGCCTCAAAGAGGCCTTTCACAATGCGGTCAAACACGCCGAGGCCCGGCAGCTGACACTGACCATGGAGCCTCCGCAACCCGGGCATGCGTCCGGCCGTTGGGTGGTCCTGCTGCACGACAACGGCAAGGGCTTTGATGCCTTCGGGCAGGCTGATGCCAGGTCCGGATCGGCCGAGCAAACCACCCAACACGATCCAATCGCTCATTACGGCCTGTCGGCCCAACAAGCCCGCTGCAGGCGGGCGGGCGTGGACTGGGGCATCGACAGTGCGCCAGGCCACGGTACTACCGTGCGCTTCGGTTTTACGGCCCAGGTCTGATGCGGCTGGCCGGCGCACCAGCTGCGCGGCAGATCCGCCGGACTGGCGCGGAATACCCCATATGGATTAGAGCGGGAGCGGCGCTGCTGCTGTAACGTTGTAGGGCCAGTTTGCCGCGCTTGCCGCCGCCTATGGACCCCACTTCCGCCCATACCGCCCCTGAGGCCGCTTCCTACCGCCTGCTGATCGTCGAGGACGACGCGGACATCCGGCAATTGCTGGATTTGCTCTTGCGCCGTACCGGCGAATACGCCGAGGTCCGCTCGGTGGAGGACGCCGAAACCGCGCTGGCCGGTGGGTCAACCGATGCAGCCGCCACGCCCGGCTCAACCGATGCTCCGGCCCCCGATCCGGCCCCGGACCTAGTTCTCCTGGACATCGGCCTTCCGGGCATGAGCGGCCTGGAGGCCCTGCCCAAGTTTCGCGCAGCCTGGCCCGACGCTCAGCTCATCATGCTGACCATCCGCCAGGACGACCAGGCCATCTTCGACGCGCTTTGCGCAGGTGCGGACGGCTACCTGCTCAAGGACACCCCGCCCGAGCGCTTGCTGCAGGCCTTGCGCGATGTGCGGGATGGCGGCAGCGTGATGTCGCCGGCCGTGGCCCGGCGCGTGACCCAGTCTTTCAAGCCCGCTGCCCAGTCTCCGCTTTCCGCGCGGGAGACCGAGATCCTGGCGCTGCTCTGCGATGGCCTGCAGTATGCCGCCATCGGGGAGCGGCTGTTCCTCAGCGGCCACACGGTCCGCGTGCACATCCGCAACATCTACCGGAAGCTGCACGTGCATTCGCGGGCTGAAGCGGTCCGCAAGGCCCTCGGGGATCGGCTGATCTGAGCCGCCGCTTGGGTGCAAGCGCTTGTATTTCAGTGAAATACGCCATATGGGGTATTGTTCGCCCGGCGGGCGAAAGGCCACCTTTGTAGGGCAACCCATCACCCTGGCCCACAGGCAGGAGCGGTTTGCCCACACACACACACACACACACGCACTGAACACCAATCGCTTTACGTACCCACGATCATCATGAAATTCCTTTTCTCTAACGCCACGCTGCCCGGCGCTGCCCTTGCCCTGCTGTTGCTGGGTTCCGCCTGCGCCAAGAAAACCACCCCCGATGTGCCCGATACCCTGCCGGACCTGAAGTTCCAGTTTTCGGTCACCGGTGCGGAAAGCCACGACATCGATTTCACCCTGGTGGAAAACGTGGCCACCGATGTGTACGCCAACGGGGCTTACGTGGCTGCGGCCGATCTGATGACCATCAACAGCCAGAAGTACACGGAGTGGATCCTGGCCATTGGCGCCAATACCGGTGGTGTTGATCCCGGACTGTATCCGCTGAACCAGAGCGGTCCCGATGTCCTGGCCTTTACCAATGTGACGGCCGGTACCGGCTACGTGTCTGTCAGCGGCAGCTTGAAGATCATCCGTTCGGAAAAGTATGCGGATCTGCCGGCCGGACTGGCCGAAGACTATTTCCTGGACGGCGAATTTGAAGCCACCCTGCAGGACAGCGAAACGCCGCCCAACGTGATCAACATCACCGGCACCTTTGAAGGACTGAACATCAAAAAGTAGGGCTGCCTGCACATCCCAGAGGAAATTGACAAGGGCCGTCTGCGCGTAGTGCGCCGGACGGCCCTTTTCCGCGTCCGGACTCCGCTCAAGCTTCTGGGTCCGGCATTCAATTCCCCAAATTGATCGATACGCTCTATCGTTTTCGCAGACGTATAGTCTGCACATGCGCTTAAATTTGGAACATGCCGCATTACGTCCGCGTGGGCCAAGTGCCCAAAAAGCGCCATACCCAATTCCGTCAGCCCAACGGCAAGCTCTACCACGAAGAGCTGTTCAGCACCGAGGGCTTCGACAACAACTACTCCCTGCTGTACCACGTGCAGGCACCGACCAAGATCCGCCAGGTTGGCGAACCCTATTCGGTGGCCCCGGAGGCCTTCACGCCCAAGCAACTCCAGCACCGCAGCCTCAAGGGCTTTGACGTGCCGCCCAAGGACGATTTCCTGGACGCGCGCACGCCGCTGTTGATCAACAACGACTGCCACATTTCGGTGGCCGCCCCGCGGCAGTCGATGACCGACTACTTCTTCAAAAACACCGATGCCGATGAAATGCTCTTCATCCACAAAGGCAGCGGCCGGTTGAAGACGCCTTACGGCGAAGTCCCCTTCGAGTACGGCGACTACGTCATCGTCCCGCGCGGCACGATCTACCAGATCGAGTTCGACAGCGAGGACAACCGCCTGCTGGTCATGGAAAGCTTTAGCCCCATCCGCTTTCCGACCCGCTACCTGAGCAAGTACGGCCAACTGATGGAACACGCGCCCTTCTGCGAGCGCGACATCAAGGTTCCGCTCAACCTGGAGACCCACGACGAAAAGGGCGACTTCCGCTTTTTGATCAAAAAGCAGGGCCAGATCTATCCCTACAGCTACACCAGCCACCCCTTTGACTTGGTGGGTTGGGACGGCTACCACTACCCCTGGGCCATGTCCATCCACGACTTCGAGCCCATCACCGGCCGGGTCCATCAGCCGCCTCCAGTGCACCAGACCTTCGCCGCCGCCGGTTATGTGGTCTGCTCCTTTGTGCCGCGCCTGTTCGACTACCACCCGCTGGCCATCCCGGCGCCCTACAACCACTCCAACATCGATTCCGATGAGGTGCTCTACTACGTGGACGGCGATTTCATGAGCCGCAAACACGTGGAACATGGCATGTTCACCCTGCACCCGGGCGGCATCCCTCACGGACCGCACCCGGGCACCTACGAGGGCTCCATCGGCAAGAAGGAAACCGGCGAACTGGCCGTGATGATCGACACCTTCAAACCGCTGCAGCTCACCAAGCAGGCCATCGCCATCGAAGACCCCGACTATTACAAAAGCTGGCTGGAAGAAGAAGACGTGGCCGCCGCCAACGGCGCGCCCGCCTGATGCCGCGTGGCGCTTTTCCGGTTTTGTTTTTCGCCCATACGGGCGAATGACAACCCCGAACCGGATGTGCCCTTCGTTTTTCAACCGCACCACTCCCCCGAACAAAAACCCTCCACGACGTCCCGATCATGGAAACCAAGACTATGGACAGCCCTGCCGCCGTGCAGGATTTCCTGCCGATCAACGGCACGGACCACATTGAATTTTATTGCGGCAACGCCAAGCAGTCCGCCTACTACTACCAGCACGCCTGGGGCTACAAGCTCGTGGCCTATGCCGGGTTGGAAACGGGCATCAAGGACCGCGCGAGCTACGTGCTGCAGCAGGGCAAAATCCGCCTGGTGCTGACCACCAGCTTTGACCCCAAAAGCGAAATCAACCGGCATGTAGCCGAACACGGAGACGGCGTGAAGGTGCTGGCCCTGTGGGTGGACAATGCCCGCAAAAGCTGGAAAGAGACCACCGAGCGCGGCGCGGAAAGCGTCATGGAGCCCACCGAATTCAGCGATGACAATGGTACGGTGGTCATTGCCGCCATCAAGACCTACGGCGAGACCATCCACAAGTTTGTGGAGCGCAAAGCCTACAAGGGCGCCTTTTTGCCGGGCTTCAAGGCCGCCGAGTCGCAGGGCGAGGTCAAGCCGATCGGCCTGAAATACGTGGACCACTGCGTAGGCAACGTGGAGCTAGGCCGCATGAACGACTGGGTCAAGTTCTACGAAGACGTCATGGGCTTCAAGCTACTGCTGACCTTCGACGACAAAGACATCTCCACGGAATACACCGCGCTGATGAGCAAGGTGGTCTCCAACGGCAACGGCTACATCAAATTCCCGATCAACGAACCGGCCGACGGCAAGCGCAAAAGCCAGATCGAGGAATACATCGAGTTCTACAAAGGCGCCGGCGTACAGCACATCGCCGTGGCCACCGACGACATCGTGGCCACCGTTGCCGAGCTGCGCCGCCGCGGCGTGGAATTCCTCTATGTGCCGGACACTTACTACGAGGACCTCAAGGAGCGTGTGGGCGAAATTGAAGAAGACATGGCTCCGCTGAAGGAAAACAACATCCTCGTGGACCGCGACGACGAAGGCTACCTGTTGCAGATCTTCACCCGTCCCGTCCAGGACCGGCCCACGGTGTTCTACGAAATCATCCAGCGCAAAGGCGCCAAGAGCTTCGGCAAAGGCAACTTCAAAGCCCTGTTTGAAGCCATCGAGCGCGAGCAGGAGCGGCGGGGGACGCTGTAACAGGGATTCTTTCGCGTTTCGTGTAATGCAAAACAAAAGGGTGTCCGTTTGGGCACCCTTTTTTTATGGTGGTTTTGCAGAGTTGAATCAAAGGTGTTGCACCAATTGGATGTAGTTGCCGCAGGTGTCGTCGAGTACCGCAAACTTTACGGTGCCCATTTCCGCAGGCTCCATGCTGAAGGCCACGTCCAGTGCTTTGAGCCGTTCGTATTCGGTTTGCACATCGTCCACGTCAAACTGGGTCCAGGGGATGCCGGCTGCGTACAGTGCCTCCTGGTACACCTTCGAGGGTTCAAAATGAAGGGGAGCGGGTTCCAACAGCAGTTCCGGGCCATCTTGAGCCTCCTTGGACACCAGCGTCAGCCAGCGGTTGCCGCCATCCAGCGGCGTATCGACTTTTTTGATGAAGCCCAGTTTCTGCGTGTAGAACTGCAGCGCTTTTGCCTGATCCAATACCGGAAGGCTGATGATGGTAACTCTCATGGGAAGTGGTTATGGGTTGGCCGGGCCAAGTTCAAAAATGGACAGCTTGCCCACTTCTCGAAAATTGCGCTTTCTGGTATTGCCGTGGTGACCGGCCGGTTTTGCGCTTGAACAAGGTGCTGAAAGACCCGGGGCTTTTGAAACCTACTGCATAGCAGGTTTCGGCTATGGCCAACCCATCCTCGAGGTGCACTTTGGCCCGTTGGATGCGGTGGTTCGTGAGGTACTGGCCCGGTGTTTGGCCGTGGTAGCGTTTGAACAAGCGCAGCATGTGAAAGCGGGATACCCGGTGCGCTTCTGCCAGAGTGGCCAGATCCAGTTCCTCGCGATAATGCTGGTGGATGTACCTGCGGGCGCGCAAAACCATGTCCAGCTGTGCTTCGTTGCCAAAGACGGTTGCCTTCATCCTTTCCAGGTGCTTTTGGTAGAAGGTCATCGCTGGGTTGCGCGGGGTTGGTTGGGCAGGTGTATGGGCGAATGCAGGCCCTTGAAGCGGGTCTGCTGAAGATACGGCGATGGGCTTGGTGGTCTATGTGCGTTACTGGCTTTCGCTTTTGCCCATCTGGATTTGATCGGCCTATCAGCCCATGGTCGAGGCTGCAAGGGCTTGAGAATTGCGTTCTTTATGTGCGTCGTAAAACATTCAATCGATCGGTTTGGAGGATGTTTCGCTTTTGGTGGATCTGCACGTGGACGGCCAGCGGCAAGGACCGGGCAGTGTGTCCACCACATTGCAGGCGCTGAACCTTGCCCGCCCGCATTTACATGCGCCTTCCGGCGAAGGCCTTGCGGTAGCGGACATCGGATGCGGCACAGGGGCTTCCACGCTGGTTCTGGCCCGGGCGCTGGATGCCCACATCACCGCTGTAGACTTTTTCCCAGCGTTTCTGGAACGATTGGTCCGGCGTGCGGAAGCCGCCGGGTTGGGGGAGCGTGTTAGCACGCTGCAAGCCGATATGGCGGCGCTTCCCTTTCAAAAAGCCGCCATTGATTTGATGTGGTCCGAAGGGGCCATCTACAGCATGGGTTTTCAGGAAGGGATTCGCGCGTGGCGCAGATACCTCAAGCCCGGCGGGATTCTGGCCGTCAGCGAGATCACCTGGACCACCGAGCAGCGGCCTGCTCAAATCGAAACCTATTGGCAGGCGGAGTATCCGCAAATTGCAACGGCAGAAGCGAAGGTGCAGCAGTTGCGTGAGGCCGGATATGCGCCAGTCGGGCATTTTTTGTTGCCGGAGCGGTGCTGGACGGCTGAATACTATACGCCCTTGCAACTGCGGCACGGTGCGTTTTTAAACCGGCATGGGCACGCGGAGGCTGCGCAGCAATTAATCGAAACCGAGCGGGAAGAAGTGGCCCGTTACACGCGCTTCAAGGATTATTTCAGCTATGGGTTTTATGTAGCGCGCAAGGCATAACCTTCGCTTTGCGGTAAAGACCGTTCAGTGTGTGCTTTTCGGGAGGCTGCGCGCAACACGGAAGCCCAAGTCGTCGATCCTGAAAGAATTCGGGTGGCTTTTCCGTCGCGTGGACGCCATGACGCTCCAGGCCTCATCCGCCCAACCTCCGCCTTTGAACACCCGGTAAGAACCGTAAACGGTGTTGTCGTACACATTTGAACACCATTCCCAGACGTTGCCCAGCATGTCGTGGAGGCCAAATGCATTGGCGGTCTTTTGGCCCACTGGATGGGTGGAGCCATCGGAATTGTCCTTATACCACGCCGTTTTTTCCAGTGCACCGTAGCGCGTCTGGTCTTTGCCTTCCTGGCAGGCAAACTGCCATTCTGCTTCCGACGGCAAACGGTACCCGTTGCAGTGGGGGATGCCAACAACGTGATCGGGGTCATCGGCCAGCCGGTAATAGGGTTCAAGCCCATCGCGCGCCGAAAGCCGATTGCAAAACTGTACTGCGTCCATCCAGCTGACCATTTCCACGGGATGCGCTTCGCCAGAAAAGGCGCTTGGATTGGTCCCCACAACCGAATGGTACAGCGCTTGGGTCACCGGGATGGATCCCAATAAAAATCCATCTATTGGTACCGTTTGATGCGCACCCGTACGGTGGTCCACCAGTTTGATGCTGCCTTCGGGAATGGGCACCAGTGCTGCCTCGAGGAGGTGGGATGCATTCGGGAGCTTTTCTGAAGGCGTTCTGCTTTCTGGCATGAGCCCAATCATTTCAAGGGTAGGCTAAGGCCTCTACAAGGTACAGGAGGCGCTATCCGAACGGGATAGTGTTCGCCGGCAGGCGAACTCACGCGGTCAAGTCCGCCAGAGCAGCGTCCAGCGTGGGGAACTTGAACGCATAGCCCTGCTTTTCCAGCCGCTCTGATTTGACATAGCGGCCGTACAACGCCAATTCAGGATCGGTTTTGAACAGCAGGCGGGCGCCGATGCGGGTCAGCAGTTCCGGAGCAGGCAGGCCAACGGGCATGTTGAGGGCCTTGCGCAGGGAGCGCATGAACTCCTTGTTGGATACCGGATTGGGGGCACTGGCAATGTACACGCCGCTGTAGGCATGGTTCACGATGGACTGCCGGATGAGCTCGTTCATGTCCCATTCGTGGATCCAGCTCATGCCCTGGGTGCCGCTGCCCACCGTGCCGCCCAGACCCAATCGGACCAGGCGGGAGAGGGCCTTCAAAGCGCCGCCGTTGCGGCCCACCACAAAGCTGGTGCGCAAACGAACGCCGCGTACCTCTGCCGGTAAGGCCTCCAGAAAAGCCGCTTCCCAGGCTTTGCCAACGGTGGGCGCCAGGCCGTAGCCGGTGGTGGAATCTTCCGTGCACAGCTGGCTGGGCGGGTCGCCGTAGATGTGGGCCGTGGACATCTGCACCCAGACCTTAGGCACGCGGCTGCATTGTTGCAAGGCCTTGCCGATGGCCTTGGTGGCGTCCACGCGCGAGCGGAGGATCTGGTCGCAGTGGTCCGGCGTTTTGATGCAGTCCACCGTGCGGCCCGCCAGATTCACAATGGTATCCGCTTCCTCCAGAACCTCCGCCCAGGGGCCAACGGTGTGTGCGTCCCAGGGCCGAAAGGCAAAGACCGCGTTCGCCTCCGGCGAATGCCGGGCCACCAGAATCGGGGTCATGCCATGTTGGCTCAAATGCCGGGCCAGGCTGCGCCCGATGAAGCCGGTTCCGCCAAAAACAACCACCGTTTGCATGGCCATGCTTTGCAAGCAAAGTACGGTCCGAAGGGCTGGTTTTGGGCGGGTGATCCCGTGCCGCTCAGAGGAAATGAAAAACGCCTCCGGTTGCCGATGAACCGGAGGCGCTATCGGTATTGCCGCGTTGCTACAGGGCCGCGCTGCTACAGGCGCGTAATGGAATAGGTCACCCCGATGTGTTGGCCGCCGGAATCGTCCAGGACCAGTTGCAGGGTGATGGTATTGGCAATGCTGCTTAGGGGCGTCGAGATGCGTTCCTCCCCCAGGAACTCCGCCGGATTGGTCGCGCTGTCGTAATCCGACAGGTTGGCCGTCACCTCCATGGAAGTGCTGTCCAGTTCGCTTTCCAGCAGTGTAAAGGTGGTCTTGGTGTTGATGGGCACATCGGTGTAGCCAACGTACTGGATGAACGATGTGGGGTCGGTTTCCGACCAGACGGTATTGGTTTCCGTGACGTTGTCCCGGATCATTCTGGCCGTGACGGTCCCGTAGATTTCCAGGTGCTCGCCTTCGGCCGACTTGATCTCCAGGGCGGCCATTTTGACCAGGGTGACTTCGAAGGTGATCTCCTGGTCTTCCGGCTCGGGGTCGGGCAGCTCGGTGATGGTGCAAGAGGCCAATCCGGCCAGGGTGAGGATGACGGCGGCGGAACGAAACAGGCCCGCCCCTACGAACAGGGTATGAACAATGCGATTCATGGCTTGTGGTTGTGGGACTTGGCGGCGACTTGTCGCAGACCGATCTGCAGCTCGGTCCACGAAAGCCACCACAAGTGTGTTGTCCATGTTGGACAGGGGCAATGGTCCGGCCTTTGGCGGCCAAAGCCTAGAAATGGACATGGACAAAGCATGGACAGGGCCAAAAAGACATGGACACCGTCTTGCGTCCGGCGCAAAGGAATGGCGTGTAAACAATAGATAATCAATGCTTTAGCGAGGCGACTGACCTGGACAGCTTGCCACAGGGGCTTTTGGGCATATGGACAAGGCGCGTTTGCGACGTATTCTTGAGCCTCCACTTGTTCCATCCACGGTCCCATCCACTCTTCCTTCCACCTAGGGCCAAATCCTGCCGGCGTGCGTCCTGTTTACCTGCTTGTTGTCCTGCTCTCTTGTGCATCCGCTAAGGCATATCCTCCTGATCGGGGCGCCCTCG
>JAUIHG010000393.1 GCA_030432405.1 Bacteroidia bacterium | reverse complement strand
GGGCCGGCCCGTTCGGACCCATTGTCATCATCGGCTTCATGACAGCCGCAGTGGTTGCCAGCCCAATCCCCAGCGCTCCGATCGCTGTCGCCGCGCGCCGTGGCAAACGCCAAGCGCGAACAGGCCGACCTGCAAAAAATGGTCAACAAAGAAGGCGGCAAGTTTGAAGTGGCGTCCTGGGACTGGAGCTTCTACACCGAAAAAGTCCGCGCCGAGCGCTACAACTTTGACGGCGACCAGCTGAAGCCTTACTTCGAAATCGACACCGTACTGCAGGATGGCGTGTTCTTTGCCGCCACCAAACTGTTCGGCATTACCTTCAAAGAGCGCAAAGACCTGCCCGTGTATCACCCGGACGTGCGCGTATTTGAAGTGTTCGAAGAGAACGGCGACACCCTGGCCCTGTTCCTGTTCGACCCCTACGCCCGGCCCTCCAAACGCGGCGGTGCGTGGATGAACGCTTACGTGTCCCAAAGCGATCTGCTCAATGCCAAGCCGGTAGTGGCCAACCACCAGAACATTCCCAAGCCGCCGGAAGGTAAACCGACGCTGCTGACCTTTGACGAAGTGACCACCATGTTCCATGAGTTTGGCCATGCACTGCACGGCATGTTCAGCGACGTGAAGTACCCCAACTTCTCCGGCACCTCGGTACCGCGCGACTTCGTGGAATACCCTTCACAGGTGAACGAAATGTGGGCCACCTGGCCGGAAGTGCTGGCCAACTACGCCAAGCATTACCAGACCGGGGAGCCCATGCCAAAGGCACTGTTGGATAAAGTACTGGCAGCCGACAAGTTCAATCAGGGCTTTGCCACCACCGAATACCTGGCGGCATCCTTGATTGACCAGGCCTGGCACCAGCTCACACCAGACCAGGTACCGGATGCCGAAGGCGTTGTGCCATTTGAAACCGCCGCGCTGAAAAAAGCCGGTGCCAAAGTGGACACAGTTCCGCCGCGCTATCGCTCCACCTACTTCTCCCACATCATGGGCGGCTACGCCGCTGGCTACTACGCCTACATCTGGAGTGAAGTGCTGGATGCCGATACCGTTGAATGGTTTAAAGAGAACGGCGGCCTGAAGCGCGAAAACGGCGACCACTTCCGTAAAACCCTGCTCTCCCGCGGCGGAGCTGAAGACGCCATGAAAGTGTTCAAAAACTTCCGC
>JAUIHG010000392.1 GCA_030432405.1 Bacteroidia bacterium | reverse complement strand
CACTTCGAACACCATGTGATGCAGGCCAGAGCCATCGTCGGTATCGCCGATGTACATGCCGGGGCGCTTGCGCACCGCGTCCAGGCCCTTGAGAACTTTGATACTTTCGGCACCGTATTCGCCATTCTGGCGGACTTTTTCAGGGGTCTTTTCAGGCGTATTTTCCATGTCGGACATATAGGCACTGCCCGCCCGTTTCGGAAGGCTGGCGGGCCTCCATGGGCGGCTTTTCCACCAGTTACCGGCCCGTTAACCTCAATAACCCCTTAATGCTCCACTTCGGGACGCCTGCTGCGTCGTGGTGGCGAGACCGGGCGCGGTGTGGTCTTCAGGGTCCAGCAAACACGAATCACACCAAACAGGGGTATCGTCATGAAGTTCAAACTGGCACTTGGCGCAGCAGCAGCCGCACTGGCTTTCGCAACGCCTGCACAGGCTGACATCCTGAATTACGAAGTATCGAATGCCACCGGCGGCAGCTGCCCCCATGGTCTCTGGACCAACACGCTGAACAGCGGTTGCAGCCGTCACTACTCGTTCCAGGACGGTTCGATGTTTTCGGTCGATACCGATGCCGGCACCGGTACCTTCACCGGCACCGCCATCAACAACCTGGGCACGGTAGCCACTCTGGACCTGACCCTGAGCGGCCTGCTGGATACGCTGGACGGCACGGGCTTTGACTACAAGGGTGGTGGCGGCCCTTACGATCCTGCCAACCAGGATTACTTCACCAATGCCAGCGGTACGATCACCGTGGGCAGCCGCACCTATCGCCTGAACCCGTGGGATCCGATGGCCGGAAACACCGTCTTCCAGTTCGGCACCGGGGCCAATGACAAGACCGGCGATTTCGGCGGTTCGGCATGGCTCAACATGCTCAAGCCCTGGGGCACGGCACTGCCGCATTGGGATATCAACTTCGACCTGACCAAGGTGCCGACGCAGGTGCCCGCTCCGGCTGGCGCGCTGCTGCTGGGCCTGGGCCTGTTCGGTGTGTGGGGCGCACGTCGTCGCAAGGCGGCAATGGCTGCGGCCTGATCCAACGCGGGCACATTGCCCAAGCATTTAAAGCGAGGCCAGGCCACCCGGAATTGTCGGGTAGCTTAGGCCTCGCTTAATGCATTTGCGCTAGACACGCGCGCATGAAAAACATGCGAAAGTTCACCCCCGT
>JAUIHG010000203.1 GCA_030432405.1 Bacteroidia bacterium | reverse complement strand
CCAGCGGCGTTTTGGTGGCCTGGTAGACGTGGTTGTGCAGCAGCGGATATAGCGTCTCATTGATCAGCGTGGACTTGCCCGAACCGCTCACGCCGGTGATGCCGATGAAGCAGCCCAGGGGGAAGGCGACCGTCAGGTTCTGCAGGTTGTTGCCTTTGGCGCCGTGCAGTTTGATGGCCTTGCCGTTGCCTTTGCGGCGCTCGGCGGGCACGGGGATTTCCTCCTTGCCGCTGAGGTAGTCGGCCGTCAGGCTGCGCTGTTTGAGGAACGCCTTCGGCGAACCCGCCGCCACCAACTCCCCGCCATGCACCCCGGCCCCGGGGCCAAGGTCCACAATGTGGTCGGCGGCCAGCATGATGTCCTTGTCGTGCTCCACCACCAGGACCGTATTGTCGGCGGCGGCCAGGTCGTGCAGGGCCTCGATGAGGCGGTGGTTGTCACGCTGGTGCAGGCCGATGGAGGGCTCGTCGAGGATGTAGGTGATGCCGGTGAGCTTGCTGCCGATCTGCGTGGCCAGGCGGATGCGCTGGCTTTCGCCGCCCGAAAGCGAACGCGCCGGGCGGTCCAGGCTCAGGTATTCCAGGCCCACGTTGAGCAGAAAACCGACCCGCTCGCGGATCTCTTTCAAAACGTCCCGGCCGATTTTGCGCTGGCGGTCCGAGAGACGCTCCTCCACCCCTTCCAGCCAGGCGCCGAGGCTGGCCAAGTCCATGGAGGCCAGGTCGTGGATGTGCTTGCCGTCGATGCGGAACCAGAGCGATTCCATTTTCAGGCGGGTGCCTTCGCAGACCGGGCAAGGGCTGCGCGTCATGAAGGCTTCCGCCCAGCGCCGCAGCCCTTCCGAAGAAGTGCCGCTGTAGCAGTTCTCCAACAGCCCTACCACCCCATTGGCCAGGGTATACCAGCGGCCGGGGTCCTTTTCGGGCGGGATTTCGTCGCCTTTTTTGTTTTTGCCCTCCAGGATCAGCTCCAGCACCTCGGGTTTGAGTTCGCCGACAGGCTTGGCCAAACTGAACTTGTATTTCCGCGCCAGCTTGCGGACGGTGTCCCAGAGGTAGTTGTCGCGGACTTCGCCCAATGGGGCGATCCCGCCTTTCTGGATGGGGACCGAGGGATCGGGCACGCAGCGCTCGCGGTCCACGGTCTGCAGTTCCCCGAGACCGCGGCATTCGGGGCAGGCGCCGTATGGCGAGTTGAAGCTGAAAGTATTCGGCGAAGGCTCCTCGTAGCTCAGGCCGGTATCAGGGCACATCAGCCGCCGCGAGAAGCTGTGGTATTCTTCTTCCTTGCCCTTGACGATCACCCCCAGCGCACCCTGGCCCAGGCCCAGTGCGGTGGACACCGAACGCTGCAGGCGGACCTGGTCCTTCTCCTTGGCGTTGGGCTTGGCGATCAGCTGATCCACCACCACGTCGATGTCGTGCACCTTGTAGCGGTCCACCTGCATTTTGGGCTCCAGCTCGCGGATCTCCCCGTCCACGCGCACCTTGACGTAGCCCTGGCGGCGGGTCTGCTCAAAGAGCTCGCGGTAATGGCCCTTGCGGCCACGCACCAGGGGCGCCAGCAGGTAGACCGGCTTTCCGCCGAAGCGCTCGAGCAGGGCCATGAGGATCTGTTCCTCGGTGTAGCGGACCATCTTTTTGCCGCTCTTCCAGGAGTAGGCTTCGCCCGCACGGGCGAACAGCAGGCGCATGAAGTCGTAGATCTCCGTGACCGTGCCGACCGTGGAGCGGGGGTTGCGCGAGGTGGTCTTCTGCTCGATGGAAATCACCGGGCTCAGCCCCGTGATCTTGTCCACGTCCGGCCGCTCCATGGAGCCCATGAACTGCCGCGCGTAGGCCGAAAAACTCTCCAGGTAGCGGCGCTGCCCCTCGGCGTAGATGGTGTCGAAGGCCAGGGAGCTCTTGCCGCTGCCGCTGATGCCCGTGATGACGGTCATGCCGTTGCGGGGCAGGTCCAGCGAGAGGTTTTTGAGGTTGTGCACCCGCGCGCCATGCACCGAGAGCAGGTCCAGGTCCGGGAGTTCGGGATAGCCCTCGCCGCCTGCCGGCGAAAACGCCTCCCCGGCAGTGTTGGCCTTGGAAGCTTTTGCGGGCGCGGAGGCGGTGGAGGATGGATGTTGGGGACGGCGGGACAAGGGCAGGGGGGATCTGGAAAGCGCGTTGTGAACACCGGGTTATGCACACCAGGCCGATTTGCGGGCACGGGAGACCGGTCCCGAAGCGGGGCCCACGAAATTACGCCCGGATTTGGCGCGGTTCGACCCGTCCTCCGCAGGCCGCTTGCATTGAACATGCGTCCATTCCGCGGCCTTGATCCGACGCGGTTTCTGTCACATTCGTGTCAAATCGGGGCTTCTGTGCCTGCGGAAACGCAACAAACACAGCCGCTTGCGCATTCATCGACTACTTGTGCACAACATACGTGTGCTAATTGTCAAGTCAACACTAAGTTTATACCAGCTGTTCCACTGTCTCACGTTTCACTGTTTCACTTGCACTGCTGATGCGCCCTTGCCGGGGATCGTGCCAACGGTTTGCTCGTCTTCGCGGATCCACGGTTTTGGACCACCGGAGACCTTTGGAGTATCCCAGAGAAGCACCGCATCACAACCGGTTTCACGTGCCGTTATGGCACTGCTTCTTCTTCGCCTCAACCGTTGGATATGAACGCCCACAGCAAAAGCACCTCCCCTTCCTGGTCCATGGAGCCTGCCCTGGATGGAAGCGCCCATGACCGCAGCAGATTTGGCCCTTCGGCCGAAGACGCCTCTACGCACAGCGCCGCAAGCGCCTTCCATAACGCCCGGGAGGACGAGGACCAGGCGCCCCGCTTCACCCGTTTTGCCGCTCAGCGCGTAGGACGCTGGCGCCGCCAACAGGCCCTCATCACGGTCATTGAAGTCCTTTTTGTGGCCGGAGCCGTAATGGCCTGGGTGCTGTTGCGCTGATGCCCGGATACACCGCGCTGCCCTACCGGTGCAAAACGCGTGGGCAATACGGCCTCGTGCCGGCTCCGTCGAGGCGGGGCATCCCCCTATATTTAGCGGCCCGTTTACGCGGTCCCTCCCATGTCGGATTTCACCTTTCCCGCCCAGCCCGATTCCTCTGCGCAGCCTGCCTACCTGGACCAGCTCAATGAGGTCCAGCGTGCCGCCGTGCGCCACACCGATGGCCCGGTGATGATCATCGCCGGACCGGGGTCCGGCAAGACGCGGGTGCTGACCTACCGCATCGTGCACCTGATGCACAAGGGCATCGACCCCTTCCGTATCCTTTCGCTGACCTTCACCAACAAGGCCGCCCGGGAGATGAAGGACCGGATCGCGAGCCTTCGCGGGCAGGAGGCCCGCAACCTGTGGATGGGCACCTTCCACTCGGTTTTTGCCCGCATCCTCCGCGTGGACGGCGAACGCCTCGGCTACCCCAGCAACTTCACGATCTACGATACGCAGGACTCCAAGAGCCTGATGAAAACCATCGTGAAAGAGAAGGGCCTCAACGACAAACTCTACAAACCCAACACGGTCTACGGACGCATTTCGGCCGCCAAAAACAGCCTGATCGGACCAAAGGACTATGCGGCAAACGCCTTGCTGATGGCCGACGACGAGGCCAGCGGACGGCCGCGCATGCACGAGGTGTACAGCGCCTACGCCAAGCGCTGTTTTCGCGCGGGCGCGATGGATTTTGACGACCTCCTGTTCCAGACGCATCGGTTGTTTTCTGAACACCCGGACGTGTTGGTCAAGTACCAGCACCGCTTCAGCCACGTGATGATCGACGAGTTCCAGGACACCAACGAGGTCCAGTACGCGATTGTCAAGCAGCTGGCCGAAGGGCACCAGAACATCGCCATCGTGGGCGACGACGCGCAGAGCATCTACGCCTTCCGCGGGGCCACGATTGCCAACATCCTGAATTTCGAAAAGGACTTTCCGGACACCACGGTCTACAAGCTGGAGCAGAACTACCGCTCCACCAAGGTGATTGTGGAGGCCGCCAACCAGATCATCCGCAAAAACCGCGACCAGCTGGCCAAAGCCATCTGGACGGACAACGCGGACGGGGGCAAGATCAACGTGATCCAGGCAGCGCGCGATAATGAAGAAGGTGAGCTGATAGCAGAACGGATTTTCGAAACCAAGATGCGTGATCACCTGCGCAACCGGGATTTTGCCATCCTCTACCGGACGAATTCACAAAGTCGTGCGATGGAGGAAGCCCTTCGGCGCCTCAACATCCCTTACCGCATATACGGCGGTGTAGGTTTCTATCAGCGCAAGGAGGTTAAGGATATGATCGCTTACCTCAAGCTGATCGTCAATCCAGCGGACGAGGAAGCCCTGCGCCGCGTAATCAATTTCCCGGCCCGCGGCATCGGTAAGACCACGCTGGAGAAAATGACGGTGCTGGCCGAGGAAAACGACTGCACGCTGTGGGACATTGCCGAAAACGCGGGCGCCTTCGGCCTGGGCCGTTCGGCGAACGCCGTCCAGCAGTTTGTGCTCATGATCCGCTCCTTCATGGCGCTGGCGGATCGGCGTGATGCATACGCCCTGGCCGAACACGTGGCCAAACAATCAGGACTATTAAAAGAATACAAAGTTGTTCTTGATAGTAGCGACGAGGCACGAATGCGGAAAGAAAACTTTGATGAATTGCTCAACGCCATCAAGGAATTCACCGACCAATCTGATGCGCAGGCTCCAGAAGACGGTATTGATGCTCCCTCAAATGAGAATGGCATCGACGTAGCCGGTACCACCCCTAGCAATGCGGCCATCACCCAAGGAGAAAGCGGCCCGCAAACCAGCAACGGGTCCGGACCGGCCGCCACCAATCCGCTGGTGGTGGACGAGGAACGCACCCTGGGCGCCTACCTGCAGCAAATTTCCTTGATGACCGACGCCGACGAGGAAAGCGAAGACGAGGACCGCGTCAAGCTCATGACGATCCACGCGGCCAAGGGCCTCGAATTTCCGGTGGTCTTCAATGTGGGCCTGGAAGAGAATCTATTCCCTTCCATTCTATCCATGAACAGCCGCGAAGAGCTGGAGGAAGAACGCCGCCTTTTTTACGTTGCCGTTACCCGGGCTGAGAAGCAACTGTACCTCAGTTTTGCCAATCAGCGGTATCGTTTTGGACAACAGCACTCTTGTCAGCCCAGCCGCTTTCTGGAAGAGCTGCCCGAAAACCTGTTGAACCACATCGGCACCCGCAAGGCCAAGCCCACGGCCGCGCCTTCGGGCGCAGCCCGTGAAATCAAGCAGCAACGCGCCCAACAGCGCGCCAAAACCGGCGGCTACGTGCACCAGCCTTCTGCCGGCTTCACACCATCCGATCCGTTGCGCCTCAACGTGGGCAGCCCCGTCGAGCACCAGCGCTTTGGTTTTGGCAAGATCACCGGCATGGAAGGCAGCCCGCCCAACCAAATGGCCACGATCGCCTTCGACAAGCTCGGCGAAAAGAAGCTGCTGCTCAAGTTTGCCAAGCTGCGGCTGGCCGATGCCTGATCCCGCGCCCTGCCCAGCATCCAAACCTGCCTCCTGCTCTGCATCCGCTTGTCCACATACCCCGGATTGTGGATGACCCCATAAGGCCCCTGCTGGGCGGTAGACGTACCTTTGAACCCGTTATCGGCCGCATGGCCTTCGCCCGAAGGGCATTCCCTTGCCGGGACCCATCCCCGGGCCCACACCGTTTTTATGCAGTACAACACCACCCGCAAGCCGCTCGTCATGCGCGAGTATGGCCGAACGGTCCAGGACATCGTTGACCAGCTCCTGGAGGAAACCGACCGCGACCGACGCACCGGCCTGGCCTACCGCGTCGTGGACCTCATGGCGCAGCTCAACCCGAGCATCAAGCAGAAGGACAACTACAAGCAGACCTTGTGGGACCACCTGCACGCCATGACCGGCTATTCGCTGGACGTGGAGTCGCCCTATCCGGTGCCCGAGCCGCCCGATGAGGACGCCGAAACCACGCGCCTGCCCTACCCCAAGCACGACATCGAGCGCAAGCATTACGGCGCTTATGTGCAGGAGCTCATCGACCGGGCCGTCCAGGAGGAGGATCCCGACAAGCGCGCCGACATGGCCCGCTGGATCGGTTCCTTCATGAAAATGGTCTACAAGAACTGGCACAAGAACAACGTGTCCGAAAACCAGATCAAGGGCGACCTGCGCGTGATGTCCAATGGCGTGCTGGACCTCGACGATCAGGTGTCGCTCAACGCGCTGACGCCGAAAGGCCGCAACAAGCGCGGTGCCCACGACAACATCGTGCACCAGCATTACGAAAGCGCCAACCGCC
>JAUIHG010000202.1 GCA_030432405.1 Bacteroidia bacterium | reverse complement strand
GGGCAAAGACAATTACCTGACCCAAGACCAGTTGCACGCTGCCTACGAGCACTTGTCCAACCTCAACTTCGGGGAGCGTGTGCGCGACCTCGGCCTGAAGCCGGACCGAGCGGATGTGATTCTGCCGGCATCGGACATCTTTCGGCGGGTCTTGAAATGGTGCAGCATCCACCGCGTTATCGTGCCCAAATTCGGCATTGCCGACGGGGCCATTCGCGCGATGTATGTGGAGCGCCGGAAAGCGCAGAAGGCGCAATTCAAGGGCACATGACAGGGATCAATTCTCGGGTGTCCTGTTGGCTCAGAATTCCATTTCAACAAGCGCCTGGTTGAGGCTGACGCCTTGCAATTTGGCAACAAAGACCAGGACACGCTCCTTGTCCGCATACATGGCATCGCTACGCATGAGGGCCTTGCCATAGCTGTCCCGTGTGAACATCAGCTGCTGTTCGGCCTGGCCATCTTCCACGGAAATGCTCCGGTGGAAGGCGGATAAATTCCTGTCCAGGAATGTAAACTGGGGCGTGGGTTCATCCATCGATACGTTGGAGCGCTCGGGGGTATCGTTGAAGACCAGGTGCAGGGTTTCTCCGTCAAAGTGCGGCAGGATGTTTTCGGTCATGACATTGATCGTGGCATCTCCTTCCCGGAAGAATACCGAACGGTCCAGCAGGTTCATCCATCGAATTTGGCCATCCGGATCTATACGCATGCTCAGGTAGTCGTCGCGCAGGTGGCTACGGTTAATGCCCAACAGCAGTCCCCCGTCCTCCAGCGCTTCCACCATATCGATGTAAGCGGCATAGCGGCTCAACGTGAAGGGATAGGTGTTCTTCACCGTTCCGTTTCCTTTCAGTTTCTGTTGTTTGGGCAATCCCAAACTGGAAATGGTGTGCACTTTATCCATCAGAATGTTGCCATCAAGGGCGTCCAAGCGGTAGACTGTAATTTGATGCAGGCTGTCGAAGGGGTCGTCCTCTTCGACATCATCGGCTTTTTCATACAAGCCCATAATGCCGACCACGGAAATGTCGTCGCTGCCTTTGTGCAAGGTGATGCCCGCATGATGTACACCTTCTTTGGGAAGGCCGTCGTCCAGTTTCCTCCACTTTTCGTCGCCAGGCTCACACGCCAATAGGCCCATGCCTTCTGATGCCAATCCCCGCTTCCGAATGCCCACAGAATAGACTAAACCGGCATCACTAATGGCAAACTGGGTGGCCTTGAACACTTCGATGTCTTCGGGCAAGTCCATGCTTTTGGATTCGAGAACCTCACCACTTTCATTGACCACAATAAAGACGGCGGTATTGTTTTTGCGGGCTTTCCCCGAACCTGCCGGAACAATCGTGGCAAAAAGCAACAAAGAGCCGTTGGGGCTTTTTTCAATAAGGATTTTGCTGTCGTCGTAATCGGCACGTTGCTGTAGGTCCAGCATGCGTTCCGGCCTCCCGATGGCGGACAAGTCTGAGGGGTCGTAGCGGTGGAGGTAAAAGGTGGAGCGTTGTCCTTTGTGGTAGCGTTTTTCAACTACCATCAGCAGCTGCCCGTTCCATTCCACCATGCCCTGAAAGCGGTCTTCATCCACCGCAGCTCCATCCAGGATCTCCTTTTTCCTGCCCAGTTTCAGCCCTGCTTCAACGTGTTGAAGTTCCCAGTTTCTTCCTCCACGTGTGCCTCCCACATAACCCACACTGCTCAACATGACGCTGGTGCCGTCGTCAAACGGGCCAAAAAAGGCCCTGGCTTCCCGTGTCCAGGGCCAATCATCGAGGGGGACGTGATCGGTATTTGTGCCTTGTGCGGAAAGGTTAATCAGGCTCAGGAAAATGCAGGACAGGAGCGCTACGAGCTTGTACATGGCGGTCTGGATGTTCGGTGAAGTCAGAATGGATCGCGCAATAAAGAATACCAGCGCACAGCATGTGCGGCAGCAGGAATGCGCAATATACAATGTCCAATCAACGGTCCGCGATGCCCAGCACCACCAGCGCGATCACCGGCAGGGGGATGTCGCCTTCAACCTCCCAGGTGCGCCGCGGGTCCGGATTGTAGGTGGGCCGGATGCGCCCGTCGATGTAGCGCCACTCGCGGTCTGCCGAGCTGTTCCAGAAAGGCCGCAGCGTGCCGTTGCGGAACTGCCATTGCAGGGACGGTTCGGCCGACCAGGCCGGCTTGAGGATGGTGCCGTCCCACTGCCACTCCTGTCGGGTGCCGCCCGCCTTCGGCGAAAGGTAGCGCCCGTCATAGGTCCACTCGTCTTCAAAGCGCACGCCCCAGGCCGGTTTGAGGGTTTCGCCATCCCAGATCCATTCGCTGGCCTGTCCGCCATAGGGCAGGAAAATCCGGCCGCTGCCCATGCTGTCCACAGCCATCGAATCCACCAGGGCGCTGTCGCCGTTATAGGCCGCGTCACCGGTCATGGCCGCCAGGCGGTCGTTGACCCGACGGTCCAGGTCGTAATGCAGCACGTACAAATGCAGGCACGCCATCAATTCGGCCGGCCGGATGGGGTAGGGGCTGGCCACTGTGCCCAACCAGGCGCCGTCTGCCCAGTCGTATACGCCGTATCGGCGTTTGTCTTTGCCGTCTTCTTCCGTACTGAGGTCGCGGACTTCCAGCATGATTTCCAGGTCCTGGTAATCGCCGGGGCGGCCCAACGTCAGTTGCCCGCGGCGCCAGGAATAGGCCACGTCTTCGCCATTGGCAAAAAACACCAGCTCCGGCCGCTTGGGAAACAGCTCGGTGGTGCCCATCAGGAACAGGATCTTGTCGCGGTCCGGTTTGGGGCCTTCGTAGAGCGTGTTGCCCAACAGGAAATAAGCGGCCTCGCCCGGTCCGATGTACAGTTGACCGCTTTGCAGGCGTCCGATGATGGAATTGGAATCCACAAAGCACAAAATGGGCGGGATCTGGGTTACCCCACCACCGCTTTGCGCTTGCGCGCGAAGGCTTCCGCCTGCGGCGAACAGCACCGGCAACAGCAGGATCAGCATCCAAAGGCCCGCAGTCGGCAAGCGCCTGCTTACTTTGCAGTAAAGGTGCTTTGCAACGTGGCGCGAAGGTGCGCCAAATGCCGCGTCAGCGGCTGTTTTCCAAGCTTTTGCCATGAACATCAAAGGTACGCCCTACCGTTCCATCTGGGTCCCGGAGGAATCCAGCAATACCCATGCCAATCCGCCTGCCAGCGTCCGCATCATCGATCAGCGGCAGCTTCCCCACCGCTTTGTGGTGGAGGATTTGCAGACCAAGGAAGATGTCTTCCGGGCCATCCGCGACATGCACCTGCGCGGCGCGCCTTTAATCGGTGCCGCGGCGGCGTATGGCATGTGGCTGGCGGCGCTCCAGCAGGCCCGGGATGGGGGGCGGCCTTCGGCCGAAGGCCTCCTGCGCGATGCCGATGACCTGGCCGAAGCGCGTCCGACGGCCGTCAACCTGGCCTGGGCGCTGGAACGCCAAAAGGCCGTTTTGCGGGAAGCGGAGGCCTCTGGTGCTGACCCCAGCGTCCTGCCGGAGCGGCTGCTGGCCGAAGCCATAGCGATTGCCGATGAAGACGTGGCCATGAACCACGCCATCGGCCAGCAGGGCCTGGGCCTGATCAAGGCCATGCATACCCTGAATCCGGAACGACCGGTCCAGATACTGACCCACTGCAACGCCGGTTGGCTGGCCACGGTGGATTGGGGCACGGCCACATCCCCGATGTACCAGGCCCACGATGCGGGCATCCCCGTGCACGTGTGGGTGGACGAAACCCGACCCCGCAACCAGGGCGCCCAGCTCACCGCCTGGGAGCTGGGTCAGCATGGCGTACCGCATACGCTTATTGTGGACAATGCCGGTGGACACCTCATGCAGCACGGCCAGGTGGATATGGTCATCACCGGCACGGACCGGACCACCCGAACCGGCGACGTTTGCAACAAAATCGGTACTTACCTCAAAGCCCTGGCAGCAAAGGACAACGGCGTGCCGTTTTATGTGGCCCTGCCTTCACCAACCATCGACTGGGAAGTCCGCGATGGCCTGACCGAAATTCCGATAGAGGAACGCGGCGAGGCCGAAGTCCGGGTGGTGCCCGGTTGGAAAGACGATGCCGATGCGGCCGCCGAAGTGCGCATTTGTCCGCCGGAAACGCGCGCGGCCAACCCGGCCTTTGACGTGACGCCTTCCCGACTGGTGACCGGCTTGATCACCGAGCGTGGCGTGTGCGATCCTTCGGAAGCAGGCCTTGTGGGACTGTTTCCCGAGCATGATGCCGCGACGGTTTGATTTGAACCTATCGTTCCAAAAAAACGGCCATGTCCGAACACCAGCCCGTTTCAGCACAGCTGCCCGATGAGGGCTACGTCAAGTTTCAGCAGGACCGGAAGGATACCGGTCCTTTGGACGAAGCGCTCTGGGCACCTGTAGAGGCTGCACGGGCAGTGTTGTATGCCGCCGGCTTGATCGGGATGTACCGCGGGGGTGCCCTGGACGGGATTGGCTATGGCAACGTGAGCCGGAAGGAGGCGTTTCGCCGGCAGGCGCCCTTGATTGTCTCCGGCACCCGCACCGGCGGTTTGCCCGTGCTGGACGGGCGGCATTACGTGCGCATTCTGGAAGCCATCCCGGAAGAGAATCGCGTGCGCTGCGAAGGTCCCGTCAACGCCAGTTCGGAGACCATGACCCATGCGGCGGTGTACGCAATGGACGCTGCTGTGGGCTGTGTGCTGCACGTGCACCACAAGGGGCACTGGGAGCGGCTCCTGCACCGCGTGCCGACCACCCGTGCGGAAGTCCCATACGGTACCCCGGAGATGGCCGCGGAAGTGGCGCGGCTCTTCCAGGAAGAAGCCCTCGGCTACCATGGTTTTTTTGCCATGGCTGGCCACGAGGAAGGTTTGGTGGCTTTTGGGGCGGAGCCGGAAGACGCCCTGAACGCCTTGCGGCGAAACGGGGTACTATTGGCCTAGGCCTTTAAGAGCAGGGCATACCGCGTGGCTGGAGCAGGACCACCAGGGACAGCTCCTGGGGAGGGCCAGGTTGGTCAAGCGCTAGGCATCGGCATCAGGCAAACAACGCCGGATCGGGATAGCCTCCGGCGCGCAGCAGCTCCCGTACGGCCTTTTCGCCATCGGCGCCCAGGTCGGCGGTGTAGGGGTTGACGTAGAGCTGGATGTGTTTTTGCTGCACCTCGGGCTCCATTTCTTGGGCGTGTTTTTGCACAAAGGACGCGGAGGCTTCCGGGTGAGCAAAGGCGTATTCCACCGAGCGGCGGAGCAGCGCGTCCACGGCGTGGATGGTTTCGGCACCCAGGCTGCGGCGGGCCACAATGCCCCCCAGGGGAATCGGCAGGCCGGTGCCTGCTTCCCAGCGTTCGCCGAGATCGGCGATCAGATGCAGGCCGCGTTCGGCATAGGTGAAGCGGTTTTCGTGGATCAACAGGCCGGCATCAAAGCGGCCGTCCAACACAGCATCCTCAATCTCTGAAAACAGCATAGGCGTGCAGGTGGCCAATTCCGGAAACGCCCAACGCAACAGAAAATACGCGGTGGTGTGCAGGCCTGGAACGGCCACGCGCATGTTGGAACGATCGTTCTTCTGTATGGGCCCGCGCGAAACCAGCAGGGGACCCACGCCCCGACCCAGGGCGGAGCCGGAACGCAACAAGGCATATTCCGACAGCACCGGGCCCAGGGCGGCATAGCTGAGCTTGGTGATGTCGAGTTCGCCCGAAAGGGCGGCCTGATTGAGTTCTTCCACGTCGCCCAGGATCACCTCAAAACGCATCTCGGGCTCCCGCACCAGCCCGTGGGTCATGGCGTGGAAGAGGAAGGTGTCGTTGGGGCAGGGGCTGAAGCCCAGGGTCAGGCGGCGGGACATGGTGAGGGCTGGGGTGTGCTGGGGTTTGTAGGAAATCGTCGGGCGTGGCCCGCATCACGGTGCGGTTTCCTCCAGATAATGCTCGGTGAAGCCGGCCAGGGCATCCACGGCCTCGGTCAGTTTCCAGGCGCTCCGGTTGCGGGGCTCCACCCAATTGGAAATGGCGCGGACTTCCGCGAAGGCCTGTTTTTCGCAGATGCAGGCGTAAAAGACCGCGGCACCTTCCATGCTCTCCACGTCCGGATCGTAGCGTTCGCGGCAACGCCGGATGGAGTCCGGTTCGCCGTGCACCAGGTTCACGCTCAGTCCATGCGCACGCGGCAGCAGCTCCAGGGGCGTACCGGTCGGGTCCAGGCCATTGGCCAAAAGCCCATCCACAAAAGGGAATTCGTCGCGCTCCAACAGGCCCATTTCAAAGAGGTCCAGGCGGTCGCGGTGGAAGTCCAGCGGCGTCTCCCGCCCTGCTT
>JAUIHG010000201.1 GCA_030432405.1 Bacteroidia bacterium | reverse complement strand
GTCTTTACCGGGGACCAGGGCGGCCAACTGTACATCCGGGGCGGTGCGCCGATCCACAACATGGTGCTGCTGGACGGCATGGTGATCTACAACCCCTTCCACTCCATCGGGTTGTTTTCGGTGTTTGAGACCGACATCATCCGCAACGTGGAGGTGCTCACTGGCGGTTTCAACGCCACCTACGGCAACCGCATTTCCGCCGTGGTGGACATCACCACCCGCGACGGCAGCCGCACGGGCTATCACGGGAAGATATCGGCCAGTCCCTTCCAGGCCAAAGCCACGATTGAGGGGCCCATCAAAAAGCTTTCGCCGGAAGGCGGGGGCTCATCCTCCTTTCTGTTTACCGCCAAGCATTCGTACCTGGACCGGATTTCCTCTTCCGTCTACCCCTGGGTCAATGAAGGCAACGGCATTCCCTTTGGCTTCACCGACCTGTACGGCAAGATCAGCCTGGGGTCCGGGTCGGGCACCAAGTTCAACCTGTTCGGGTTCAACTTCCGCGACTCGGTCAACTTTGACGGCATCACCACCTACAACTGGGACTCCTGGGGCATGGGCTCCAACTTTGTGGTGGTCCCCAGCGGCACCAACGTGCTGATTGAAGGCATTTTTGCCTATTCCGATTACAAGATGTCCTTCCGCGATGCGGATGAACGGCCGAGGACCAGTGCGGTCAACGGCTTCAACCTCGGCGTGGACTTCACCTATTTCATCCCGGACGGCGACGTCAACTTCGGCGTGCAGATCCAGGGTTTTGAAACGGACTTCCGCTTCTTCAACGGCATCGGCCTGGAATACGTACAAAACCAATTCACCACGGAATTGGGGGCCTTTGTGAAATACCGCAAGGTCATCAACCGCAAGCTGGTCCTGGAGCCCTCGTTGCGCATCCAGTACTATTCCTCGTTGGGTACCTTCAGCCCGGAGCCCCGGCTCGGCCTGAAGTACAACGCGGCCGAACGGTTCCGCATCAAGTTTGCCGGCGGTTTCTACAGCCAGAACCTCATCGATACCCGTTCGGACCGGGACGTGGTCAACCTGTTTACCGGCTTTTTGTCCGGACCGGACGAAAGCCTGAATACGCCGGACGGCGAACCGGCCAACGACCGCCTCCAGCGCGCCTGGCACGCCATCGGCGGTGTGGAAATCGACGCGACGGACTACATCGAAATCGGGGTGGAACCCTACATCAAGCGCTTCACGCAGCTGATCAACATCAACCGGCAGAAGCTCTTTCCCTCCGACCCCGATTTTGCCACCGAAACCGGCGATGCATACGGGGTGGACTTCCTGGCCAAATACGAACGGAAGCGCTGGTATGCCTGGCTGGCCTACTCGATTGCACGGGTAACCCGGTACAACGGCGACCAGACCTATCCGCCGCACTACGACCGCCGCCACAACGTGAACGCCATCCTGTCCTATCTGGCGGGCAAGGACCAGAACATCGAGTTGAGTGTGCGCTGGAACCTAGGCAGCGGTTTCCCCTTCACCCAGACAGCCGGATTTTACGAGAACATTGATTTTCTGGACGGCATTGGTTCGGACTATACCACCCAAAACGGCGACCTGGGCATCCTGTACGACGACGAAAACCTGAACGGTGGCCGCCTGCCCTACTACCACCGGCTGGACCTTTCGGCCAAGTACACCGCCACCTTCCTCAATGAGACCGAATTGCAGGTCACGGCCGGGGTGACCAATGCCTACGACCGCCGCAACATCTTTTATTTTGATCGGGTGCGGGCCGAGCGGGTGGATCAATTGCCGATCCTGCCGAGCCTGGGCGTTTCCTACGCCTTCTAAAGCCGCTGGTGCCGAGTGACCGGCCCATTTTTCCTGGTGTTTTCACAGGGCAATCCACATCCACGTGTGGATGCACAAGCCCATGGCGCTCAATGCATAGCGCTAGCTTCACTGCGGATTGCCCCCAACGGGACCAGGCAATAATTCCGCGATGCCGCGTTAATGGCCCTACACCACCCGGATGCCGATTTTCGCCTGCAGGCGAAGGCCCTTCCGCGCGATTTGGCATCATCCTTGCCCGGCATGTGTTGCCGCCGCCGACCAAACGTGTTGCGGCCCGGCGCTCCTCAGGGTTCCACCTTCGCCCCATTCCGCATATGCGCAACGTCCACGCCATCCTCCTGCCGGTCTTGCTGTGCGGCGCCTTTTGCCTGCCTGTCCAGGCACAACGGACGCTGCAGGACGAAGACCTCCAAGCCGCCTTCCTGAGGGCGGAACAGCTGTTCGCCGAAGGCCAATACGCCGCGGCCGAACAGGCTTTTGCCCGGCTGGAACGGCAATTGCCGCCCGCCGGATTTGACGACGCCTACGGCAACCGGGCACAAGCGGCCTATTACCGGGCGGTGGCTGCCGTGGAACTCTACCATCCAGATGCAGAGCGTATGCTGCTCGCCTTCGGCGAAACCTACCCCGAGCATCCATTGCTGGGCCCTTCCCGCTACCAACTGGGCCGCTACCATTTCCGCAACAAAAAATACCGCTGGGCCATGGACTGGTTCCGGCAGGTGGACCCCATCAGCCTGGCCCCGGAAGACCGGATGGATTTCAATTTCCAGCTGGGCTATGTGTATTTCCACAACCAGGAGCTGGCCAATGCCAAGCCCTTGTTTGCGCAGGTCCGGGAGTTCGGTGACGCAAAGTTCTATTTCGACGCCAATTTTTATTATGCCTACATCGCTCTGGAAGACGGCGAATTGGACGAAGCCAGCGCAGCCCTGGATGTGGCCGCCCTGTCAGAGCGCTATGAACGGGTGGTGCCGTATTTCCGCGCCCGGATTGCGTTCGCCAAAGGCGACGACGACCGGGCCATAGCCCTGGCCGAACCGCACGTGGGCCAACGCCGCCAGCCCTACGATCTGGAACTGCACCAGTTGCTCGGTCAGGCCTGGTACCGCAAGGGCGAACACGAGCGCGCCCTGCCCTACCTGCAGTACTACGTGGACAAAGCCCGCAAACTCGAACCGGAAGACTATTTCCAGCTCGGCGTGGCGCAGTATAAGGCCGGCGATCCCGACGCAGCCATCGGCAACCTGGAACGCCTGGACGGGGGCAAAGACAGCCTGGCCCAACAAGCCCTGTACCTGGTGGGCAATGCCGAAATGCAGCGCGGCGACAAGGAAGCCGCCCGGACAGCCTTTTTGGCGGCTGCCCGCAACGGCACGGATCCCGCGCTTTCGCGCGATGCGCGTTTTGTTTACGCCAAGCTTTCCTACGAACTCGGCTTCACCGAACTGGCCATTGCAGAATGGCAGACCTGGTTGACCGATTACCCCGGTGCGGAGCAGGCCGAAGAAGCCCGTGGCCTCATGGTTCAGGCCCTGTTGCGCAGCCGCGATTTCGATCGGGCCCTGGGCATCCTCGAGGATTTGCCGCGCAGCAATCCCGCCCTGCGGCAAGCCTATCAGGAGGTGGCCTTTTACCACGGCGTGGAGCGCTTCCGCGACAAGGCCTATGCCGATGCCGAAACCTTGTTCCGCCAATCGCGCAGCGAGCCGGTGGACCAAAACCTGGAGGCCTCCGCCCATTTCTGGGAAGGCCAGGCCCTGTTGGCCCAAGGCAAAAGAGACGCCGGATTGGCCCAGCACCGCGCCTTTGAAAAGGCAGCCGGCAACCAGGGCGACCTGCCCGGCAACGCCAGCACGGCGGCCTCGGCTTATGCCCAGGGCTATGCACTCATGGAAGCGGGCCAGCACCGCGCGGCGGCCAGCCAGTTTGAGCGGGTATTGGACCGCTGGACCATGAACGACCGCGACCCCGAAGCTGCCCGTGTGGCGGCTGATGCACAGCTTCGGCTCGGCGATTGCCGCTTCCACCTCAAAGACTACGCGCGCGCCGATCGCGCCTATGCGGCCATTGTCTCCGGGAACAAGCCCGGTCAGGCCTATGCCCTTTTCCAACAGGCCATGCTCAAGGGCCTGCAGGGCAATCTACAGGAAAAGACCCGCTTGATGGGTCAACTGCAGCGCGAGCATCCCCGCTCGCCTTTTGCCGACGATGCGCTCTACGAAAAGGGGAATACACACTTTGTGCTCGGGGAATCCGCTTCGGCCGACCAGGCCTTTGCCGCCCTGCTGGAGCGCCATCCCAACAGCAGCTATGCGGCGCGCGCCTTGCTCAAACGCGCCTTGATCGCCTATACCGGCGAACGCTACGACCAGGCCCTGACCCATTACAAGAAGGTAGCCGAGGACTTCAAAGGCACCGCCGAGGCCCGTGAGGCACTGGCCGGCATCCGTGACCTGTCCGTGGACATGGGCCAACCGGAAGTCTATGCACAAATGGGCAACGTTACCCTGTCGGCCAAGGATTCGGTGACCTGGGATGCCGCGTACCGCCATGTGCTCAACGAAAACTGCGACAAAGCCGCACCCGCCCTGGACCGCTACATCATCGAATTCCCCAAAGGCTACTTTGTGGAGTCGGCGCATTTTTTCCGCGGCGAATGCCGCTATGATGCCGAGCGCTACGCTTCCGCCTTGCCGGACTACCGCTACATCCTGGAACAGGGCGCTTCGCGGTTCCGCGAAACGGCCTTGCTCAAGGCGGCCCGCATTGCCTTTTACGACCTGGAGGCCTACGCCGATGCCGCCGCCTGGTACGGCGAATTGGCACGCAATCCGGACATGCAGGAGTACCGCTATGAGGCGCTCAAAGGCCTTGTGCGCTCCAAGCACCGCCTCGGAGAACTGCAGGGCGTGCTGGACCATGCTCCCGACTGGATCGCCGACCCTTCCGCTACCGCAGAAGACCGTGTGGAGGCCCGCTTCTACCTGGCCAAAGCTGCCATGGCCAAAGGCCAGAACGCGGTGGCCACCGAGCAGTATGCTGCCGTGGCAGCAGCAACCCAGGACGAACGCGGCGTGGAAAGCCGCTTCCAATTGGCTTTTCTTGCCTTCGAAGCCGGCAACTACGAAGAGGCCCAAAACCGCGCCCTGGACCTGATCCGCGAAACGCCGTCCTACGAATCCTGGGTTATCCGCAGCTATATCCTCATTGCCGATGCCCTGCGCGAGCAAGGCGAATTGGTGCAGGCCAAAGCCGCGCTGCGCAGCATCGTGGACAGCTATTCCGGTGACCCGGCCCTGCTCCGGCTGGCCCAGGAAAAGCTCGAAGCCCTTGAACGCCTCGAACAGCAGCATTCGCGTTTGGCCCCAACGGAGGAAGGAGGCCGGGACGCTTTCATCGATTTGGAACCGGTGGATGAAAAACCCCAGCCATGATGTGGCCAGCAAACTTCCCATTCCACCCATTCACCACGCCTGCCAATCCCCCGTTCATGAGCACCACGCTCCAGCATAGCCGCCGTATCGCTCTGGGCGCCGCCGCGTTCGGACTCTGCGTATTGGCCGGTTTCTCATCACAGGATCTCCGGGCGCAGGTTTCGCCTACCGGCGAAAACGGCGATGATCTGGGCCAGGAAGACATCACCGTGGTCGGCACCTACACGCCGCAGCTGGCCAATGCCCAGGCCCTGCCCTGGCAGCCGAGCATTCCCCCCGTGGACACCAGCGGCATTCCCGCCCTGCAATACAGCGTACCCCTGGCCCTGCCGGAAGTGCGGTGGTCGGCCCCGCCCGTGCGGCCGGTGGCCCTGGGCAAACCGGTGCTCAAACCCCTGCCCAACCTCTTTGCCAAATTCGGTTTTGGCACCCAGTTCACGCCTTATGCAGAACTGGGCTATACCTCGGGCCGCAACCAGGATTGGGCTTACGGGTTCAATGGCCTGTACACTTCATCCAACGGCCAGCGGGAGAACCAGTTGTACGCCCTCGGCGAAGGCAAACTGTTTGCCAAGCGCTATTTCGGCAGCAGTACCCTGAGCGCTGAAGGCGGCCTGAGCAGCGAAACGGTCTACCGTTACGGCTACCCGGAAGCCGATACCTCGTTCAGCAAGGATGACGTGCGGCAGCGTTACCTGCGCGGAGACGCAGCCCTCGAATTCCAGCCCACCGTGCCCAAAATCGAAGGCCTGGACTACCGCTTGCGCGCGGGGGTGCAGACCCATGCCGATTTGGAAAAGGACCGCGAATTCCGGCCATTCTTCGAGAGCCGCTGGACCTACCGTTTGCCGGATCAACCGCACCGGGCAGCGTTGGACCTCGATTACGAGCAGTACCGCTGGAACGGACCGGGTGCACGCAACCGTGGGGTCTTCCGCTTCCGTCCCAGTTACACCTACCAACAGCGGGACTACAGCGCCAAAGCGGGGTTTGCCGTGGTCATGGACACCAGCCGGTTCCGCTTTTTTCCGGACCTGAAATTCGAAGCCACCCTAATCCGTGAACGCCTGCGCTTTTTTGTGGGTTGGAATATGGTCTTA
>JAUIHG010000391.1 GCA_030432405.1 Bacteroidia bacterium | reverse complement strand
CTCCAACTCGTCCAGAGTCGCGAGCACGCGTCCGAGGCTGTCGTCCGTCTTCTCCACCATCGCCGCATAAACCGGGTCCACACCGGCGAGCGCAGTTGCGGCCTTGCGCCTGTACTTGGCCGTCAGGTCGACCGGCGCTTCCAGGTCGTCAAAACCATCCTCGAATAGCGCCAGCACAGATGCCAGTTTGAAGGTGGAACCCGGCTCGGTACGGTCGCCAATGGCATAGTTGTATTGCTCGAGGTATTCACCAGGACCAACTCTTTTCAAATTGGCGATGGCCACAATTGCCCCCGTTTTAACCTCCATTACGATGGCCGAACCGTATTTGGCGTTGTGGTAAACCAAGCGTTCTTCCAATGCCGTCTCGGCCACGTCCTGAATGCCCACATCCAGGGTGGTGACCACATCACGGCCATCCACGGGTTCGATTTCATATTGATCATTGACCGGCAACAAGTGGCCTCCGGCGATGCGCCGAACCAGCCGTTTTCCATTTTGACCGGACAACACGGCATTGTGCCGCCCTTCGATGCCCACACTGACTTCATCGGTTTTGTAGCCGATGGTGCGGTGGGCCAATTGGCCATAGGGGGTTTCGCGGCGGTTGTAGGGTTCGGCAATCAGGCCTCCGCGGTAGCGGCCAAGCCGGAAAAGCGGCCAACGGCGCATGCGCTGCAGTTCGGGATAGGTCACCTTGCCGTCCAGAACCAGGTAACGCTTGCCATCCCTGCGGGCATCGATGAGCAGCCTGCGCCAGGCAGCTGCCGAGCGGTCCTTGTCGGTATGACGCGCCAGATACCAGGCCAGGGAATCCACGTGGGCATGGAAGTCGCCTTCGCCGGCGCAGCCGGGATCCACCGCCACGCGGAAATAGGGAAAAGAAGCAGCCAGCAGGTTGCCACTGCGCGAGTAGATGTTGCCGCGATCCGCTTCGATGGTCTGGTAGCGGATCTGCAGGCTGTCGGCCTTGGACCGGTAGCGTTCGCCATCCACCGTCTGGATTTGTACGGCACGGAACACCACCGCGGCACCGATGAGCAGCTCCGGGGCCACGTCGAACGCCTTGTTCAGCACCGAGAAGGTGGCGGCCAGCACGACCTTCGGGCGATGGGGGCCGGCGAATCGCCACAGATCCCGCAGGGGAGGGGTGTCCGATAGCGGAACCGTGTGGCTGGCAGCGGCATCGACCAT
>JAUIHG010000200.1 GCA_030432405.1 Bacteroidia bacterium | reverse complement strand
CAGGATCGTTCACCCACATGTTCACCGGTACTGGGGTTTATAAATCCACGGATGGAGGTGTGTCCTTCAACCTGCTGCCGTCCACCGATCCCGTACCGGGCCAATTGGGCACCAATCCCGGCCCGGACTGGTCTTACGTGAACCGTTTGGCTGCGCACCCCACCGATGCGAACTACCTCTTCTCGGCCAACGAGGACGGTTTGTTTTTTACCACCGACGGTGGCAATACCTGGAACAAGGCCAACGACGACGGCTTTGATCTCATTGGCAAGGCGGACGATGTGACTTTTGATGCCAACGGCATTGCACACGTCATCTACCAGGGCAAGTACCTGCGTTCCATTGACGCCACCAATCCGCAGAACCTGACCGAACCCAGCATGGATCTTCCGAGTTCCGGATCGGTGCTTCGGGGCGTCATTGCGGTAGCGCCTTCTGACCCGAACAAAATCTACATTTACTACAGCCGCAGCGGATCCTCCGAAATGCTGGGCGTTTACCGCTCCACAGACGGGGGCGATACCTTCACCCAGATTGCCGGAGAAGGCAGCGACCTGTTCAATCCGCCCGGTTCTCAGGGCAACTACAACCTGTGCATTGCCGTCAACCCGGCCAATCCCGACCTGATCTACATTGGCGGTCAATTGGATGCATGGTCCTGGCGGTCCACGACCGGCGCGTGGGATCAAATTGCCATTTCGTTCGGGGGTGAATTGTTCAGCCGCTACGTACACGCTGACCACCACTGGTTTGCGTTCCACCCGACCAACCCGGACATCCTGTACTTCGGTACAGACGGGGGTATCACACGGACCAACAACGCGCGTGCGCAGTTCCCCGATTGGGTAACCATCAACAAGGGTTACAGCACCTTCCAGGCTCATGGCATTGCCGGAGGCCTGAACGGCGAAAGCTTTTCCGGCTCACAAGACAACGGTTCCTACTACATGGATTTCAGCGGCAACAGCAATAGCGAAGGCCGCGATGTCCTGGGTGGAGATGGCGGTGAGACGGAGATTTCCAAGATCAAGCCGCAATTCATTACCGGTTCGTTCTTTGATTTCGGTAATGGCGGAGGATCCTTGCAGCGCTCGGTCAATGGCGGCAATTCGTTTGCCACCATGTTCGATTGCAACATCGACCGGCTCGGCGGGGACGCCGAAGGCGATTGCAAACCAAACGGTGTAGCCGATAACGGTGCTGCATTTGTCGAGTCGGACTACCTGTGGGAAGATTTTGAACGCTTCGAAACCTTCCGAGATATCCTTCAGCCCGATGGCATGGTGGAGTATCCTGCTGGTAGCGGTACCATGGTCGGTCTTGGCGATGTCGTGACCTACGATGGCGAAACGTTCGAATTGACCGAGGAAAACATCGAGTTGAGCCGCTTTTTCTACGGCACCCAAAACGGCATTTGGATGACTCCGGAGTTTTTGAAGAACTCCACCGATGGTCCTCCGACGTGGTTCAAGATTTCCGGCAACCGGCCTGTGGGTAACGTAACCGCTGTGCACGTCAGTGAAGACGGCGATGTCTGCTTTGTCGGTACCGGCGGAGGCGCGATCTGGCGCATCAGCAACCTCAACCAAGCGGAATATGCCTACACCGATTACGACGGTGATGATGAATTGGAGCCCAATGAATGGAACATCGATTCACCCAATGTCAACATCATCGCAGAGAACATTGCTTCCATCGGCAGCAATGTTACCGGCATCAGCGTTGACCCCAACAACCCGAACCACGTGGTGGCTTCTTCGTCCGGTTTTGGGGATCCGACCAATGTGTTTGAGTCCAACAACGCCATGAGTGCGTCGCCGAGCTTCACCAGCATCTCCAGCTCTTTGCCCAACATCCCGGTCTTTGACGTGATGATCGACTTCTACGACGGCAACAACATCCTGGCCGCAACCGAGTTCGGGGTCTGGAGCTACGATGGTTCTACCTGGGAACAGGAAACCGGCATCCTGGGCAATGTTCCCACATTCGAAGTCCGCCAGGAGATCATGCGAGAGTCCGGCTGCCGGGCCATTTACATCGGTACCCATGGTCGGGGCAACTTCCGCGCAGTCAACAATGTGGATGTTTCCCTGGGCTGCGATTTCCGCCTTGGCGGTTCCAGTACCGGCAACGACCCGATCCAGGAAGACCTCATTGCCAAGCTCGACTTGATGCCCAACCCGGCAAACCGAATGGCTCAGGTCAGCTACCGCCTCAAGCGGAGCTCTTCGGTCAACCTCGCGGTGTATGACCTTACTGGCCGAGTGATCCGCAACCTGGTGAGCGGTGCTCAGCAGCCAGCAGGTGCGCACGAGGTCCAAATCAACACGCAAAACCTGCCCAGCGGCCGCTACCTGGTGGTTCTGGAAGCTGAAGGCGTGCGCAAGAGCGCTAAGCTGGTGGTTGCCCATTAAGGAGTGGACAAGGGCCTAACGCCACGTGCGTTTGTCCCTCTACACCCACGCTGAACGAACGCCGATCGGGCTTGACCCGGTCGGCGTTCTTCGTGTAAACGCTGCATTGGGCATCTGGTCTACAGTACTTGCACCCAGACCGCTTGCACTCAACATGGGCGGATGGCCGGTGGGTTGTCAATGCCGTTTCGGATGGACTTGCCGATGCACAAGCGACCAACGGGCCAGCAGGCAACCCAATCGACTCCATGCGCAGCAGCTGCAGCAACAGCAGCGGCAAGGGCGTGGACATGCGGCTGCGGCAATGGCCCTATTTTCCTTGCCCGCCATGCATTTGCAGGCCAGGAAGGCTACAGCAGGGTCCTTGGAGCGCTTTTGGGGAAGGTTCAGGCCTGCAGCAGTACCAGCCCATCGACGTGGGCCTGGCGCCGTCGTACGCTTGGCTGTTCGCCGGTCTGGACCGGCGAATGGCGGGGACTCTATCCTTGCCCTATATCGCCCAGCCTGACAACATAGGCCTCAGGATGCAACGTTTATGCTCCAGATCTGCCAGAGGCATGTGTGCAGGGCCTTGGTTGGACCATCCAAGGCATGCATACTCCGTTTGTGGGGCAGGGCGTGGAAACCCCAGAATGTGCCGTCCGAAAGGGCAAAACGCACCAGGACTTGTCCATAGTGGGCAGTGGTGGCCCATTCCGGGCCATGGTGCCGAGCTGCTTTCATGAGGCGGCCTTATGGGCAGGCAGGTTTTGGTGGGTGTCCAATGCGATAGCACACAAAGAAAAGCGGGCTCTGCAGCATGCAGAGCCCGCTTTGAGGAAGCGGTTCAGCGCTTCCGCGTGGTAATGGTAATCGGGATTCCGGATTACTCCGCAATCATGAACCGCTTGGAAGCCAATTGCTGGCCGTTTTGCAGCTTGATCGTGTAGAAGCCGGCAGATAGGCCGGAAACGTCAAAGCTGGTATTGAACTGCGTGCCGGCGGCAACACGGCCGGAGCGGATCAGGCTGCCCGTGGCGTCGTACATGCCGTAGTCCAGCACCATGGGCTGTTCCAAACCAAGGGAAAGGTTCAGCACGTCGCTGGCCGGGTTGGGGAATACATCAAAGGACTGCAGCCCGTCGATGTTGTCGATGCCCGTACCGCAGTTGTTGACCACCAGGGTACGCTCGTACGTGAAGGTAGCACCACCCGCATCACGGATTTCCAACTCCACGTCGTAGGCGCCATTCTCAGGATAAATGAAGGTAGGGTTCTGGTCCAGGGAAATGGACGCGTCGGGATCTCCAAAGCTCCAGGCCCAGGTGGTGATGTTCTCCACGTTGCTCAGATCGTTGAAGGTCACTTCGCAGTCCACCGTGGTGGACTGAGCGCTGATGAAATGCGCACCAATCGGAGCCGTCTTGTAGTAGACCAGGGCGTGTTCGTTGCGGAAAGGCGCTGTGAAGGCCAAGCCGGTGATGTACAGGCCATTCCAGCCGTTTTCGTTGGTATTGGTCAGCACCGAGCCGGGAATGAAGCTGCCCATGTTGAAGGCCGGGGCGTCAATCAGTTGGGAGGTCGGCTCAGCACCTTCCTCTTCTTCGTAGGTGATCAACTCAAAGTTGTTCAGGCCAACCGGACCCAACAGGTCGTTGCTGAACAGGACATCGCCCAGGGAGTAGCTCTGGCCGGTTAAGTAGTGGAAAGCCACACCGATCTTGGCGTTTTTGCCGATGCTCAGGGAGCTGAGGTCCAGTTGGCGGACGCCGATGAACGCACGGGCCGTATCCAGTTCTGTCAGGAGAATGTCAAATTCCTGAACGATGCCCAAGCGGGGCTTGAAGTTCAAAAAATCGTATTCACCGCTCGAGAAGGTCGTGCCGTCGGTGAACGTTCCGTTGACAATGTTGCTTTGGTTGAACACATACACCCGCAACGTATCCACGATGCCCGGAGGACTTACGCGGTCGTAGAGGTAGTAGAATTCAATGGAGTCCAGGCGGTAGCGCTTATCGGCTCCGAAGGTCACGTCCAGGTTGGAGGTGACGTACTCCGTGTTGATGATCTGGGAACTGGGGTCGTAGATGTCGCCATAGGCGTGCGACTGCCAGTAGAAATCGCCGTTCACGGCGTCCTCAATGCGGACGGTGGTGTCCTGCCACATCAAAAAAGTGCCCAAAACAGGATCCAGGCCAGCGGTGAACAACGCATCGTAAAAACCCACCCAGTAGGCCTTTTCTCCGGCACGCGTACCGGTGCTCTGGTTTCTGCGGGCTTCCTGATGTTCGTGCAGGCTGTTCAACTGGCTTGGCGTCAAATCGCGCAAGGTGGTTGTGCCTGCTTCCAGCTCAAGCGAAGGCGTTTGTGCAAAGGCCGCCGCAGCTGCAAACAGCGCAACGGTCCAGGTAAGGAGTCTCTTCATGTTTGGTAACGTTTGTGTAGAGTGGAGGACAAAACCTAAAATTACGCATTGTCCAGCGACGACGGACCCGCGGCGGCTTGCCTCTGCGCTGCAATACTCGGGATTATGTGGCTTCAAACCGCCATTTGACCAAAGCGAAAGCTCAATTGCAGGATTTGGATGGGGGCAAGACGCGGGCCAAGCGCATCGATTGCCAGGCAGCCGGCTCAACCGGTTTGCCGCTGTCCGCGGTGAAAGCATGCGCGGCAGCGTGGTTCGTAGGCCTCTTTTTCACCCAGTAGGATAACATCTGACCCGGATACAATCCGGAAGGAGTGGGTGGCCGGATCCCCACATTGCATGCACACCGCGTGCACCTTGGTTACGTATTCGGCCACGGCCAACAACCGGGGGACCGGTCCAAAAGGCCGGCCCTTGAAATCCATGTCCAGGCCGGCCACGATCACACGGATGCCGCGCAAGGCCAGTGCCTCGCAAACGTCGATAAGGCTGTCGTCAAAAAACTGGGCCTCGTCGATGCCCACCACTTCGGTATCGGATGCCAACAACAGGATGTTTCGGGCATGGCTGACCGGAGTAGAGGGGATGTGGCGTTCGTTGTGGCTGACCACCGCCACCTCATCGTAGCGCGTATCTACATGCGGTTTGAAAATCTCCACCTTCCGGTTGGCGATTTTGCTGCGGGTCAGGCGGCGGATGAGCTCTTCGGTTTTGCCGGAAAACATGCATCCGGTAACCACCTCAATCCAGCCCGGAGGTCCGTGCTGATCGTCGCGGTGTTGGCGGGGTTCGATGAACATGCGTGCGCTTCCTTGGTGTCTTGCGCTGGGTGCTCCTGTGCAGATCTGCTGCGGTGGCTGTGGATTCGCCGGAGGCGCATGTCCGGCATTGGCATGGTCCGCCTAAATTTGGCCCTGACCCGAGAAGCCGGAGCATTGCCGGAAGCCATCCGCTTGATCGCTGCCTCAAAACAGCAAAAACGCGGCCGCCTTCCGGCGAAGGTCCAAAACCAGCAGATCAAATGACCCGACCGACGCTGCCCGAAGCGCTGCAACAGGAATTGGCCAAAATTAGCCGTATGCAGCAGAACCTGTCGGTCCCCCCGGACCGTCTGGAGCTGGACCTGCTGAAGCGCTATGTACGCCGCTATTATGCCCTGCTGCTGGATTGGGAATCCGAAGGCCAGCAGGCGCCGTTGACACCGGCCGGGCGTGCCGCACAGGATCATGCCGCGACGGATCACCGGACTGATGCAGGGGCGGAGCCTCAAGGGCCTTCGCGCACAACACCCTCGCGCTCGGAAGTGCTCCCGGGTGTGCCCCCGCGGCAAGCCCCGATCCGGGACTCCGATCCGGCGTCCTCCGGGAGCACAGCGGCAACGGCTTCAGCCGGGCCAAGTACGCCTTCGGCAAGTACCGCTCCCCAACGGGTGGTGCAAGCACCTTTGCCGGAAGCCGGGATTCCCGACGCCGCCCGCAAGGAAGCCGGAAGTGCTGTACAGGGCCCTTCCGCCCCAAGCGAGACCCCCGAATCCACGCCGGCTCGTCCAGCTGCGGCCGAGCACCATACAGCGTCCGAGCAGGCACCTCAAGCACCGAGCCATTCAAA
>JAUIHG010000390.1 GCA_030432405.1 Bacteroidia bacterium | reverse complement strand
CGCGCAGTTCAAGGGATTCGGCAATGGATACGACAGGGGACAGTCATGAGTAAACAAGCGAACACATCAATTGCGGCTCCGGCAGGACCATTGAAAGGCATCCAGGTGCTGGAAGTCGGGCAGCTGCTGGCCGGACCTTTTGCCGGTTGTATCCTGGCTTACTTCGGTGCCGAAGTGATCAAGGTGGAGCCGCCTGGAACCGGCGATCCCCTGCGCCGTTGGCGCCAGCTGGATGAGGACGGTACTTCGCTGTGGTGGCGCAGCCTCGGGCGCAACAAGAAATGCATCACCGCAGACATGCGGACCGAGAAGGGCAGGGACCTGGTTCGCAGGCTGGCGGAAAAATGCGACGTGCTGCTGGAGAATTTTCGCCCGGGGGTCATGGAGAAGTGGGGCCTGGGTCCGAAAGATTTCAGCGAAAGCAATCCGGCGCTGATTTACGCCAGGATTTCCGGTTATGGACAGGATGGACCTTATGCCAACAAACCCGGCTTCGCTTCCGTGTGTGAGGGCTTTGGCGGCCTGCGGTATGTCAATGGTTTTCCAGGCGAACGCCCGGTACGCCCCAACCTGAGCCTGGGTGACTCCCTGGCCGGGCTGCACACCGCCCTGGGCATTGTGATGGCCTGCCTGCACCGTGCGCGCAACCCGGACAGCGCCGGACAGGTAATCGACACGGCCCTGTATGAAGCCGTATTCAACATGCTGGAAGGTGTGGTGCCGGAATACGACGGCGCCGGATTGGTTCGAGAACCCTCCGGCTCAACCATCACCGGCATTGTTCCCACCAACACCTATCAATGCAGCGACGGCAAGTACGTCATCATCGGCGCAAATGGCGATTCGATTTTCAAGCGATTGTGCGAGGCCATGGGCAGGCCGGATATGGCAGTCGATCCGCGTACCGCCGACAACGCCGGCCGGGTGGAGCATGAGGCCGAAATTGATGCGGTCATTGCGGAATGGTGCGGCAGCAGGGATGCGGACACGGTGCTGGCCTCTCTGGAAGAGGCGCGTGTGCCTTCAGGGCCAATCTATTCCGTTGCCGACATGATGCAGGACCCGCACTATCGCGCCCGCGGGCTGTTTGAAGAAGTGGCGGTGCCGAATGGCAGCCTGAAGATTCCCGCGCTGGTGCCCAAACTCAGCGCAACGCCCGGCCACAGCGGTTGGGCCGGCCCGGAAGTGGGCGCATTCAACCAGGAAGTCTA
>JAUIHG010000389.1 GCA_030432405.1 Bacteroidia bacterium | reverse complement strand
CAGCACAATTTGAAAGGCGACGGCGGCGCGGTCCAGCATGGCCATCACCTCCCGGTCGGAGTCCTTCATGCCGTGGCGGCTGTCGATCAGTAGGCAAATCCGTGTCAACTGCGCCCGGCCTTGCAGGTAGCTGAAAACCATCTTGGTCCAGGCCGCAATCTTGGTTTTGGGCGCCTTGGCATAGCCGTAGCCCGGCAGGTCAACCAGGGTCAGCCGGTCGCCCAGGTTGAAGAAGTTAACTTCCTGCGTCCGGCCCGGCGTCTGGGAGGACCGCGCCAGCGCCTTGCGCCCGGTCAATGCGTTCAGCAGCGAGGACTTGCCCACGTTGGAGCGGCCGGCAAAGGCCACTTCCGGCGCGCCGGGCGGGGGCAAACCCTTGTGGCTCGCCGCCGCCCAAAAGAACTTGCATTCCGATGCAAACAGTTTGCGGCCGGCTTCCAGCGCTTCCTCTGTCTCGTAGTCGGAGGGCTCCAGGAGCGGTCCTGATGTCATCACTTCTTCTTTTTTCCGCCGGTATTGCCGCCGGCATCGCTGTTGCCGGCATTGCCGCCGGACGCCGGACTTGTCTTGGCCGGCCCTATGCGGCTGCCCGCCTTTTTCCGCTCATCCGCCTTGCGGGCGCGCCGCATGATCACGGTCTGCTGCAGAATGGACAGGCTGTTGTTCCAGGCCCAATAGATCACCAGCCCCGCCGGGAAGCTTGCCAGGAAAATGCTTTCTACAATGTCGCCGAACATATAGAAAACAAACATATTCAGGAGGAGGTGAAGGGTATCTTTATGGATAAACCCACTTGAAATGAAACGGAAATACTCCTTCCTGTGCCAGACCTGGTAGGGATTGAAAATCCACTTACTCATCAGGGAATGATTCTGCCAGGCGGCAAGACTCGCGGCAACTGTAATGATGACGAAAATAAGCGTGAGTGACATAGCAGATTAAAGCCCCTGTTACGGGGCTTTTTGTTTAAATGTGAATGGGCCGGTTATCAGTTGCTGCCAGGCATGCTTCCTTAACAGCTTCCATGTAAGTCGGGTGCGCATGCGACATGCGGGATACATCCTCGGCCGAAGCCCTGTATTCCATGGCTGTAACTCCTGCGGCAATCATGTCTGCCGCACGGGCGCCAATGATATGCACACCCAGGATCTCATCTGTTTTTTTGTCGGCAAGCACCTTAACCACTCCATCCAGATCCATACTGGCACGGGCTCGGCCCAGGGC
>JAUIHG010000199.1 GCA_030432405.1 Bacteroidia bacterium | reverse complement strand
TCCCACTTGCACCACCAGATCCACTGGCGGGAAATCGACTCCCAGATCCAGACTCGCTGTACACACCACACACATCAATTCTCCGGACCGGATCCCCATTTCCACGCGACGTCGTTCATCCAGCTCAATAGATCCGTGATGCAATCCAATCTCCCAGCCCGGTCGCAGTTCCTGGATTTTCTGATACCAGTTTTCCGCCTGATTGCGGGTGTTGGTGAAGAAGAGGCCGAGTCTCGTGCGGCTGACGTCCTTCGGGAAATGGGGCTTGAGAGTCGGATGTCGCACAGGCCAAGCGCGCTCTCCGGTGGGGAGCAACAACGGGTGGTCATCGCGCGGGCCATCATCAACAAACCCGAGCTTATCCTGGCCGACGAACCCACCGGCAACCTGGATCCCGAGACCAGCGACGACATCATCACCCTGCTCTGGCGCATTTCCAAGGAGTCCCGCACGGCCGTGTTCATGGCCACCCACAACTACAACCTGCTCGAAAAATTCCCCAGCCGCATCATCCGCTGCCGGGACGGACGCGTCATCGAGGACGCGGAGCAAATAGTGATTGGATGAGCTGTTCGGCGCCCGCGTCGTTGCTGTAGCGCACTTCCAGCGCGCGCCGCTGCTGCAGGTCATTTTCGCCGAAAGGCGCGGCGGACAGTTCCCGGACCGCTTTTTTCCAGCCCTCCTCCCCTTCGGCCACCCGCACAAATGCTTCCAGGCCGGTTTCGGACACCATGGCCGGATTGGCGATCACGTGCCGCCCCTGGAACAAGGCGCGCAGCAGTTTGAGTTTGATGCCCGTGGATTGGAAGGTTGGCAACACGTGCATTTGCGCGTTTTGGACCAATCGGTCCATTTCCTCCTCATCCGGGTCGGACACCAGACGGATGTGCGGCTTTCCGCGCAGCAATTCCACCAATTTCCAATCCGGATCCATGCCCGCCAGGGTCAGCGGCAAGGCATCCTGGGGCCACCACCCGGCCAGGAAGGTGGCCGCTTGCACATTTTCGGGCACGGACAAATTGCCGTGGTACAGCGCATAATCCCCCAGGCCCGTTTTCGCGCGTACGCGCGAAAACGGATGAAAGGCCGGCAGGTGCCAGGCCTTGGTGCCGTGGCGCTGCGCATAATAGGCCGCATCGGCCGGCGCAATGCAGGCGATAGTATCGGCATGGTCCAGCACCCGCTCGTAGCGTTTCAGCCGCCGGGCTTCCTCGCGGAAATACCACTCCTTGAAAAGGCCCCGCGTGACCCCGGCCAGGCTGCGGTAATAGCGCCATTCCACGTTGTGCATGCGCACCACCTTGCGGCGGCCGGCCAACTGCGGTTCGGGCAGGTAATGGCAGGTGTGCAGCCCGTCAAAGAGGATCGGTGCGTTGTTGGCCAGCAGGCGGTCCAACAGGTGCACGCTGCCGCGCGAAGACACGATGTAGGGCTCCGAAGACAAGAGCCCCGTCCAGGCCGCCTTGCGCGGGTAATAAAACACCCGGGCATACTTTTCGAGTTCGGCCGATGGCCCCCGGCCGTAATCAAAACAATGCAGGTCAATGCGTAGGCCAGCGCCGCCGGCCTGGCGCTGGCGTTCGCCCCAGGCGTTCAGGGCCTTGAGGCGGTGGAAGACGTCGATCACGCCCCCGTAATTGGCCGGCCAGGGCACGTTGAAGGCCACGATGTGCAGCGGCAGGTAGGGAACGCGGACGGTAGTACTGGTGGCCATAAAGGGATGCTCCTGGATGGTCGACGGCGGCCTCAGGGCTCGATCACGCCGCGCCAAAAATGCCACAATTCCGGTTCGACGCCCTGCCAGTTCCAGACCCTGCGCGCCTTGAGGCAATTGTCCCGCAAGCGTTGCCAGCGCGCCGGATCCGCCTTCAGCCCGGCAATGGCTTCGGCCACCGCTTCCGGCGTGGCTTCGGGCAAAAGCACGGCCACTTCAAACTGATCGTTGTAGCGGCGGTATTCCGGAAAATCCATGGCCAGTTGCGGCAGGCCCGCATGTACGTAGTCAAAAAACTTGTTGCTCAACGAGAACCAGTAGGACTGCCCTTTTGCCTCCAGCAAATTGATGCCCAGCCAGGCGTTGCGCGTGTGCGCACGCAGCACATCCGGCTCCAGATAGCCCAAAAAGCGCACCGCATCCGGGCGGCCTTCGGCCGAAGCCAAATCCCGCAACTCCGCGCTGCGATCGCCCTCCCCGGCAATGTCCAGGGTGGCATCCACCAGGCGGGTGGCGCGGATGGCCGCCTCCAGGCCCCGGCCCGCATTCAGGGTGCCCTGGTACAGCACATGGCCGGGCACCGGCTGCTCGGCTGGCTGCATGCCGGACCGCAACACCGGCATATTGGGCAACACCGCAAAACGCCGTCCCGTCTCGGCTTCCAGGGCCCCGGCAATGCCCTGGCTCACCGTGCTGTGGTGCCGGACCCGGGGGTACAGCCGCCGGGCCAGCCAGGACCACACCGCACGCTTGCGCGGCCGGTCCACCAACTCAGGCAGTTCGGTAAAATATTCGTGCGCATCGTGGGCCAGGGGCAAGCCCCGCAGACGGGCGGCCAGCCAGGCGGCAGGCAAGGTATCGAGATCCACCGCCCCGATGGCGTCGTAGCGGCCTGTGAGCAAATGCACCAACAGGCGCAGGTTGTAGGTCAGGTAAAACAGCACCCCTTTGCGGAACCAGAGCTTCAGCCGCCTTTGCTGCCAGGATTCCTCCCTCAGTGGCACGCTCCAAGACTTTTCATAGCCCACAAGGGTCACGGCATACCCGGCTGCAACCAGGCTCCCGGCGATGCGTTGCATGCGCTGGTCAAAGCTCAGGTCGTTGGTCATGGTGAAGACCAGGCGCGTCACGGGCGGGAAGATACACGATCGTCCGCCTCCCGGCGAAGCCGACCCCGATCGATGAGCCAGCGCAAGGCCTGCACCACGTCGCGTTCGGCCATCGGCCGCAAGGCGGCCACCACATCGGCGATGCGCGCCGAGCCCACCTCGGCCATGAAGCGCGCCACGGCGCGGGCCGGATCGGTATCGGCATGGCGGCGGGCCAGGCAACGGTCGCAGCGGCCGCATTCGGGGGCCTGCTCCCCGAAATAGGCCTGCAGGCGGGCCATGCGGCAATCGGGCGCGTTGTCGGATCGAGTGGGCGCAACCGGCACTTCCAGGCCCATATCCAGATAGTCCAGCACCGCCTGCAAGCGGCTGCGGTGCCGCTCCCGGCGCCGTTCCAACGCGGCGCGGTCCAGGCTCAAGTACCGCGCATCGGCCCGCGGGCGCAACCAGACCAACTGCGGGGTTTCGGCCCGCGGCAGGTAATCCAGCAGCTTGTATTCGGCCAGTTTGGCCAGGCCCTCGCCCACGGCCTTTTGGGTGCTGCCCAATTGCCGCGCCAGGCGTCCTTCGTCGATGGCGGCGTGGTGGTCAAAAATGCCCGGTGTGCTGCGCAGCAAGGCCTTGACCAGATCGTCGAGATGCCGGTGCTCCACCTGAAAGCGGTAGAGGTCCGCCTTGCCCGCCTTCATCCAGGCCCGGGGCGGAAGCCAGGCGGCCTCGTTGAGGGCCAGGTGCCCTTCCTGCTCCAGAATCCGCAGGCTCTCGGTCAGGCGCCGCGGCGGCATGCCCGCTTTGCGGGCGAAGGCCCGCGGCTCAAAGGCATAGGCCTCCCCCTCTCCCGCCCCTATGGCCAGTTGGCAGTGGTCGGCCAATTGCTGGTAGAGGCGGCGCAGGGCATCCACTTCCGGCGGACCGGCCTCCATGCGTTCGGCGAGGCTTCGCCGGTCTCCGGCGTCCAAAAACATGGCGGCCCAGGCCCGCTTGCCGTCACGCCCTGCGCGGCCGGCTTCCTGGTAGTAGGCCTCCAGGCTTTCGGGCGCGTCCAGGTGCAGGACCAGGCGCACATCGCCCTTGTCGATGCCCATGCCGAAGGCGGTGGTGCAGACCATCACCCGCGTGGCCCCGGACATCCAGGCCTCCTGGCGTTCGTGGCGCTGTTCCGGGGGCAGGCCCGCGTGGTAGGCCTGGGCGGACACGCCTCTGCGGCGAAGCCAGTCGCTCCACTGCTCCACCTTGCGGCGGCTGCGCAGGTAGACCAGGGCCGAGCCCGGAACCCGGCGGAACAGATCCAGCATGCGGGCGCCCTTGTTGTCGGCCATGCGCAAACCCAGCACCAGGTTCTCGCGGGCAAAACTGCCCACAAAGCGGGCGGGATCGGCCAGTTGCAGGCGCTCGGCGATCTCCTCCTGCACGCGCGGCGTTGCGCTGGCCGTCAGGGCCAGAAATGGCACGCCCGGCAGGCGCTCGCGCAGATCGGCAATGCGCAGGTAGGCCGGGCGGAAATCGTGGCCCCACTCGGCGATGCAATGCGCTTCATCAATGGCCACGAGGCCCACCGGCATGCGCTCCAGGCGCCCGAGAAAAGCCGGGCTGGACAGGCGTTCCGGGCTGAGGTACAAGAGCCGGGTTTTGCCGGCCGCGGCCGAATCCAGGCGCGCATCGATTTCCCGTTGGCGCAGGCCGCTGAAAATGGCCGCCGCCGCCACCCCGCGTTTGCGCAAAGCGGCCACCTGGTCCTTCATCAGGGCAATCAGCGGGCTGACCACCAGGGTCACCCCGTCCAACGACAGCGCCGGTACCTGGTAACACAGGGACTTGCCACCGCCGGTGGGCAAAAGCGCGAGGGTATCGCGGCCCAGCAGCACCGAGGCGATGATTTCGCCCTGCAAAGGGCGAAAGGCGTTATAGCCCCAAACGGAGCGCAGGATGTCCTGTGGTTGATGCATGCCGCAAGGCCGGGAGGCTGGAAGCGTCGGGCGGACGGTCCGCTTGGCTGCGGCAAAATAGGCGCTGGGTCCGGCTTTCCGGGGCTGCGTGGTCCGTGCTTGGGCCACAGGGTACATTTTGTGGGCAACGCTGGACGGCTTGCGCCGAAATGTGGAGCTTGGCAGCACGGATTTACGCCATACCCACGGGCTGCTCATGCAACCATCCATTCAACCGACACCAGCACACGGCATTCAGCTGTGGTCCTGCCCGCGGAACGTGTCCACGGCCCTGATGTACGCCTTCGCCCAGCGGGCGGACACGGCGGTGTTGGACGAACCGCTGTACGCGCATTTTTTGCGCTGCACCGGGGCCCGGCGGCCTGACCGCGAAGCCACCCTGGCCGGCTGTGATGCCGATGGGCTGCGCGTGCTCCGCGAAAGCATCCTGGCCCCAGCGGTTCTGGAACGACCGTTCCGTTTCTGCAAGCACATCGTCAACCAGTGGGTTGACCTTCCCGATGCCCTGTTGACCGACATGGGCGCGCATGTGCTCTTCATCCGCGACCCGCGGCGCATTGTGGCCTCTTATGCCAAGGTGGTCTCCGCCCCGCGTCTGGAGGACGTGGCCCTGCCGGAAGTGGAACGCTTTGCCCAAAAACTGGAAGCCCTCGGTCTGCACCCCGTGGTTTTGGATTCCGCGGACCTGCTGACTGATCCCGAAGGCATGCTGCGCACGCTGTGTACGGCCGTTGGCCAGTCCTTTGATCCCGCCATGCTGCACTGGCCTTCCGGGCCACGGCCCGAAGACGGCCCCTGGGCACCATGGTGGTACAAAGGCCTGCACGCCAGCACCGGCTTCCGCGCCCGGGAAGCAGCGTTGCCCGAGCTCGAAGGTCCACTGGCCGAACTGGCCGAAGCCTGCATGCCCGCCTACCAGCGGCTTCGGGAGCGGCGGCTGCTTCCCGAAACAAGCGCTTCCAGCCAGGCATCCGAAGCACCGCAAGACAGTTGATGTACGACCGTCCGTTCCAAAAAACACCAACCGCTTCTTTCCACCATACGCCAACGCACGCCCATGCTCCAGCAATTCCACCCCCGCAATGCCGAACTCCAGGTCTGGGTCAACGGTAGGCTCCTGCCGCGCGATGCCCCGCATGTATCGGTTTTTGACAGCGTGGTCCAGGGCGGCGACGCGGTCTGGGAGGGCCTTCGCGTGTACGCGGGCAAACGGGTTTTTGCGCTGTCCGAGCACCTGCGGCGGCTGCGGGATTCGGCCCATGCCCTGGCCTTCGCCGGGATACCGGCGGAAGCGGACATCCGCCATGCCATAGCCCAAACGCTCGATGCCAATGATCTGGACGATCAGGCCCATATCCGCCTGACCCTGACGCGCGGGGTCAAAACCACGAGCGGGATGGATCCGCGGCTCAACCAGGCCGGCTGCACCTTGATTGTGCTGGCCGAATTCAAACCGCCGGTCTACCCCGAAGGCATCCGTCTGGTCAGTTCCAGCGTGCGCCGCAATGGACCGGCCTTTCTGGACAGCCACATCCACCACAACAACCTGTTGAACAACATCCTGGCCAAAATCGAGGCCAACTTGGCCGGAGCCGACGACGCGCTGATGCTGGACGCGGACGGCTTTTTGGCCGAAACCAACGCCACCAACGTCTTCCTGGTCCGGGATGGGGTCTTGCACACGCCTTCGGCGAACGCCTGCCTGCCCGGCATCACCCGAGGGGTGGTCCTGGAGCTTGCCCGCGAGCTGGACATCCCGGCCGGTGAAG
>JAUIHG010000388.1 GCA_030432405.1 Bacteroidia bacterium | reverse complement strand
TCCCGTTGCTGCGCTCGATGCGCATATAGCCCACCGGACCGGCGGAATAGGCCGGGGATTCCACTTCGATGAAACCGTAGTTGTTCAACGGACAGACCTGTGCACGGGCGGAGCTGTCCACAAGGCATTGGGGAAGGGCAAATGGATACTCCGCACCCAGCATGATGGCGGGCTTGCCAAACGCATTGAAGGTGCCTTTTTGGTCGATGATGGCGCCTTGCAGGTCCATCCGTGCCATGCGCATTTTGGGGCCGCTTTGGTTGATGAAGTCCATATCCCGGACAAAACTGGTACCGTCGAGTTCCGGGGCTTCAATCAACACGCCAAGGTTGTGGTTGATGACGGTGACGTCCTGGACTTTGGGCTCCTTGGTGCCGTGTTCAAAGCTGGAGAATACGTTGATGGCGCCGTAGTTGCGGTTGGAGGAGGAGAGGATGTTTTTGCTCCCTTTCAGGATCGTCACGCCGTCCAGGGTGGAAGCGTGCAGGTTGACGCCCGTGCCGTTTTCCGCCAACACAGCATCCTTCAGCACAACGCCATACCCCTCCAGCCAGGCACCGCCAAGGGTGTTTTTGTAGGCAAAGAAATCTTTGAACAGCATGGGGTTTTCCGCTCCGAATCCCGGGCCCACAAAAAGCCCCCAGCCCTGACTGCGGTAAAAAGCGCGGTCGTAGCTGCCGTCCAGGGAAGTGTAGGAGTGGGCCACATTGCCGGTGAAGAAATTGGCCGGGACAGTAGCGGCCGTGCCATTGCCGTCATAGAAAAACCCGATGGCGCCTTCGCCGCCTGCGGCGCGGTTGTCCCGAAGGATGTTGTTCGGGTTGGTCAACCAGAACGTGCCCGGGTGCATTTCGCTTTGGGATGAACCGAAATCACCGGGAAAGGCAAAGTCCGAGTTGTTCGGGATGCGGCGGGTCAGCATGCCCAGGTTGCGTTCGAACACGTTGTCGTATTCGTTGCCGTCTTCGGAGACCACAAAACAGTGGGAGAACACGTCGTAGGCCACATTGTCGTTGGCCGTTACGCCTTGCGTGCCGTGCACCACGATGCCGCGGTGGTAGCTGCGGTGGATGGAATTGTTGCGGGCGTATTCGCCGTAGGAGGCGTTGCTGAAGTGCCAGTGCATGGGGTAGCGGCCGCCTCGGCCAAACCAGCCCATCCGGTAGAACTCCACGCCTTCAACCCGGGCGGAGGAACCGTTGAGGATCATGACGTGCCCGCCCAGCTTC
>JAUIHG010000198.1 GCA_030432405.1 Bacteroidia bacterium | reverse complement strand
TGTGCATATTGAAGTTTATCCCAATCCGGCACCTTCGCATTTCCGCCTATCCCTGGAGCGCTTCCCCGCTGATGTTGAAGTGGTCAATGCCCTTGGTCAGGTCCAGCATCGACAAGTGCTGCAAAGCGCGGCGGAACCAATCGCCACACAGGGCTGGGGTTCCGGTCTGTACCGCATACGCGTCCATCAAGACGGCGTATTGCTCGGGCATGCTGCGCTCATGGTGCCATGATGCATAGGGCTTCAGCAGCATGCCGTGTTTGCAGTGGGTGTTGAAACGAAACCAGCCTGTTGTAGAGGGGCTTCGCCGAATAGGCGAATCTGGCGAACTATCTTGCTTTGCATCGGATCTGGCTGCTGGGGATTGCGCGGATCCGGGGAATTCAGGAACGGCAGGCAATTCCTCAACAACCCGAAGCAATGAAGTGGCAAGGAAGACAGGGCAGTCGAAACGTGGAAGACCGGCGCGGGCAAAGTCCGGGCAGGAGTACCGGTAAAATGGCCGCGGGAGGTCTGGGCCTCGGCGGCATTGTAATCGTTTTGTTGGTGGCCTTTTTGGGCGGTGACCCCAACGATGTGCTCCAGCAAATGGCCCAGGAGCCGGCCACCAGCCAGCAGGCTCCGGTGCAGCGCTCGGCCGCCGAAGACGAATTGGCGCAGTTTGTCGGTGTGGTCCTGGCGGAAACCGAAGCCACCTGGAACCGGGTGTTTCCCGAACAGGTAGGGGCGCGTTACCGCGAACCCAAGCTCGTCCTGTTCACCAGCCGCGTACAGTCCGCCTGCGGCATGGCCGGTTCGGCCACCGGGCCCTTTTATTGTCCTGCAGACGAAAAGATCTACATCGACCTTTCGTTTTACAACGAACTGCGGACCCGCTTCGGCGCCCCCGGCGATTTTGCCATGGCCTATGTGGTGGCGCATGAAGTGGGCCACCACGTGCAGAACCTGCTCGGGCTGACCGACCAGGTGGACGCCAAGCGCGGCCGGGTACCGGAGGCGCAATACAACGACCTGAGCGTTCGCCTGGAACTCCAGGCGGATTTTCTGGCCGGCATCTGGGCCCGCGACGTCCAGGGCAAAGGACTGCTGGAGCCCGGCGACCTGGAGGAAGCCTTGCGCTGCGCGAACGCCATCGGCGATGACCGCTTGCAGATGGAAGCCCGGGGTTATGTGGTGCCGGAGTCCTTCACCCACGGCACCTCCGAGCAGCGCCAGCGCTGGTTTTCCCGCGGCTACCAAAGCGGTCGTCTGGCGGATGGGGATACCTTCTCCGCGCCAACGCTGTGATGGACAGAGCAGGAGAATTTTCCTTTTTTGTTCGGCTATTGTTGATTTTCGTTTGCTTTTTCGGAATCCACCGCTATCTTGGCCTCATGCGCAAGCACTCCGTCATCTTCGCTTCTTGTTTCACCACTTGGACGTGGTGTACTTTCGATTCGTCGGGGAGCTAGGATTTGTATCGTGCTGCACATCTGAAACGCCTCCCGACGCTTGTGTCGGGGGGCGTTTTTGGTTTGGTTGATGGAATGGATGCGGGTTGTCTCCCGTTCAGTCCCGATCCCCCGGTGGCCATGGCGCGCACGGTCTGGCTGCCGGGGGAGGAGGATGAAATGCCTTTGCCATGCTTTTCCCTGAATTTGCTTTTTCCCAGTCTGTGTACCGCTGTTGTTGTGGCATGCCCTGCCACCGCCGGCGTGTGCGCGTGTGTTGACACCAAGGGAGAGGCCCGTTGAGTGCCTTTGCTTTTTTGCCGACCCAACCCCGCCAAATCGCGGGGTTTTTTGGTTTTGGCCATCTCCGTTTTTGCGCCAGCATTTGTCCTTTTTCACCAGTAACCGCTATGCTTTCAAGAAATAGTTCCACGACACTCCCGGCTTACGGCATCGGCATTCCCCGGTCCGAACGGGCATCCATTCTTCCCTTGCAGGACGACGCGGTCCACGCACTAACCATACGCTATTCCGCCGGCGCCGAGGGCATGCTGGCACAGCATGCGGCCGCCGATACCGCCTGCAGCCGCCACGGACTGCTGTGGGGGATACGGCAGGCCGACACACTGCAGGGTTCGCCGGAGGCGGGCCTGTGGATTGAAGAAGCCACTGCTCTGCCCAACGCCGAAGCATTTGGTGTGGTCCTTCAGGACAGTGATGTGGACCGTTTGGTCCAATACGCCTCCCGGCGAAAGCAGTTTCTCTTGGGCAGCTATACCGTCTGGCCGAAGGCAGAAACGGCAACGCCTTGGGCGGGTGTTTCTTTCCGGGGCATGCCGTGCATGGATGCTGGGTCCGCGGTTCTGCAAAAGCGTTTTGTGCATCTGGGCATTCGCTGGAAACAGCGGCGCTTGCATGCATTTCGGGTGCCCCCTCCCCGGCAATGGGGAGCGCTGGAATCGGCTGCCATGGGGGGCGTGGTGTGATGCGTGCGTCCGGGTGCAGGGTGCAAGGACAGCAGCACCGGTACGCGAACGCTGCTGCGCGTAACTTGGGGCCTGTGCCATCGCCGGATGTTGGCGAAAGGCCACCCCAGCCGTATGCCCAAACCGCAGACCAAAGCCCTGGCCGATCGACCGCGCTGGTCGCGCTATCTGGTGGTGGCGGGCATTGTCGGCATTCTGCTCAGCATCCCCTGGGCCACCCGGATGGTGCTGCAAAACCTGCGCGAAAGCGAGGAGACTCTCGAAGCGCTGAGCAAGCCCGATGCGTTGCGTTCCACGCTGGAGCGGCTTGACCGCAGCATGTCCGACGCCGGCATGGCCGTTTTGCACCACGCAGCCACGGTGGACCGCCGTGACCGTTTGGCCTATTGGGCCCAACGTAAGGAAAGCGATTCCTTGATGCAGGTTTTGGAACAGCAGGTCCAAAACGAAGCCGAACGGCCCCTGGTGGTGGATACAGCCCTGCCTTCCGGGGTGCAAAGCGCATGGTTGGAAGAATTGGACTCCCTGCGCAGCCTCAAGTTTGCGCTGTTGTACGAATGGGTGCGCTTCGCGCGAACGCGCGACAGCGTGAACACCGACAACCTGGATGCCCTGGTGATGGAAGCACGCAAGCTGACCCAGGACAGTTTATTGGATGTTGATGCCAAGCGCATCAAAAAGAAGGAATACGGGGAGGTTTTGGCCCAAGCCGATTCGCTGCGCGATGTGCGGCTGGCCAAGCTGGCCGAAATTCAAAGCCAGTTGGAAGGCGTGCCCAAGGCTGTGGTAGCCCTCACCGAAGCCAGGCAGCGCAAGGCGGCCCGACTGGCCCGCCGCGATGTGGAACTGGATTTGGCCATTCGTTCAGTTTTGGATCGATGGTTCCAATACCGGGCCAATTTGGAGCCTTCGCTGGTGGCCCAGCGCCAGGACAACCTGGACGATTGGCAGCGTGGATTGTGGGTGGTGGCCATTTCCGCTTCGGCCTTGCTCTTTGCCTTGGGCCTGATCCTGACGGTGTTGTTCCGCCGCACAGACCGCGTCCAGGTAGCCCTGGCCCGCACCTTGGAGCAGGAACGTGCCCTGGTGGAGGCGCGGGAGGCCTTTTTAGCCAACATGAGCCATGAGATCCGAACGCCCTTGCACGCCATTGGCGGCTTTGCCGAACGCCTGTCGGCAGCGGAAAAGCCCGAGGTCCGGGAGCAGGCCGGGCTGATCCGCGAAGCGGGCAGCCATCTGCTGGAGCTGGTCAACCACATCCTGGACTATGCGCGCCTGCGCGGCCAGCCGGGCACCCCACGCAGCGAGGCGTTTTCGCCGAAGGCGCTGTTGGACGGTACGGCCGAATTGCTGCGCATCCGTGCGGCAGAAAAGGAACTGGAGATTACCGCAGAAGTTGGCCCCGATGTGCCCGCAGCCCTCGCAGGCGATCGCCTGCGCTTGCGGCAGATCCTTTTGAATTTGGGCGCCAATGCCGTGAAGTATACCGAACACGGCCAGGTGCGGCTGCACGCCACCGGACAGGCGGTATCCGGGGAACGGTTCCGTTTGGTTTTGGAAGTGGAAGACACCGGGCCGGGCATATCGGCCGCACAAAAGGCCCGCATTTTTGAACCCTTCCGCCAGTTGCAAGGCCACGCACAAAGCGACGCCACCGAAGGCCTCGGACTCGGCCTGGCCATCGTGGCCGAGCTCTGCGCACAAATGGACGCAACGGTTGACCTGGATTCCACGCCCGGTCGGGGCAGTTTGTTTCGCGTTTCCCTGGTTTTGCCTTTGGCGAACGCCGAAGCACTCGCCGAGCAGCGCACACCGGAAATGCCGGCACAGCCCATCGGCACTCCTTCGCGCACCGTGCGCATCCTGGCCGCAGACGACGAAGCCTTCAACCGCAAATTGCTGGATGCCCAGATGCGCGACCATCCCTGGGCAAAAGCAGGCGTGTTGGCGTATCAAGCCTTTGAGGGCGGTACAGCAGCCTGGGCGCACGTGGAATCCTCAACGGAAGCACCGGATCTCCTGTTGCTGGATTGGCGCATGCCGGATATGGATGGGGTGGCCTTGTTGCAGCGCGTGCGCGGAACGCATCCCGGGGTAAAGGCCGTGGCGCTGACCGCCCAAGCCGATTCCCAGGCGCAGCAGACGCTGATGGAAGCCGGATTTGACGCCGTGCTCGAGAAGCCCTTTGGACGCGATGCCTTGTATGCCACGCTGTCCGGGCTCCTGGACCACATGTCCACGGATGAAGACATTACGGAAGCCTCGCCTGTAGATGCCCGTGATGCCAGCAATGGCCAGGAACACGGACCCCCTGGCCAGCAAGATGGTCCTGCGCAGCACACGGATTTCCAAGAGCCCGCGTCCCCGGACGGCAATGGAGCAGCCGACGCGGAGACCACCGCCGACCCGGGCCAGTTGGACCTGGCAGATTTGGAGGCGCTGGCCGATGGGGATGGTACCTTTGTGGCGGATATGCTCGAAATCTTTTTACAACGTCTGGAGGCCACGCGCCAAACCTGGGACGAGGCCGTGGCCAATAAGGACCGTAAGGCCATCGCCGAGTCGGCGCACAAGTTGGCCGCCCCGGCCCGACAACTCGGTTTTTCCGCATTGGCCGCCGCGCTCCGTGCGCTGGAAGAGGACGCCGATGGCGAAGCCTCCATCGCTGCGCTGGCCAACCGCTGCCGACGCCTGCAGCCGATGCTGCAAACCGCCCAATTGACGGTGGCCGCCAAACTCGAAGAAGGCTCGCAAACGGAGTAGCCCGTTTGCCCGTTTCCTGTTTTTTTGATTGCTGATCCGACCGTATGGCCGCACGTCCCAAATCCGAATCCAAGACATCGGCCAATACACCGGCCAAAACCCCGGCCAACGACCCGCGCCGCTTCCTGGTCTTTGTGGTCGAGGACGATCCCTTTTACGCCAAGCTCATCAGCAAGGCGCTGGAACTCTACGAGGACATGACGGTGCGGGTGCACGGCACGGCCAAGTCGCTGTTGGACCACCTGCACGAAGGCCCGCGCCTGATCACCCTGGATTACCGGTTGCCGGACGGCGAAGGCCTGGACCTGCTGGCCAAGATCCGCGCCCGACGGCCCGAAACCGACGTAGTCGTCATCTCCGAACAGAACAAGGTGGAAACGGCCGTGGAGCTGCTCCGTCAGGGGGCCGTGGATTACCTGGTCAAGGAGCGCGACCTGCGCGAACGCCTGCTGCGGGTGGTGGACCACATTCGCCGGAGGCAACAATTGGAAGGCCGCGTGGCTGACCTCCAGGCAGAAGTGCAGGAGCGCTACGCTTTCCGGTCCGCCTTGATCGGCGAAAGCGCCGGGCTGCAGCCGGTCTTCAAATTGATGGAGAAAGCCGCCCAGTCCGACATCAATGTTGTGGTGACCGGGGAGACCGGCACCGGCAAGGAGGTGGTGGCCAAAGCCATCCATTACCATTCGCCACGGGCGGAAGGGCATTTTGTGGCCGTCAACATGGCCGCCATTCCCCGCGAGCTGGTGGAAAGCGAATTCTTCGGGCACGAAAAGGGCGCCTTTACCGGAGCCGATGCCCGGCGCATCGGCCATTTTGAGGCGGCCAACGGCGGCACGCTTTTCCTGGACGAAGTCGGGGAAACCGACCCCGCGTTCCAGCCCAAACTGCTGCGTGCCTTGCAGGAGCGGGAAGTGGTGCGCGTCGGAGGACGCGAAAAGGTAACCTTTGACATCCGGCTCATCGTGGCCACCCACCGCGACCTGCAGGCCATGGTGGCCGAGCAAAAATTCCGCTCCGACCTCTATTACCGCTTGATCGGCATCCCCATCGTGTTGCCGCCATTGCGCGAACGCGGCGACGACGTGTTGCTGCTGGCCCGCCATTTTGCGGATCAATACGCCGAAGGCCGCGACCTGCCTGCGCCAAAGCTGGCCCCTTCCGCGGTCAATGCCCTGAAAGCCCATAGTTGGCCGGGCAATGTGCGCGAACTGCGGGCCGTAGTGGAACTGGCCGTGGTTATGGCCGCCGGCGGGGCCATTGAGTCCGAAGACCTGCAAATGGGCGGTCAGGACCTGGTGGCCCAGGAAGTGGCCCGCGAACGCACGCTCAAGGAATACACCGAGCGCATCATCCGCCATTTCCTCGAACGCTACGACGGCAAGGTCAAGGCCGTCGCCGAGCGGCTGGACATCCACCCTTC
>JAUIHG010000387.1 GCA_030432405.1 Bacteroidia bacterium | reverse complement strand
ACACGGAAAACGAGTACTGCCACATCCTGGCGGGCAGGTCGGTATTGCGGGATGAAGCCGGCAATGAACAGCTGTTGCAGGCGGGCGACCGGTTCATCATCCCGGCCGGCTTTGCCGGGCAGTGGGAAGTGCTCGAAACCACGCGTAAAATCTACGTCATCTACCAACCCTGAATTTTCAAACTGGCAGTCTGAGAGAAAACCATGAGTAATGCTGAGTGGCAGCAGCGCAAGCAGAATGCTTTTGCGCGCGGGATGGGCAACATGTTGCCCGTGTATGTGGACAAGGCCTCGAACGCCGAAGTCTGGGACATCGAAGGCAAGCGCTACATCGACTTTGCCGGAGGCATCGCGGTGGTCAATACCGGCCACAGCCATCCACGCATTGTCGAGGCCATCAAGCAGCAGCTGGACCGCGTCAGCCACACCTGCATCATGATCACGCCCTACACCCAGGCGGTGGAACTGGCGGAACGGCTGGTGCAGGCCGTACCCATCAAGGATGGACGCGCCATCTTTGTTTCCACCGGTGCCGAGGCCGTGGAAAACGCGGTGAAAATCGCCCGCGCTCATACTGGCAGACCGGGCGTCATTGCCTTTGGCGGCGGCTTTCACGGCCGCACCAACCTGTGCATGGGCCTGACCGGCAAAGTGGTTCCCTACAAGAAGGGCTTCGGGCCGTTTACGCCCGAGATTTACCATGTACCCTTTCCGGCGGAATACCTGGGTGTCAGCGCGGATCACTCGCTGCATGCGCTGAAGGAAGTGTTCAAGAACGACATCGAGGCCAGCCGGGTCGCCGCCATCATCATCGAGCCGGTGCAGGGCGAGGGCGGGTTCTATCCCGTGCCGGCCGGCTTCCTGACCAAGCTGCGTGAGATCTGCGATGAGCACGGCATCGTGTTCATCTGCGACGAGATTCAGACCGGCTTTGGCCGCACCGGCAAAATGTTCGCCTGCGAATATGAAGACGTTGAACCGGACATCATCACCCTGGCCAAAGGCATTGCCGGTGGCTTTCCCATCGCCGCGGTGGTGGGCAGGCAGGCCGTGATGGATGGCGCGGAACCGGGCGGCCTGGGCGGAACCTATGCCGGTTCCCCGTTGGGGTGTGCCGCCGGACTGGCGGTTCTGGATGTATTTGCCGATGAAAAGCTGGTGGATCGAAGCAATGATGTAGGCCAGCGCCTGCGCGCCGGCCTGCAGGACCTGCAACGCAAGTATCCCGATCGCATCGGC
>JAUIHG010000386.1 GCA_030432405.1 Bacteroidia bacterium | reverse complement strand
CCCATTCCCGAAAGCGAAATGGGCGACCAAAGTGGTGGCGGCGAAGGCCAGGAAGGTGAGCCGGGACAACCCGGCGCCCCCGGTGCCGAAGACGCACCCGAGCTGGCCGAGGGCCAAAAGGGCCAGGCCCTCGAAGCCCCCTCTCAGGTTCAAATCGGCGATGAAAACGCCAAACTCGCTGAGTCCGACCTGGCTCGGGCGGAAGCCTCTCGCCAGCTCGAAAACGAACAGGGTGAAAACCGGATGAGCGTCGAAGCAGCCTCCGGTAGCCAACCCGCCAACCGAGGCAAAGGCACCGAACGTGGTGTCGACATTCCCTCCAATCTCTAAACCCCGTTCCCTCCCCCGATCTCCTGATGAACCGCGCGCTTCGCTTTGCCACTTTCCGTTTCGCATGCGGCGCTGTCGTTGCCGCCCTCGCCTCGTTGAGCCTGCACGCTCACACCATGGTGTATCCCACCGCCGCGATCGAAGCCGCGTGGGAACTTTCGGCGGAGGAGTTCAAGCAGGAGTATCCAGGAGTTGACTACACCGACCAGAGTCTGACCGACGAGGGTTGGTATGTGCGCTACCAGCACGAGAACCTGACCTACTTCTTCGGCCCTGTCGCCTCCGAGGGCGAAGCCCGCGAGAACGAGGCGCGCATGCACGAGCTGCGCAATGAACTCGTGATGAAGCGGCCCGCGCTCGGCAGCAGCACCGTCGACATCGTTTTCTTCACCTACGACCCCACCATGGTCCCTGCCGGCATGGGTGGTGGTGGCCAAGGCATCATGGTGGATGGCTCCGGCCAGGGCCAGCTGCCGCAGGGTGATCCCTACGGCACCGGCAACGGCGGCCAGATGGATCAAGGCCAGGGCATGGACGGCCAGCAGGATGGCGGCATGAACGGCCAGATGGACGTCCAACCCGAACTCGCGCAACTCTCTCAACTGGGCCAGCAAGGCACCGGCGGTGGTCAGGGCCAGCAACCTGTAATGGTGGTGGGGCCGAACGGCCAAATGCAGGTCGGCGGCCAACAGGGTCAACAAATGGGCGGCCAACAAGGTCAACCCGGCTCCCAATCCGGCCAACAAGGCCAGGGCCAATCCCAATCTCAGTCGCAATCGCAGTCCCAGTCCGGCCAAGGTCAGGGGCAAGGCCAGCCGCAGCTCGCTCAGCTCAACCCCATGCCCGGCCAACAAGGTCAGCAAGGTTCCCCGGGCATGCCGAGCAGCTCCAGTTCGAGCTCCTCCAGC
>JAUIHG010000197.1 GCA_030432405.1 Bacteroidia bacterium | reverse complement strand
CTCTACCTGGAACCCTGATCGGCCTTTACGGCCATTAAGGCTTGAACCACAGCCAGCGCCAGATTTCCCCGGGCTGGATTTTTTTGCCGTACATCAGAATGCCCGTGCGGTAGATGCGTCCGGCCATGGCCGTAGCGGCCAAAAAGCCGACGGCCAATAGCGCCATGCTCAGGCCCACTTCCCAGTTCAGCACGCCGATAAAAGGCATGCGCGCCGGCATGACAATGGGCGAGGACAGGGGGATGATGGAGGCCCAGAACGCCAGGCTGCTGTTGGGCTGCTGGATCACGATGATCATCACCACGATGGATAGAATGATCGGCAGGGTGACCGGGAAGAGGTACAATTGGCTGTCCCCGCCGTCGTCGCTGCTCAGGGCACCCACAGCGGCAAAAAGCGCGGAGTACAGCAGGTAGCCGCCCAGAAAGTAAAAGGCAAACACGGCAAAAAGCCGCAGGACCGGCAGGTTCTGAAAGCTGTCGTAGGCCTTGGCAAGGCGCTGGAGTTCCTGGGCATTTTGCAGGCTGGCACCTCCCTGGGTGAGGGTCTGGAATTCGGCCAGCTGTTCGGCAAAAACGGCGGCGGTGATGGCCTGCACGATGATGCCCAACAGCGCCCAGACGGTGAACTGCGCCAGGCCTACCGCTCCGATGCCAAAGATCTTGCCCAACATCAATTGGAATGGCCGCACGCTGGTGACAATCACCTCCACAATGCGGTTGGATTTTTCCTCCATCACCCCGCGCATGACCATGGTGCCGTAAATGAGCAACACCACGTAAATCGAAAAACCCATGAAGTAGCCCACCACCGTGGCGGCAAAGGCGCTGCCCTCCTGGCGCATGCGGCCCTGGCCAGTAATGCCGGTGGCCAGTTCCAGATCGGGCCTGAACCGAAGCACCTGACCGTCGATGCCCAGGCGCCGGAAATGCTCGGCCTCCAGGGCTTGTTCCAGCGCCCCTTCGATGTAGTATTTGGTGGCAATAGAGACCTGACGGGGCGCCAGCAGTTCGGGTTGGGGCACCGCGCCCGTGCGGTTGGCCGGAACCACCAGCAGCGCGTCGTAGCCCAGTTTCACGTAAGCGGCTTCCGCCGAATCCAGGCTCCATTGGGGCGGTGCCCAATCGAAGCGCAGTCCGGCGGTGTCCCGCAGGCGGCTGGACCAGGCGCCTTCGCCGGCAGGCGCATCCATGACCATGGCCGGCACCTGGCGCGGAATGGAGGCGTCGAGGACCAGGATGCGCTGGGGTTCCATTTCCAGGTTGACCAGCAGGAGGGGCAACAGGATGATCAGGCCCATGCCCAGCGGGGCCAGCAGGGTCAGCAGGATGAAGGAGCGTTTGCGCACGCGTGTGCGAAACTCCCGCCAGGCGATGAGCAGCACCTTAGCCATGGCGGAGGGGAGCGGTTTTTCCGGCCGCACGGGCGGCGCTTTGCCGGGCCGCTTGTTCGGCCGCATCGGCGGCATCCGATTCCGACAGCCGCTGGATGAAAATGTCGTTGAGGCTGGGCAGGATTTCCTCGAAGGCCAGCAGTTCCACGCCGCGCTCCAACAGCAGGCGCAGCAGGTCGTTGCCCCGGAAACCGTCGTGCAGCTGCACCAGCAGGCGGTCGGTTTCCTGCTCCAGCACCTCAAAACCCGGATGGGTCAGGGAGCCGGTATCGCCTTGCAGGCGAACGTGAAAAAAACCCCGGCGGTGCGCCCGCCGAATCTCCTCCACCTGCCCCTCCAGCACCAGCCTGCCGCGGTGCAACAGGGCAATGTCCGGGCAAAAGGCCTGCACCTGGTCCATGCGGTGGGTGCTGAGCAGCACCGTTTTGCCGGACTGCTGCAGGGCGCCGATGTCGGCAATCAATTGCCGCATGTTGACCGGGTCCAGGCCCGAAAAAGGTTCGTCCAGGATGACGAGGTCCGGATCGTGCAGCAGGGTGGCGGCAAACTGGACCTTTTGCTGCATGCCTTTGCTGAGGTCTTCGACCTTGCGCTGGCCCCATTCGGCCAGGTTCAGCCGCTCGAGCCAGTACAGCCCGCGGCGGCGGGCTTCTGCACCGCTGAGGCCTTTGAGCCGGCCCAGGTAGCGCAGCTGTTCGAGTACGCCCATTTTGCGGTACAGCCCGCGTTCCTCGGGCATGTAGCCGATGCGCGCACTGGTGGCCGGGCTGAGGGCTTTGCCTTCCAGCAGGATGCGCCCACGGTCCGGCCCCAGGATGCCGGTGATCAGCCGCAGCAGGGTGGTTTTGCCCGCGCCGTTTGGCCCCAAAAGGCCAAAGGTCTGGCCCCGGGCGATGGAAAGGCTCAGCCCGTGCACCGCTTCCAGCGACCCGAAACGTTTGTATACCTCATGGATTTCCAGCATGCCGATGGTGCAAGACGGAAAGATAGGGTGCCCGCTCTTGGTCGGGCTCTTGGCCGGAAGCCATCCCGGAATGCAGCCCACAGGGGAGCACTGTCCCCGCCGTCCTCAGGGCGCAGGCGGTGTCCACACGCCCTGTCCGCAGCCGTGCACCGAGACCGCACCGGGTTGGGCGGCGGGGATGGGCCGGCCCGTCAGGTCGAACCACTGCGTGGCGCCGCAGGCGGGATGCCGATGGGGCTGGGTTTCGCCGGAGGCGGAAAGGGACGGAGCACCGGCGCTGGCCCCCACTATGCCCAACCGGGCTGCCGAAAGGTCCAGGGGCAGGCTTTTGGTGTCAAACCCCAGCACCGCACCGGTGGCATTCTCGCGCCAGTAGGCCTGAACGCGTAAAAATGGTTTGTCGGCCAAGGCCGGAAGGGGCAATTGGGCCATGGGCGTGGCGATGCTGCTGCCGCTCACAAGGCCATGGGGGAAGGCCGCCAGTTGCCAGACAAAAGCCGTGCCCGCCGGTGGCGAAACCGGCGTCCCTTCGGCATCGAAAAGCTGCAAAGTCAGGGCCAGGGTATCGTCGGCTTTCAGCACGCCCGGACTGCCCTGGATGCGCAGATTCCACTGGTCGGTGGGCTTTTCCTCTTCCAGGCGCGCGTGCAGAAAAGCGTAGATGGCCTTGCTGGCAAAATCCGAAGAAAGGTCCTTCCATTCCCCGGGATCCTCGGCCAGGTTGAACAACAATTCAACGGTGTCCGCCGGACCGGAGCAATCGCCCGAAGGGCGAACATCCAACTGCAGCAGGTGCCAGTCCTTCTCATACACCGAGCGCTGTACGCCGCAGGCCAGGCTGGGGTGTGCGGTCCAGGCCACGGCCAGGTGCGCAGCGCGGCCGCCATTGGGACTGTTGCGCAAGGGCCAGATGGAACGCCCGTCCAGGTAATCCGGATCGCCGTCCACCACCGGCAGGCCGATCCCGGCCAGGTCGCACATGGTTGGAAAAATGTCCAGCAGGCTGACCGGTGTGGAAACCACCTGGCCGCCGGGTTCGCGCGGGTCGCGGATGATCAGGGGCACACGGCCATCGGTTTCCCACAGGGTGTTTTTGGCCCAGTGCCGGTGCTCGCCCTGTGAAAAGCCGTGGTCGGAATGGAAAACCACCACCGTATTGTCGTCCAGGCCCAGGCTGTCCAGGGCATGCAGCATGCGTCCGATCTGCGCATCCACGTAGCGGGCGGATGCCATGTAGGCCATATTGGCGTTGGCCATGAGGGTATTGCGCAGGCCACGCGGGGAAAGCGCAGTGGAGGACGCATAGGCCAGGGCAAAACTCTCGGCCGCATTTTGGTGGTCTCCGTTCTGGATGGACATCACTTCAGCGGCCGGGTGCATGCCGTCCAGGATGTCCTGGGCCTCCTCGGCCCCATAATCGGGCAGCGGCCAGCCTCCCGGATTGCCGGGGGTGCGGAAATTGATGGCCGATGCCGAGAGGATGTTTGGTTCGTATTGTGGCGGATAGTATTTGGCCGGCACGATATGCGGCACGTGCGGCTTGACGATACCCATGGTCAGCATCAGGGGCCGACCGCCATAGTCGGCGGCATTGCCGGCATAACTGGCCATGATGTCGATGGCGATGCTCACCCCGCGGTGGTCGCCCAGGCGGTCCTCGTGTTCGTCCAGGACGCGCCCCCAGCGGTAGCCGGTTCCGGGAAATTGCTGCAGCGGCTCCACGGTGGCATAGGACTGGTCCTTGACGCGGTAGAACTCGTTCCAGCTCTGCTGGCGCAGCAGGGGGTCGCTTTCGGTGATGTCAAAGTCGTTGTCGTATTGCGCCTTGTTGACGTTGTGAAACACCTTGTTGATGCCCACAGTGTAATAGCCGGACTCCCGGAGGTGCTGCATGATGGTCGTCACCGGGCGCGGGAAAAAATACTTGCGGAAAAACTTGACGTATTCGTTGCGGTATACGCCGGTCCAGTCGGGATCCTTGCCGGTCAGAAAGGAGACCCGGCTGGGGCCGCAAAGCGGCGAAGTGGCGTAGCAGGCGTCGTAGCGCACCCCATCGGCTGCAAGGGCCGCCAGGTTGGGCAGGTCGTCGGGGTGGTTGTCCCCGGCCCACACGTAGTCGTTGAGGTCATCGACCACGATGTAGAGGATGTTCGGCTGGGGGCTTTGTGCGTTCAGCGGAGCGTTCGCCCACAGGGCGAACAACACACCGAGCAGCGGCACAAGCCGGCGGGCCTTCGGCCGAAGGCCAGGGCCCGTGCGGGCCAGCAAAGTCCGGGGCCGCGTGGGCCGCAGCGCGAGAGCAGTGAGAAAGGGCATGGCAGTCAGGGGCTTGCGCCAGGTGCCTGCACAAACCGTCGGGGCGGGGCGGTGGGCCGGGCAGAAGCCCAACCAACGGGTGCAGCAAGGGCGCGGTCAGAAGGAGGAAGATACGGCGGTCGAACACCGGATGAAACCCCTTTGTGGAAACCCGAAGGATGCTCAGGCAGGTATCCCCCGGCGTGCGTAAAAGGCGGCAACCGCTGCGGGGTGCTTCGCCGGCAGGCAAAAAAAAGCGGGGCCCCCGAAGGAGCCCCGCCGTGCCATGGCCGAGGCCATGGGTATGCGGTTGAAACCGTAGTGGTTTAGCGGTGGAAGACCGAGACGCGGTGGTGCATGACCACACCGTCCGGTTTCTCCACGCTGAGGGTATACATGCCTTCAGCAAGATCCGAGGAATTGAATTCCAGCACGGTCTTGCCTTTCGGCAGGTCCTGTTGACGGGCCATCATCACACGGCCAAGGGCGTCGGTGAGCAGGATGCGCACGGTTTGTGCTTCCTGGCTCGTGTATTCGGCGCGCAACAGCTGGTCCACCGGGTTGGGGAAGACCGCCATCAGGTCGCCGGTATCCGGGATGCGCGGACTGGGCAGGTGGAAGGTGTCCAGCACGCTCCATCCGGAAACGCTCTGGTCGCCACACTGCACACGTACTTGCCACTCGTAGCTGCCGCCGGGGATCAGGCTGCTCACCGTACGGGTGGTATCCGCGGTGAAGAAGCGCGGCCAGCCGCTGGTGCCGAGGGGACGTCCACGGGCCTGGTAGAGCAAGGCGCCCGGAATGCTGCTCCATGCCACCGTTACCCGGATCGGGTTGATCGGCGTGGAAACCAGGGTGGCGGGCGGAATACAGAGGCCCGGAGCCACCGTGGCGCTGTCGGTGAAGGCACATCCGTTGTTGTCAAACACGGTCACCACGTAGGTGCCGGCCGACAGACCACTGATGTCTTCCATGGTACTGCTGTTGCTCCACACGAGGCTGAAGGGCGGCAGACCACCGGTGATGGTGAGGTCGATCGCGCCATCGTTTGCGCCGGCAACGGACTCATCCGTGACCACAAAGCTCAAGGTCGGGGAGTTGGTGTAGGTCACCGTGACCACGAAGCTGCAAATGGTCACATTGCCGGCAGCATCGGTTACGGTGTACTCTTCCACGGTGGTGCCGATCGGGAAAATGGCACCCGGGCCGAAGCCGTTGGTCAGCGCAATGCTGACGCCGGGGCAGTTGTCCGCTGGCACCGGCGGAATGTAATTGACCACAGCCCCACAGATGCTGGGATTGCCGGCCAGGGTAAGGTTGGTCGGGCAGGACGAAACCGTCGGGGCTTCGCTGTCGACCACTTCCACGGTAAAGGAACAGCTGGAGCTGTTGCCGCTCAAATCGGTGGCCGTATAGGTCACCGTATTGATGCCGACCGGGAAGACCGAACCGCTCGGCAAGCCGCCGGTTTGGGTCAGGGTGGCACCGGCACAGGCGTCGCTGAAGGTCGGGTCCGGGAAGAAGACCACCGCACCGCATACACCCGGATCGTTGTTGATCAGGATGTCCGGCGGGCAGGAAATGGCCGGAGCCGTGGTATCCGTGACCGTGACGGTGAAGGAACAGGCGGTGCTGTTGCCGTTCACGTCGAAGGCCGTGTAGGTGATTGTGGTTACGCCTACGGCGAAACTCGATCCCGGGGCGGGACCGGCCGTACGGAACGTGGTCACGCTGCAGTTGTCCGAACCGATTGGTTCGATCCAGGTGTAGGTCGCGTTGCAGACGCCGGGCGCGGCATTGAGCACCACATCACCCGGACAAACCAGTGTCGGGGCCAGGGTATCCAATACGGTCACCGTAGCGCTGCAGGAGCTGCTGTTGCCGTTGTTGTCGGTCACAGTCAGGTTGACCGCATTGGCGCCGACCTCGGCACAGGTAAAGCTGGAAACATCCAGGCTCGTGGACGCGATGCCACAGGCATCGG
>JAUIHG010000196.1 GCA_030432405.1 Bacteroidia bacterium | reverse complement strand
CCGGCCTGGGTTTGATGCCAACGCAAGCGGCTGCGTTCCGCGAAGGGATTGGGGTACAACAGTGCCGAGGGCGGCAGGGCAGCTTGTCCACCATCCAGGTAGATGATGCCGCTGTATTCGGTGCTTCCATCCAGGTCCACGCTGCGCAAACGGTAGTACCAGGCACCCTGGCCCACTTCGGCGTCCAGCCAGTCGTAGGCCTGCAGGGAGGTGCTTTGGCCAACGGCCTCCACCCGGCCCACTTCCCGAAACTGCTGACCATCCAGGCTGCGTTCCACGGCAAAATGGGAAACGTTGCGCTCCGTGCCGGTGATCCATTCCAGGGCAATACCGGCTTCGGTGCGCGTTCCGCGAAAATCGATCAGCTCCACGGGAAGGGGACCGCCATATGGGTTGGCGGCATGGGCGTAGATGTCCGCGCCGTTGCTCAGCGAAACCTCCGCGCTGAAGGTGCCGTCGCCGTTGTCGGCGATGGACAAAACCGTCAGGGCCTCCCCGTGCACCGAACCCGTTGCCGGGCCTTCGCCTACCGGGTAGGCGGTAAATCCAATGTCCTCCGGCGATGCAATGGCGTACACGCCGACTGCATCCGGGTGGGTACGCAGGTTGTTGTATTCATCGGTCAGGAAATGCAGGGTTGCTGTTGCCGGGCCATCCATGGTGGGGTCCACGCGCCAGTAGCGTTCCAGGATGGGGACCGAAACGCCGGCATCATCGTCCACGTCCAGCACGTCCGAAGGCAGGTTGCACAACTGCACCGAACCCAGGGCCACAGGACTGCTCAGGCCGTCTTCCAGGCTGCCGATGAAGGCGCCCGCCTGGTCGTACACCGTGACCGAATCCCCGTCGGACAGGGCACACACACCACAGCCCATGACGGGATCCAGGCTGGAGGACAGGCCTTCGGCCGTTTTAGCCACCTGAACGTCAAACACGCAGGTTCCGCGGTTTCCGCCGGCGTCCACATACTCAAACTCCACATTGGTGGTGCCCACCGGGAAAACGGCCCCGGAGGCGTAGCCTTTGATCAGGGTGCCGGCAATGCCGCCGGATGCACAGTTGTCGGCAAACTCCACGTCAAAACTCACCGCCGCGCCGCCGCAATCCGGCTGATCGCCGATGGCGCTCAGCGGCGCATCCGGACAATCCACCGTCGTGGGCACTTCCTCGTCGTTCACCGTAACGGTAAAGGAGCAGGTGGCGGTATTGCCGTTGCCGTCATCGATGCGGTAGGTCTCCGTGGTGGTACCCACCGGGAAGTCGGCGGTAAACCCGAGTCCGGCCAGCTGGGTGACCACACCACCCGAACAGCCGATGCTGGCGTTGTTGGGCGGAATGAAGCGGATGGCTTCGTTGCTGGCGCTCCAGTTGGCCGCATTGCGGCCCAGCACAAAGGTGGCGCTGGTGCCCGCGGCGTTTTCCAGGCCCATGGTGTGGGCGCCGCCGTCGCTTTGCATTTCAGTGGTGTGGATGTCCACCACATGGCTGCTTTCATAGAGGTGCACCTGGGCGGTAACCCGCTTGGTCGGCCCATTGTAATGGGGCACATCGTCAAATTCGACCACCAACACCCGATTGGGGGCTGTACCGTGCACGAAGTATTGCACATCGCCTCCGGCTGCCGGGTTGAGGTCCTCCCAGGCAAAAGCGATCAGGTTGTTGGGCATTCCTGCATTGGGCATGGCCTGTCCGCTGCAGCAGCCTTCGTCGTCTCCGGAAAAGCTGATGAAGCCGTTGGAGCTGATGTAGAAGGCCGTGTAGGCCTCGCCGTAGTATTCAAACGCAAAACCAATCGAAAATGGACCGGCCATCTGATCGTCGGCCAGGTTGAGTTCGGTACCATTGCCGCTAATGGGGGCATGCGGGATGATGCCCCCGTAATAGTTTCCGGCCTGACTGCTGTCCGACCAGGGCGGCAGGTAGTTGACGTAGGCCGTACAGCTGGAAGCATCGTTGCCGAGCACCAGGTTTTCCGGGCACTCGATCGCCGCAGGCGTGGCATTGGACACCTCCAGGGTATAGGCGCCGGAAGCGCCGTTCAAACCGTCTACGGTAACGTAATAGGTACCGGCGGCAAGGCCGTCCATGGTGACCTCGCTTTGCACGCCGCAGGCGTCGTCGTTGTAGCCGCCGCTGAGCGGGGCTTCGCCACAGGCGTCGGTGATTTCGATTTTGGTGTCGTAGCCCGAGCTGCACAAACTGAACTTCCAGTCGCCATCACAGGGAATGTCTACGGCATAAACCCGATCGTCGCCGTCCAGGCCGGTGACGTCCACGTCATCGTTGGCGCCAGCTGTAGAGCCGGACCAGGTGCCGGGCGCCTCAACGGCGAAATCGGGATTGCAGCCCGCGCAGCTTCCCCCTCCCCCGCTGACGCTGAAGCTGCTGCTCAGCTCATAGTATCCGTCCACGGTAAACGTATTCACGACCGAAACGGCACTCTGGATCTGGACGGTGCCGCCGCAGCCCCAATCGTTCCAGTCGGTGTCGTAGCCCACCATGTAATACCCGCTGGCATCGGCCAGACAGCCGATGTCCACCAGGCTGTTGACGGTGGTATTGGAGCCGTCCAGGCAAGCCCCCGGTGCGCAATAGCGGTACAGCAGAACGCCTTCGGGATTGTAGAGCTGGACCACGTTTTCGCCCGCGTAGCAGGGCCAATCCACATCCATGGCCACGGCACTGGTGGCCACCGTTGGATCTTCGGCGATCGTAAAGGGCACCGGTGTACCCACCACGCTGCCGTCCGGGTGGCTGTACGCAAGTACGTCCACGCCGGAAACGCGGATGGTCACCTCACCGCCATCGTCCCACTCGTTGCCGTAGCGGTCGTAGCTCACCAGGGTGTATTCCCCGGCCAGCAGGTAGCCGATGTTGACCGTGGCCGAATAGCTCCGATTCCATCCGTTGTAGCAATAGCTCGGATCGCAGTAAGTGGCGATGGTAATGCCGTCGGCATTGACCAGACTGAAGCGGTTTTCACCCGACCAGGACGGCCAGTCGATGACCAGTTCCACTTCGGCCACTTGTGCTTGGGCGGGCGGGATGAACAACCCTGCAAGAAAAAGCAGGAGCAGGAAAGGGCGGCGTAGCGACCGGTAGATTGGGGAGAAAAGCCATGCAGCGGTGCGGGACCGGTTGTTGGTGAGGGCCGTTTGCTGGGCAAGGCGGCCAATCGTACGTGTGGATTTCATGGACCTGGAACAGTGCGGGTAAATGCGATGCGTGCGGTGGATCAGGGTTGGATAGGGATCGCGTGCATCGGGTGTTCCGGTCGGTGCAATAGAATATGGAGAATGCGTGGTGTCTGCAGCGGCAGGCGGGGTATTGAATGGGAAAGGCCTAGTGCTGGTCTACCATGGTACGGTAGGCATCGGTGTGGGTTTCGATCCAGGCCAGCTTGGCGGCCTCGTAGCTGGCGGCATCGGCGTGTTCGCCCCAGGGCAGTTCAGCGGGCGTGGTGCTTGCGCTTTTGTCATCAGCTCCTTTGCGGATGCCGCTGCGCTGCAGCGTCTGGTCGTTCTGAACGGTGCTGTTGGCCTTGACCGGGCGGTTGACGCGCTTGAGCTGCGGCTCAGCATTTTGGCCGGCTTCGGTGCTGGGGGCCAATTGAATGGCCTGGCCAGCAGCCTTCTTTTCAGCGGAAACCTGCACGACACCTTGATCCTGCTGGGCAGCAGCGGTAGGGGCAAAAGCGAAAGAAGCGATCAGGGCGGCGGCGATGTAGCAGATGTTGCGCATGGGAAGGACTTTTTACGGTAGTAGCGTTGGAAACAGGCGGGCTTTTGTGGGTTGGTCAGCGCGTCACTTTTGACGTTTTCGTGTTGCGCGCCGAACAATCACCAATGTAGCGGCGGGTTTCAATCGCTGCAGGAATCACGCGTTGGATGCAAGCCGCACGACACACATGCTCCAGCGGCATGCACAAGCGACTGATGCTGTCTCCCAAACATGTGCCGCAAGGCCGCCATGCATGGTGTCACACATGACGGCAAAAAAAGATGTGGCCGCAAAACCAAATAGAAGCTCGAAATCCGAAGCATTCCAAGCCCAGCATTGCACCTTTTTTCTCCCGTGCAACACGCCCTTTTCCCGCCTCCGGCGAACCCGTTTTGCGGCAGCAATGCAGCGTCACAGCCGTGGGCCACCGGAAATCGGCATGCTGTGCTCCGCGCACGGGGCTGATCAGGCCTTTGCGTTTTAGCCCCCTGGCCCAGAAGCATGGCGCACAAAAAAACCGGCGCCCCCTGTGTGGGGACGCCGGTCGGATGGCAGGTGGTCTTGGGATGCGGTTCGCCGGAGGCGGATGCAGCATCCGTATACTATGGTGTTTAGTCCGTCGACTTGATCAAGCGCGCCTTGAGCCAGCGGCCGTCCGCACGGCGGATGGCAACGATGTAGGTGCCCGCCGCTTCCTGGGACACATCAACCGGTACGGTGTTCAGGCCGTCCTGACCCTGGCCGGACGACTCCTCAACCAATCGGCCCACGGCATCGGAGATGCGCATGGTATAGGCCCCGGCCTGCGGCAGGAAGAAGCGCACTTCGGCTTCGGCCGTGGTCGGGTTGGGCAGGACGTGAATGAAGTCCCCGGCCCAAAGGCCGCCTTCAGCGCCCAGCCAGATGGCCTGGCTGTGGTCAGTACTGCCGTCCAGGTCCACGGTCCGCAGGCGGTAATACTGCCCACCCTGCGGCACGTTCTCGTCCACGTAGCTGTAGGTCTCTGCCGTGGTGCTGTTGCCCGCGGCTTCCACGGTGGCCAGATCGGAATAGGTCATGCCGTCCGGCGAACGCTCCACCACAAAGTGCGAGACGTTCTGCTCGGTGGCTGTAATCCACTCCAGGTGGTTGTTGCCCTGGATGTGCTCACCGACAAACTGCACGAGCGTAACCGGGAGGGGATCGCCAGAGCCCGAACCATGCAGGGCAAAGCCTGAAAAGCGGTCCGTATTGAAGGTGATGGCGTAAAAGTCTCCCGTGGCGTCATAGCTCACGCCACCCACCGGATGCACGCTTCGGCCATCGGCGTGATAGCCGGTAACGGTGACGTTGGTGGTGGTCGGCGGATCGCTCGGCGCCGGGAAGGTGTTGTAACAAGCCAGGTAGTTGGTCCGCAGGCCCGGTGTGGCGTCCAACCAGGTATTGCCGTCCGTGACAAAGGCATCCCACTTGGCCCGCGGCAGGTAGACCACCACTTGGGGATCCGTGCCCGTGGGCTGCGTGGCCACATCGATTTCCCAGGTATCCTCAACAAAAAGTTCATCCGGGCAGGAAGGATCGCCGCTGTCCATGCGCGCTGGATCGGTGGCGCCGCCACCATAGCTGCCCAGCGGAGCATCCAGGCCACTCCAATACAGTGCCGGTGTGGAGAACGCATTGCCTGCAGGCAGCTCCACATCAACAATGCCCAGGTTGTTGCCGTTCGGGTTGAGGCCCACATAGAGCTTTTCGCCGGAGGCGGTTCCGAAATACTGCACACCCCCTCCCGCGATGGGTGCGCAAGTGCTGATGCCGTCTGCTGCGGCGGCCAGGTCGGTCATGTAGTTGATGACCCGGTCCTCGGTCTCATCCGGGCAGATGCCCGTACCCGTGGTGACAGAATAGCGCACCGTTACCGTAGACTGGAGCGGTACGGTGTTCAAAATACCTTCTGTTGGACCACCGACCCCGGGACCAACGGTACCCGGACCCGACACCAAACTCCAAACCGTGCTGCCTTCTGCTGCTGGCGCACCGCTCAGGGCAAACTGATTGCCCTGGCAGGTATAGGCCACCGAGTTGATGGTGGCCGCAGATGGCGGCGTTTCGGCAAAAACGTTGGCGGAGCCAGATACGTTTACCGGGCAGCCTGTACCGTCGGTACCGGAAGTGAAGGTGTAGGAGGGTGTTCCCGCAGGTGGCACAACCGAAATGGTGCTTGATGTGGTCAGGCCCGTGCTGGTACCCGATCCCGTACCGTCCGACCAGGTCAGGCTCAAGGGCTCTACAATGGCGCCTGATCCATAAGTACTGCTCCAGTTAACGGCCAGGTCGATGGGATTGCCTTGGCAAACATTATCCGGAGTACTTGGATCATCCACCGTAGCCAAGGGCGGGTTGGTGCTGCTGAGTTGATCAAAAATCAAGTGCACGTTAGCGTTGCCGCCATATTCCAGCATATCAATCTGAACAATGCTGTTAGCTCCGAGGTAGCCAGAGAAGATGGTGGAGGCACTGCCGGGACAGCATGGGCCACCCAGACGGTCGTCGGTCAATTCCCAGCTTCCATCACCGTCCTGATCCACGCGAACGCGTACACCGTCGTCAAAGTATTGCAGCACCAGGTTGTAATAGCCACAAGGGAAACCCTGGCGCTTGGCTTCAAAACTGAAGTTGTCAATCGGGATGCTGCAGCCGGTATACCCGGTGGCACTGGAAGGAGATTGCACATCCGACCAGCCGTCTTTGGCGGTATTGAATTCGAAATCCTCTGCACCATAGCCAAAGACGCTGTGGTCGTTAGGTTGTGGATAGTAGCCCCGGAAGTTGCCAAAACCGGTACCGTCGTAGGCAAGCACATTCCACTCGTTGGAACCGATGCCCGGATCCGCGGGGGTGGTGCCATCGTCCGACGAGCAGCCGTTCGCCGCGAGCGCGCCGAGGGCCATCC
>JAUIHG010000009.1 GCA_030432405.1 Bacteroidia bacterium | reverse complement strand
CCTTTATGAGGCCGGCAACAGTTTTACCGATGCTGAACTGGCGGCATCGTTGGGCGCTTTGCGCGAAGACCTGGCACCTGGCCTGGCGAGCTACACCGTGAACCTTTCTGCCACCCTTCCGACCCGCTCCGGCTATGCCTTAGCCCATGGAACCGCGTATCGCATTGCCGTGGTGAGCTATCCCAATCCCAACAACCATAGCGTTACCCATTCGGATTCCATTGTCTTGCTCCCCGACGAATGGCCGGTTTCCGGATTCAGCGTGGTGGATGAGGGGGATGGGCTGCTGGTCCAGTTTGATGCCGCTGCCAACGAGGAATACCTTCAGGGATACCGCCTGTTGATGCGCCATGCATCGGACAGCCTCCCCTTGGGAGAAGCCTTTACCATCAACTCGTTCAATCGGGTGGACCTGCCGCTTCAAGGTCCGGGCGTGCAACAGCATCGCGTTTCCCGCACCATGCGCAGCGCCGATGGCGCACCCATCAACGACGGCATCCCCAAGAAAGCCTATCTGCTCTCTTACGCCTCAACGACTTCCGGGGCAATGGTAGGCGCAGACGCGCCCATCACCCTGATTGCCTCTGTTTCGCCTACCGGCGAAAACCACCTTGAACTGATCGGCCGGGCCGATTCCTGGACCTTGCAGGCCACCGTACCGATCAAGGGCTATGCGGTGTACCACCTGGACGGCAAACGCATCGCATCCGGGAACCCTGAGCAATCCACCTTCCGGATTGCCCATGGCAACCTGCCTTCCGGGATTTACCTTATCGAAGCCTGGACGGATACCGGGCGAAAGACCTGGCGCGCGCTCCGGCCCTAGTGTTCGGCAACGGAAGTGCGTTGAGCGGCTGGCCCGTCAAAGCCCTGACCGCTTCGTAGTGATCGGCCTCCTCCATCAGGAGCACGCCAGCACTTGGGTGGCTCGTTTGTTTTGATTTTCGCCTGAAGGCGAAAACCAAAAGCGAAAAAACTACCAGGCCAGGTCATCCTGCTCGCGGCATTGTGCAGTCCTGCGGTGGAACTCCGCCTCCTCCAGGTCGGCCATAAAAACCGGATCGTGGCAGCGCAATTGGGCCATCACCCGACCGAGGGCATCCGTGGTGGGTGCGGTTTCGGCGCGGTGCTTGAGCCAGTTGCGGGCATTGCCCGGTTCGATGGCACACCCCGACCACATGCTGGCGCACCATTTGTCGAACCAGCGCTGGTGGGCGTCCTCGATGGCCTGCAGCACGCCAGCGCGTTCGGCCGCCGTGGGTGGAAAGCCTCCTTCGGTGCCACCAGGAACACCGCCACCGCCCGGGTCGGGTTCCCCTCCGCTTTGGGCGATCCGCACACATTGGGTGCGGTCGAAGTTCCAGCTATAGCCGTCGTTGCAGAAGCAGTCGCGGTTGCCCCAGGCATCCAAGTTCCAGTGGCTGTTCGCCGGACAGGCGCGCAAGCACTGGTACAAATCACCACCAAAGCGGCTGAGCTGGTTCATGTAGGCCTCGGCCAACCCGAGCGTTGGATAGGGATTGAAGGCCGAAGGTTCCAACGACCATCCTTGCCGCACCGCGTACTCCGTGGGTGAAACCCCTCCCGTCGGGCTCCAGGCGGCCATGGGCCGTGCGGTGTTCCGGAGGTCAACGACCGTGAATTGAAAACACACCGGGGGACCCGGCGAAGGCTGGTAGCGGTCGGGTTTGCGCAACAGGACCCAACCCGGTGCCGGGACACCGGAACCCGCAAGAGGGGTTGGGGACACCCCCTGGCGCACCGGCACGCTGCCTTGTGGCGCTCCAAGGCAACCGTAGGCGTCTTTGCCAAAAGGGCTGAGGGTATTCATGATGGCACTGGCCGTTTCATACGCCATATAGGGCCAGGAAGCACCGGGCGGATGCGCCATCGGATCGACTTCCCACCCCTGGCGCTGGGCCATTTCGGTGACGAAGGGCACCTCGGCCACCGGATCCACGCCGGCCATTTGCTTGCTGCCACGGATGCTGGCATCGGCCAGGTAGAATTGGTAGCAGTTTTCCAGGTCGCCGGAGGCTTTGCGCAGAATGACATAACGCCCTTGCGCGTCCAGGTGCAGCATGTGCACCATGACCAGGAAGAACAACAGCAGGATCGGTCGTTTGGCACTTTGCATAACGCAGGGAAGTTTACGTGAGCAGGCTTTCGTCCAACTTCGTCGGCCCATGCTCCCCAAACAAGGATCTGCCCCACCCCTCAAAATGAAATTCGAAAGCTGCTTTGCCCGTATGCGCACCGTGACATCAAGCGCCGGGATGAGCGGCAGCATTGTTCTGCATTTTATAGGGAGGGATTTTCAGGGCAAACCCCGGCGCCATGTTCTGGACCATCCTGGCTTGGATTGCACTTGCCCTACTCAGCGTTTTGCTGGTGGTGCTGGGTTATCTGCTTTTTGCGCGCATCCGGCTCCAGCTTGCCCTTGGTTTGGAGAACGCCTCCGGCGAAGCCCTTCCCGAACACCTGCGGCTCTCCGTCGGGCCATTGCTGGTGGCCGAACTACTGGCCGATGAAGTGGTCCTGTTGCGTTGGAGGCTGTTGTTCTGGACCGGCCGCTGGCGCCCGATGGATGAGCCCTTTCCTGCAGGCTGGCGCAAACGCCTGGGCAAAAGCGAAAAAAGCACCGCTCCGAAACCGGAACGGAAACGCAAAAACAAGAACCCATCCTGGCGCCCTTCCCCAGCCCGAATCCTGGCCATGCTGCAGGAACTGCCCGCTGCCGTGCATGTGGCCCATTGCCGGGCCGACATCGACACTGGAAACTGGGTGCTTAATGCCAAGCTGTACCCGGTGGCGGCCTGGTGGCAATCCCGCGGCGGGACCATGCAGTTCAATTTCCAGGGCCGCACGACCGTGGAACTGGATGCCTGGGTACGGGCCGTCCGGCTCTTGTGGGCGTTCCTGCGGGGCCTGCTCAAACCGGCGCCAAGCGCTCCATCCGCACCGAGTGTCGCATCCATCTTCCGGAGTGCTGGCCCGTGGTTGGGCCGCATGTTCGGAGCCCCGGCCTACCGCAGCCGGCCGTCCGCATTCGCCGGAACGGCAAACAGCGCATAACACGACTATACGGGGTACACCTCATGCCCCTTTCCGATCACTACAAAACGCACAACACCATGTCCTTCAATCCTGAAAAGCTCCTCCACGACGTCACCCAATTCATCCAGACGGAGGCGTCCACGGAAACCGTGGTCGGCAAACCCTTTGAGTTGGGCCACTTCAGCTGCGTGCCGGTCATCCGCATCGGCATTGGTTTTGGCACCGGCGGCGGGGAGGGCAACGATCCCAAAAAGGGCTCCGGAGAAGGCGGTGGTGCCGGCGCGGGCGTCGGCATTGAACCCATCGGCTTCCTGGTGACCCACAACGACGAGATTTCCTTTGTCCATACCACCAAGGCCAAGGGCCTTTCGGCGGCCTTCGAGAAGGTGCCTGACCTGCTGGACCGCTACCTGGAACAGCAGAAGGCCAAAGAAAATGCCGGGAAAACGGCTTCGCCGAAGGCGGAAAACAGCCCGGCTTGAGTCACCAGCTGCGCCGCGGTGCATGAGCGTCCATCCTCACGTGAGCAAAGGCGCGCATGCATAAGCGGCGGCAGCACGCGTACAAGCGGAATTCCATATGGGGGAATACGCGCCGCCTCAGGGCTTCCTGGGGCGGCATTTTTATGCCCCGGGTACACCTTCACATGCACGGAAAGCCTTCTGCAACAGCGTCTTGCGGATTGAACAAGGGTGCGTCACAGGGGCCCTGTCCCTGCCCCCAACCGGGCCGGAAGCCGCCGCGTAAGCCCCCCCCAGCGAAAGCACTTGTATCCGGCGGTACCCTATGGGCCGCCCCACACCAAACGCGGCCGCCCTGCGGCCAAAAATCCCATCAAAACGATTCGCATGAACAACGGAATGCCCACCGGCCGCCGGTCCTGGACCGGCACCTTGCTGGCCGCCGCAGCCGTGCTCGGATTGGGATCCTGCCAGTTTGCCGTTGACGAGATCACGGCCCCTTCCTGGCAGCCCGACATCCTGGCACCGATTGCCAAATCCAGCATGGAGATCGGAGACCTGAGCCAGCTCGCGGTCTTTGACGCCTCCACGTATGTAACCGCAACCCATTTTGGCGTATTGCCCGGCGTTGTCGGCAACGATGCCCAACGCCGTACCGGGGTCAACATAGGTCCCTACACCTTTGACTGGCTTGAAGATATAGTTGGCCTGGACGCCGGCGAAGCCACGGTACGCCTGAAAATCAAAAACGAATTGCCGGTCGGCGTAGCCGAAGGCGCGCGCTTGGTCGTCCGCCAAAGCAACACCGGACAAGCCGTAGTGTCCTTTGACCTCAAAGACGACCTGGCCGCTTTTGGCCGCCTGGTGGACTCCGCATCGTTTCAGAACGTGGCCTTTGTATCGGGCCTTGAGTTCTGGCTGGAAGACTTGAACGTTTCGCCCGAACAGGGCGAAGTCATCGATCCGGGCATGGGCATGCAGATTGACGCCCAGGTGGAAATCACCGGCATCCGCAGTGTGGATGTGGCCTCCGAGGCCAGCCTCAATTTCTCGGACACCACCGAGCTGGGCATTGACCTCGTCGAAGACCTGGATCAATACTCCATGGACGGCGAATTCCGCCTCAAGGTCAGCAACGGCTTTCCATTCGGCGGTCGTCTGACTGGAATCTTCCTGGCTGCCGATGGCGTGACGCCGCTGGACAACCTGAGCCCGGACCCCATCGAGATCGCCATCCCCTCGGTGGGCGGCAACGGCGAGGCCGTGGAAAGCAAGGAGACCATCATCTCCATCCCGGTGGACCGCAGCCGCCTGGAAATGCTGCAAAATGCCGCATTCCTGGGCTTTGACGCCGAGATCTACGCTCCCTCCAGCCCCGATGTGTTGCGCGCCAACGGCAGCCGCAGCTTCGACTTGCAACTGATTGCTGACTTCCAATTCACCATCAACCCATGATGACGTCCCGCACCCTTGCGCCCGTACTCGCGGGCCTGCTGCTCGGCTGGTCCGGGACCGCCGCAGCCCAACACGACGAATTCCTGCAATTCTCCGGCCAGCACAACCTGGCCACCTCCACGGCCTTCCCCGCCGCCCTTGGCGAAAACGGCGAGCGCCTGTTCATCAACCTGCCCTCTTTGCACGTCTACGGAGGCTCTGACTTCCTCCAACTCGGCGAGGCCAAGGAGATCCTGGACGGGGGCCAGATTCCCGCCGCCCTGGTGGACGGTGTGCTGGACCGCCTGGACCGCCGCAACTATGCGTTCGCCGGAGGCGAAATCAGCCCCCTGGCCTTTGGTTACCAGTTCCGCAAAAAGGAAAAGGAGCTGTTCACGCTCTCGATGACCTGGACCGAACAGGCAGCCGCGCAGCTCGTCTTTGGCGAATACCTGCCGCGTGTGGCCTGGGAGGGCAACGCGCCCTTTGCCGGTACCCGCCTGGACCTCGGCCCGATTGAAGGCAATGTGTTCCTGCGCCGCGAGTTCGGCATCGGTGCTGCCTTCCCCATCCTTTCGGAAGAGAAGATGAGCATGCGCGCCGGTTTCCGCACCAAGTTTTTCATGTCCTCGGCCGCTGCGCATGTGCGCCCCACGCAGGCCGAGCTGTTCACCGCCTCCGATGGTTCGCAGATCGACTACGACCTGCTGATCAAGGCCCAGTTGGCCGGTTCCTCGAGCCCCAATCCCATGGCCATGAACGGCAGCGGCGTGGGCATCGACTTCGGCACCTCGCTGCGCTGGACCAACGGCCTGAGCTTTGACGTGGCCCTCAACGACCTGGGCTACATGCGCTACGGCAGCAAGGTGGTTACCCGGACCTTCGAAGGCGAACGCGTGTTTGAAGGCTTCGAGCTCGACGATCCGGCAGCCGGCATTGACAAGGACGACATCGGCCGCTTCAACGACTACTTCCAGACGGAAAGCACGCCGGGCGGTTCCTTCCGCACCTCCCTGGGCACCCGCCTGCAGATGCGCGGCAGCTACGCCCTGAAGGCCTACGACATCAAGGGCCGCAGCTACGACCAGCACGCCTTCCACCTGGCCTATGTCCAGGGCTTCGGCGACGCCGGCAACAGCACCATCCAGCCCATCATCACCGGCGCCTACGTCTACACGGTGGCCAATGTGCTCGAACTCGGGGCCACGGTGGGCTATGCCTACAAGGACGTCGACGCCGGCGCCTTCTTCTCGGTCCGCGGCGGTCCCTTCCGCTTTGGCCTGGGCAGCGGCGACATCACCGGCCTGGTGCTGAACAGCAACAAGGCTTCGGCCGACGCCAGCATGCGCATGAGCATGGCCTTCTGATCCGCAACACACCGGCAGGGGTCCCTGAACCGACCGGGTTTTCAGCGCGCTGTCCGCGCGAACGCGCAACACGCCATACCCGGGTTCCCCCTGCCGCAAACGATAGGTTTGGTTTGGTAATTCCCGATGCGAATTGGCCGGTCCCCTGTTGGGGCCGGCTTTCGCGCGTCAAGGCATGCCGCATCTGCGGGAGGGCTATGCGGGGGTCGCGTAGTTTTGCGGTTCGCCGTCAGGCGGCCCTTTGCGGTCCCAACAGGACCCCGGGCTGGCCGACGCGCGCATTGCCCAACGCCCCTGTAAACCCAACGCCATGTCCCTAGAAGCCCGCATCATGGAGGACCTCAAGGCCGCCATGAAAGCCAAGGACAGTCAGCGCATGGCCGCCCTGCGCTCCGTGAAAACCGCCATCATCAACGCCAAGACCGCGGAAGGCGCCTCCGGCCAGCTGGATGAAGCCGCCGAGCTCAAGCTGGTCCAGAAACTGGCCAAGCAGCGGCAGGATGCCCTGGACATCTACAAGGAGCAGGGCCGCGAAGACCTGGCCGATACCGAGGCCGCGGAGCTGGCCGTGCTGCAGCAATACCTGCCCAAGCCGATGGACGATGCCGAGCTGGAGGCGCGGCTCAAGGAGATCATCGCCCAGACGGGGGCATCCGGACCCGCCGACATGGGCAAGGTCATGGGCGTGGCCACCAAAGCGCTGGCCGGAAAGGCGGACGGCAAACGCATTTCCGCCAAGGTCCGCGAGCTGCTGACGGCCTGATGATCCTGGACATTGTTTTTGCCGTGCTGCTGGCCGGGGCCTTTGCGCTCGGTTACCGCCGGGGCCTGGTCCGGGCGCTGCTCGGTACGCTGGCTGTGCTCGTGGCCCTGGTGGCCGCTGTGCAGGGCAGCCGTGTGGCCACCATCTGGCTGCAGGATCAAACCGGCTGGGACGGCCCCTGGATGCCTCTGGCCGGGCTGATCCTGGTGTTTGTGGGGGTGTTGTTGGTTTTCAACCTGCTGGGCGGGCTGCTGGAAAGCCTGCTGAAAGCCATTGCCCTGGGCTGGGCCAACCGGACGGCTGGCGGCATCCTCTTTGCCGCGGTTGCCGCGCTGGTTTCCGCCACCCTGGTCTGGTACCTCCACCATGGCGGCTGGCTGCCCCCGGAAGCCACCGCGGATTCCATGACCCTGGATCCCCTTTTGCAGACCGCACCCATGGTCACCGACTGGGTCGGGGAACTGGTGCCCATGGTCAAGGATGCCTATGAGGAACTGGAGCGCCTGTTCGGCGAATGGGCCGCCCGGGCGGAAACCGAGGTCGTGGCCTGAGCCCGGCAGCCGTTAGCGCAGGGCCTTCGCCGGAACGGCGCAACTTGCACGCCATGCTGCTTCTGCTGGACAACTACGATTCCTTCACCGGCAACCTGCTGGACGCCTTCCGCCAGCTCGGACTGGATCCGGTGCTGCGGCAGAACGACCGGCTGCCGGCGGAGGAACTGCTCGCCATGGCGCCGCAGGCCGTGGTGCTGGGACCCGGTCCGCGGCGGCCGGAAAGCGCCGGGCAGCTCATGCCGCTACTGGACGCGGCCATGGGCTGCGGTCCGGTGCTCGGCGTATGCCTCGGCCACCAGGCCATCGGATGCCGCTTTGGTGCTTCGCTGGTGCGTGGCCGTGCGCCTGTGCACGGCAAGGACACCGAAGTCTGGCACGAGGGCGATCCGCTTTTTGCCGGCCTGCCCCGACCCTTCCGCGCCATGCGCTACCACAGCCTGGTGCTCACCGGCCTGGAAGACACCCCGCTGCAGCCCATCGGCCGTTCGGCCGACGGCGTCCTGATGGCCATGCGCCACACCGAATTGCCGCTCGTGGGCCTGCAGTTTCATCCCGAATCGATCGGTACGCCACAAGGCCTTCGCCTGCTGGCGAACTGGTGTGGCGAGGCCGGCTTGCCCATCCGCGCTCAAGCCGTGCGGAATGGCTATTTTTAGCGCTACCCATCATGCAGATTCCAATTCGAGAAGACGGCGATTTCCGCTATGTGGAAGAAGGCGAAGGCGAGGTCATTGTGGCCCTGCACGGCCTGTTCGGTGCCCTGAGCAATTTCCGGGACCTGATCATGCACTTCAAGGACCGCTACCGCGTGGCCATTCCCATGCTTCCCCTGTACAGCCTCCCGCTGAACGAGACCAATCTGGCGGGCTATGTGGACTACGTGGAACGCTTCGTGGCCCATCAGGGCTACAACAAGGTGGTGCTGCTCGGCAACAGCCTGGGCGGGCACATCGGCCTGATCTACGCGCTGCGCAACCTGGACAAACTCCGCGGTCTGATCCTCACCGGTTCATCCGGCCTGTTTGAAAGTGCTCTGGGCGACACCTTTCCCAAAAAAGGCGACTACGAATACATCAAGGCCAAGACCGAGCTGACCTTTTTTGATCCGGCCTGCGCCACCAAGGAGTTGGTGGACGAAGTGTACGAGATCGTCAACGACCGCGAACGCGCCCTGCGGATCATTTATACGGCCAAAAGCGCCATCCGCAACAACCTGAGCGAGGACATCGACCAGATCACCTGTCCCTCGCTGCTGATCTGGGGCAAACAGGACACCATCACGCCGCCATTTGTGGCCGAGGAGTTCAAAAAGCGCCTTCCGGACGCCGAATTGGTCTGGATTGACCAATGTGGGCATGCGCCGATGATGGAACGCCCCGAGCAGTTCAACGAAGCCATGGATGCCTGGCTGCCCCGCCTGGAGGCGGCTGCGGCCAAGTCCTGAAGTCGACCCTGTGTTGTCGTGAAGCTGGGCAGGTCTTCGCAAGGCCTTCGTCCTGAGGACGGCATGGTTTGGAGTTTTCCGGCATATGAACGAAGCGGGCTTCGGCATTGTTTTTGTACCGAGGTTGGGCAGACGGTGCATCCGGCTTAAGTTGGCTGGTCATTGGACGCCAATGCTGTCACGGATGGCCCTAAAAACGCATACTTCCGCCCCACTGAAACCCGTATATTGATCCAACAGCCGCCGTAAAGACGCCCTTTTCGGGATACTCCAAGCGGCCCTCCCACGCCACACCATGCTTGCCCGCGCCCTCATATCCGACACCATTCCACCGCTGAAAACCAGCGACACCTGCACGCGCGCCATCGACTGGATGTTCGAGTTCAAGACCTCGCACCTCCCGGTCGTGGACAAGGGCAAGTACCTGGGTTTGGTGACCGAAGACGACATCATTGACTTCAACCATCCCGACGAGTCGCTGGGCAGCATTCTGGGCAACCTCTACAAGCCCTTCGTCCGGGAGGACGAACACATCTATACGGTCATCCAGGAAGCGGCCAAAATCGAGTCGCCCCTGCTGCCGGTGGTCAATGAAGAAGACGACTACATCGGCCTGATCACCATGCCCGGCCTGATGCGCTGGTTTGCGGCCATGAGCGGCATCAGCGACGCGGGCGGCATCATCGTCATCAAGCTCGACGGCATGAAGCAGTACACCATGAGCGAAATTGCCCGCCTGGTGGAAAGCAACAATGCCCATATCCTCAGTTCCTTTGTGCGTCAAGTCCCGGAAACGGGCGAGATTCAGTGCACGATCAAGGTCAACACGACCGAGGTACGGCACATCGTAGCCACCCTCCAACGTTTTGAGTACCACGTCGACGCCTACTTCACCGAACGGGAGGCCAACGACAGGATTCAGGAGCGCTACGATGCCCTGATGAATTACCTCAACATCTGAGTGCAGCCGGACCGCGGGCTGCGCGCCAAGCCACCCGCAGCCTGTTGCCTTTTCCTTTTTTCCGTTGTTCCAAAACCTGCGGGTTTGGTATGCCATGCGCCGTGCACGGTATGATCCTGCTGGCCCTCCTGCTGTGTGGGCCAGCCTTGTTGCATTCTGTGCAGGCCCAGGACAGCCGTTCGGCAAGCAGCCCGCTGGAGGATACTTCCGCAGCCAGCAGCGTTGCCCCGCCGGACACGCTTGCCGATTCCCTGTCCGATATACTGCCCGACTCGCTGACGGTAGGGAGCATCCAGATCCGCGGCAACCGCAAAACAAAAGCCTACGTCATCCTGCGGGAGTTGGCCTTCCGGCCGGGAGAGCGTTTCGCCTCCGGCGAACTCCAGGAACGCCTGGCGCGCTCCCGGGTACAGATCAACAACACCTCCCTGTTTGGCGAGTACGCCTTGGATTACTGCATCGAGGCACCCGACCTGCTGATGTTGGAATTGACCGTGACCGAGCGCTGGTATTTTTTTCCCATTCCTGTTTTTGAATTGGCCGACCGCAACATCAATGTGTGGATCGACCAATTCAATTACGACATCAACCGGGTCAATTTCGGACTCAACCCCACCTATTACAACCTCACCGGCCACAAAGACGACCTGGAAGGCATTCTGCAATGGGGCTTCACCCCCAAAATCGAAATCCAATACACCCGCCCCTATGTGGGCCGCCACCCCAACCACGGCCTGGCCTTCCTGGCTTCCTACAGCCTCAACCGGCAGGTGCCCATCCGCACCAACGAAAATCTAGAAGAATTTGCCGTCTTTGACGAATTTGCCCTGCGCCGTTTTCGCATTTCCGCTGCTTACCTGTACCGCAAAGGCCTGTATCAATTCCACACGGCCGAATTGAAATTCAACCGGCACCGCATTTCGGATACCGTGCGCAATACCAACCCAACCTTTTTTGGCAACGGGCGGACACAACAGGATTTTATCTCGCTTTCCTATACCTGGTTGCACAACCGCGTGGATGCACGCGCTTATCCCCTCAAAGGGAATTACACCGAACTGAGCGCGCGCAAAATCGGGCTCGGGCTATTTGGCGACCTCGACCAATGGGTGTTCATGGCGCGCCACAACCAATATGTCCCGCTGCCGGCAGGATTCAATTTCGCCTTTCAGGCGATCGGAAAGACCGCCCTGTCCAAAGCGCATCCGTATTACACCATCGAAGGCCTGGGCTATTGCGAAGAAATGGTGCGCGGCTATCAGCTTTACGTCATTGACGGGCAGGATTACGCCCTGTTCAAAAGCAACCTCAAACACCCCTTGTTTTCGTTTTCCATCGGCAACCCGCTCAAAAAAGGAGACGACAACGCCAAAGGATACGGCCGCATTCCGTTCGCCTTTTGGGCGAAGGCCTTTGCCGACATGGGCTACGTCAACGACGCCGTTTACGCAACCGGCAACGACCTGACCAACACCTTCCTGTTCGGCTACGGTGTGGGCATCGACCTGGTGACGTTTTACGACTGGGTCTTCCGTTTTGAGTACGCCTTCAACCGGCTGGGGGAAGGCGGCCTATTTTTGCATTTTGCGCTTGACCTAGACACGTATGAAGATTGCCTTGTATGGTAGGGTTATCCGTCCTGAATCGGCCCCCTACATCCAGACCCTCACCGACCTGCTCCGCGAGCGGAACCACGATGTGGCCGTCTGTGCCTCCTACTTGCCCATCCTCAACGAGCACATCGACACCGGTGACGCGTTTGGGGTCATCTCCGAAGACCGTTCCCTGAAGGGCCAGGCCGACATCCTGTTCAGCCTGGGCGGCGATGGCACCATCCTGCAGGCCGCCACGGTGGTCCGCGACAGCGGCATCCCCATCCTGGGCGTCAACATCGGCCGCCTGGGCTTTCTGAGCTCCATCGGCAAGGAAAAGGTGGAACTGGCCCTGCAGGCCATTGAAAAGGACACCTATGTCACCGATCAGCGCAGCCTGTTGCACGTGGACGCCCACCCCGGCAATCCGTTTGGCGACCTGCCCTTTGCGCTCAACGAACTGACCATCCACAAGACCGAGTCCGCCTCCATGGTGACCATCCACGTGTACATCAACGGGGAGTTCATGAGCAGCTACTGGGCCGACGGGCTGATCATCGCCACGCCGACGGGCTCCACCGGCTACAACCTCAGCTGCGGCGGTCCCATCATCTTCCCCACCGCCCGGAGTTTCGCCTTGACGGCGATCGCCCCCCACAACCTCAACGTTCGGCCCATCGTCCTGCCCGACGATGCCGTGATCACCCTGGAGGTGGAAGGCCGTACCGAAGCCTACCTGGCCACGCTGGATTCCCGGCGCATGGAAGTGCCCATCGGCACCCAATTGGCGGTCAAAAAGGAACGTTTTGGCGTCCGGCTTGTCCGCCTGGACGACACCAACTTCCTGCACACCTTGCGCGGCAAGCTCAACCTGGGCGTGGACACGCGCAACCGGGCCTGAATGCCGTTTTCTTGCACGGTATGGCGCAACGGCTACAGCACGGCAGGCGGTGGTGGACCAATGGGACCGGGCTCTGGCGGAGTTTTCTGGTAGCCCTCGCGCTGACCGCTGTACCTGCATGGGCGCAGGACGACAGCAGCGCCCTGCAGTTGTACCGCCTGGCCGCTCAAGCCGATGCATTGGCCCTGGAGGGACAATGGACGGCTGCTGTGGCGCAGTACCAAAAAGCTTTTGAGGCCCATCCGCCCTTTGCCCGCCACTGGATCCGCGGCCTGGAGGCGGCCAACCAGGCACGGGATACCGCGGCTTTGCGTGCATGGATGCCCCATGCTGCACGCTGCGGCCTTCCGCCATCGCGGTTTTTGGACCAAACGGACTGGTCCTGGCTGCACGGCAGTTCCCTGGCTGCGCAATGGGCCATGCAGGCACAAACGTGGCATCGGCAGTATGCCCAACGCATCGATTCGGCATTGCTGGAGGAGATGCAGGCGCTTTTTGCCCGGGACCAGGTCCTTCGCCGCAGGGCCAACAAGCTGCTTTTGCGCTGGTTTGGCGGGGCCCAAAAGCGCTGGGACCAACACAGCGCCCAGGCTGCAGCGCGGATTCAGACACTGACCGAAGCCGGCCGGTTTCCGGGAGAGCGCCTCTTGGGACTGGACCACCAGGGTCGCCATGCCAAACTGGAAGCTCAGCGCGCGCACAGCGGGATGGCCATGGTCCTGCTCATCCACTACTTCAGCAGCCCAAACGACTGGCCCACAACGGTTTACGAGAAGGCATGCCGTTCCGGGCAGTTGCCGCCATGGCACCTGAGCACCCTGGCGCATTTTCAACGCCAGTTCGGGCAAAAAGCTGCCGCACCCGCCTTCGGCGAACACCCGGCCATCGGCCAGCAAGCTCCTGTGCCCATTTCAGCCGCCGAAAAGGCCGCTATGGACCGCAACCGGGCCTATTGGGGGCTCCTGCCCCTCCAAAGCATGGAAAGGGCACGCCAACAGCGCCATCCTGACCTGATCTACTGGCCGTTATACTAATGGTACGCCGTTGGGCGTTAATGGCATTTACCGGACACTTCCCCCTCCTTCCAGCGGCATATCATAACCAAAAGAACTGCACTACGTTAACCAAGCTGCGGGCCAGGCCTTTACCTTAGCCCGCCTCAAGCATGTGCCCCCAAGCCAACCATAACGCACTTCCGCCAACGATGCGCCGTGGATCCTACTGGATTCTGGGTGCGCTGTGCGCCATGGTGTTGGGCTTCACGGCTTCGCCGGCTGAGGCGCAAATCCGCCAGGGCGACGAGATCGGCATCATGGGCGGCATCACCTATGCCTTCACCGACATCAACAACAGCTTTGCCCAGTTCCCGCTCACGCGCGAAGGCTATGGGCTGTTTTACCGCCGCAACTTCCACCACCGCTGGGCCTTCCGGGCCGGCCTGAACGGTGGCTTGATCCAGGGGCAGGATGCCCTCAGCGAGCGGGTCTTTGAAAGCCGCCGCAACCTCTCCTACCGCAACCGCGTCTACGACGCCTACGGCCAGATCGAGTTCAACTTCCTCGACAAACCCAAGCGCCACAAGTATGGTGCTTTTGTGCATTTCACCCCATACCTCGGCATCGGTCTGGGCCTGACCTACCACAAGCCCCAGGCCATGCTCAACGGGGAGTGGGTGGACCTTCGCCCATTGGGCACCGAAGGGCAGAATTTTGCCGCCGTGGGCGATTATCCGGAGCCCTATTCCCGCATTGCCATCAATGTGCCCATCACCGGGGGGCTGAAATACTATTTTGCCAAGCATTGGGCCGTGGGCATGGAACTGTCCTGGCGCAAGGTCTTTACCGACTACCTGGACGACGTTTCGGGCACTTATGTGGACCCCAGCGTACTGCTGGCCGGTGCTCAGGGCAATCTGGCGGCCACCCTGGCCGACCGCTCCAACGAGGGCGACCTGCCTTCAATCGGCTATGAGGGCCTGCAACGCGGCGACAACAGCCGCAGGGACCAGTACGCGTACCTGGGGATCTCCATCAGCTACGTCTTTGCGCAAATGGTCTGCCCCTCGCCCGGCCGCGGCAGTTTCTGAGCCCGCAGCAGGCTTGAGCCTGCGGACCGCTTGCCCCTTTGCCGAGGCCGCCTCCGCTTCTTGTCAAACCATCCTGCGCGCCTCCCTGTTAAGGTCGTGTTAGCGCAGTGCTCCACCCCTGCCGGGACCGGGGCTATGGCTATCTTTGCGCGATGCCGAGCGCGGAAGAACGCCATCCCCTTCTGGACCGCTTGGACCCCGACCGCATCCCGCAACACGTGGCCATCACGATGGACGGGAACGGCCGTTGGGCCAAACAGCGGAGCCGCCCCCGTGTCTTCGGACACAAAAACGGGGTGGAAGCCGTTCGCGCATCGGTGCGCGCCTGCCGCAAGGCCAAGGTCCGTTTCCTGACTTTGTATGCCTTCTCCACGGAGAATTGGAAGCGCCCGGAGCGCGAAGTCAATGCCCTCATGGAGCTGCTTGTGCACTCCCTGCGTAAGGAAACGGCCGAATTGCTGGAAAACGGCGTCAAAATCGCCGTGATTGGCAATGTCGAAAAGCTTCCCTCCGTTTGCCGAAGGGAACTGCAGGAAGCCATGCGCATCACCGCCGCCAATACCGACCTGACGCTGACCCTGGCCCTGAGCTATTCGGGACGCTGGGACATCCTCCAGGCCGCCAGGGCCTTCGCCCATCAGGCGGCAACCGGTGCCCTGCCGGCCGACCGCATCGATGCCGTGTTGACGGAAGAAGCCTTCGGCGACCTCCTCTCCACACACGGCATCCCCGACCCCGAATTGCTGGTCCGCACCAGCGGGGAACACCGCATCTCCAATTACCTGCTCTGGCAGGGCGCGTACAGCGAACTCTACTTCACCAACACCCTCTGGCCCGATTTCCGGGAAGAGGACCTCTATACGGCCCTGCTGGATTTCCAGGGCCGGGAACGCCGCTTCGGGAAGACCAGCGAGCAGATCGAGGTTCAATAAGCTCCGCCTCCGCATGCACGTTCAGGCACGCGCCACCGCGATCCTGTGGTTCCTTCTTGTTTTCGCCCTTCCGGGCGAATCCCTGCTGCACGCCCAGCCCGGAGCGGATGCAGCGGACTCCACCCAGACCGTCAGCCCGGTGCTGAGCACCGACCAGGCCCCCGAACAAGCCATCGGCGGTTCGCTGGGCAAGCACGACAACGCCGTGGACTACGGCGTGCCGGCGGAGTACACCATCGGCGGTACGGTCATCAACGGCATCAATACCCTGGACGAACGCAGCCTGATTGCGCGCACGGGGCTGGATCCCGGAAAGACGATCACCATTCCGGGCGACGACATCGCCGGGGCCATCAAAAGCCTTTGGAAGCTCCGCCTGTTCTCGGACGTGGCCATCTACATCGACCGCGTATCGGGCAACAACGTGTTTCTGCGCATCGAGACCGTGGAACTGCCGCGCGTGAGCCGTTTTTCGATCACCGGCGCCCGGAAGGGCGAAATCGACGACATCCGTTCGCGCATTTCCCTGATCCGTGGCACGCCCTACAAGGACCACACCCGCCAGAACATCATCAACCAGATCACCGACTACTACGGGGACAAGGGTTTCCTGGCCGCCGAGGTGAACGTGTTCGAGAAGCAGGACACCCTGGGCGACAACAACGTGCTGGTCAACATCAAGATCGACAAGGGCCAGAAGGTCAAAATCGGCCGCATCAACATCATCGGCAATGCCGAACTGCCGGACGGTCAGGTGCGGCGGCAGATGAAGGAGACCAAGGAGAAATTCCGGATCACGCCCTTCGCCGATACCGGCGATACGACCCAGGCCATTGGCTGGGGGATCCTGCGTCCGGACCGTCTGGTAGGCTTCATGGCCAACCTGAACGGCGAAAGCCTGCGGGAACTGACGCAGAACCGTTTTCAACCCAACCTCTTCAGTTCCAGCAAATTCCAGGAGACCGACTACGAGATTGACAAGAACCTGATCATCCAGCACTACAACAACAAGGGTTTTCGGGATGCGCGCATTGCGCGGGATTCGGTCTATTTCGTGGACGACCGGACCATGCACATCGACCTGGAGGTGGACGAAGGGCCGCAGTATTACTTCCGGCACATCACCTGGGCGGGCAATTCAAAATACAGCGGCCGCCAAAAGGCCGGGGCGCAACCCGGTCGGCTGGATACCGTGCTGACCATCGAGCGCGGGGACCTCTACAGCGCAAGCCGCTTGGAGCAGAAGCTGCGCTTTGACCCCAACCAGAACGACGTCACCTCCCTGTACATGGACGACGGCTACCTCTTCTTCGAGGTCACGCCGGTGGAAGTGCGTGTGGACGGCGACTCGATCGACCTGGAAATCCGCGTTTCAGAAGGTCCGCAGGCGGTGATCCGCAACGTGGTCATCAAGGGCAATACCCGCACCAACGAGCACGTCATCCGCCGGGAACTGCGCACCCTGCCCGGAGACGAGTTCAGCCGGGCGGACCTCATCCGCTCGCAGCGGGAGATCGCCAACCTGGGCTTTTTTGATCCCGAACAGATCGGCATCAACCCGATTCCCAACCCGCAGGACGGCACCGTGGACATTGAATACACGGTGGTGGAACGGCCCAGCGACCAGCTTGAGCTCAGCGCCGGCTGGGGCGGTGTGGGCCGCGGCGTGGTCGGTTCGGTGGGCGTGAGCTTCAACAACTTCTCCATCCAGAACCTCTTCCGCGGCGAGGCCTGGAACCCCATTCCCCAGGGCGATGGCCAGCGCCTCACCTTCCGGGTGAACACCAACGGCCGGATCTTCCAGAGCTACAACTTCTCCTTCACCGAGCCCTGGCTGGGCGGCAACAAACCCAACAGCTTCACCGTCAGCGCCTTCCGAACGCTATTGAGCAATGGCCTGGGCCGCAACGACGAGGGCCGCCGCGACTTCACCACCAACGGCGCCACCCTGGCCTACGGCATCCGCCTGCGCTGGCCGGACGACTACTTCAGCTTCCTCGCTTCGCTGAACTTCCAGCAATACATCCTCAACGACTGGACCCAGGGCAACTTCTTTTTGACCAACGGGAACCTGTACAACATCTCCTCCACGCTGACCCTGGCGCGGCAATCGGCAGGTCCGAACCCCTACTTCCCGCAGCAGGGCTCCAACATTTCGTTGAGCCTCCAGCTGACGCCGCCGTATAGCGCTTTCAGTGAAAAGAACTACGCGCTGCTGCCGCCCGCCGACCGCTACCGCTGGATCGAGTTCCACAAGTGGCGGCTGAACGCCGAATGGTTTACCCCGCTGGTGGGCAAGTTTGTGCTGCGCACCGAAGCCAAGCTGGGTTACATGGGCTATTACAACCCGCAGATTGGCCATTCCGGCTTTGAGCAGTTCCAGTTGGGCGGCGACGGTCTGGCCAACTTCAACCTGGAGGGCTTTGACGTGATTGCCCTGCGCGGCTACGAGCAGTTCGAGGAGAACGTATTCGACAACACGACCCTGAGCAGCAATACCCTGCCCATCAACTCCCCGCTGTTCAACAAATACACCGTTGAGCTGCGCTACCCCATCAGCCTCAACCCGACGTCGACCGTCTACATGCACTTGTTTGCCCAGGGCGGCAACCTCTGGGAGCGTTTTGACGACTACGATCCGTTTGACCTCAGACGCTCTGTAGGCCTTGGTGTACGGGCCTTCCTGCCCATGTTCGGCCTGCTCGGTGTGGATTATGGCATACGCTTTGATGATGCACCCCTGCAACCCCTCGTACCCTCGGACGGGTTCTTCGACTACATCCTCAACAACGGCCGCTTCAACATCGTGCTGGGCTTTGAGCCTGAATAAGGCTTTCGCCCGAAGGGCACAGCGGCCTTCAACGACCAGACCATGAAACGTTCCCTCCTCCGCGCCCTGCCCATTGCCGCGCTCCTGCTGTTGGCCGGCTTTCAGGCCCAGGCTCAGCGTTTTGCCTACGTGAACACCGATTACATCCTCGAGCAGATTGAGGAGTACGAGACGGCCCAGGCGGAAATCGACCGCATTGCCGAGACCTGGCGCAAGGACGCCGAAGGCATGAAGGCCAACATCGAGGCGATGTACCGCGATTTCCAGAACGACCGCGTGCTGTTGACCGACGAGCAGGAAAACGAGCGCATTGCGGCCATCGAGGCCAAGGAACAGGCCCTCAAGGACTATCAGCAGGCCAAATTCGGCTACCAGGGCGAGCTGTTCCAGAAGCGCCAGGAGCTGATCAAACCCATTCAGGACCGCGTGTACGCCGCCATTCTGGAGCTGGCCGAAGACCGGAACTACGATTTCATCTTCGACAAGGCCAATTCCACCACCCTGCTGTTTGCCAATCCGGAAAACGACCGCAGCGACGACGTGCTCAAACGCCTCGGGGTCAACAAATAGCCGGGGGCTGCAAATAGGTCGTTTCCCTCTCCCATTTCCGTATTTTCGCGGGTCCGCGGGGCCTTGAGTCCCCATCCCGTTACAACGATCCAACCATGAACCGCATCGCCCTTCTGCTCCTCTGCGCCAGCCTGGCTTTCGCCGGAGGCGTACAGGCCCAGTCCAAAGTCGGCCACATCAACTTCCAGGAGCTGCTGGCTGCCATGCCGGAAGCCAAGTCCGTGCAAACCAAGCTCGAAGCCTACGGCAACGAGCTGCAGGAGACCTACAACTCCTACCTCACCGAGCTGCAAAACCGCCAGACGGATTACCAGACCAATGCCGCCGGCTGGAGCGAAGTGAAGCGCGAAGCCGCCGAGCAGGACATCCAGAGCCTGGTGCAGCGCATTGAGGAGTTCCAGGTGACCAGCCAGGAGAAGCTCGTCAACAAGCAAAACGAGCTGATGGAACCCATCATCACCAAGGCGCAAAACGCCGTGGACGCCGTTGGCAAGGAAAAAGGCCTCACCTACGTGATGGACATGTCCACCCTCCTGTATGTGGGACCGGACGCCATGAACATCCTACCGGACGTCAAGGCCCGACTCGGCCTGTAGACCGTCCATGGCTTTAGGCTTCCCTGCCTTTGAGCAAGCTCCAGGCCAGTATGCTTCGGCATGCTGGCCTGGTGTCGTTTTTGGACCAGGGTCCTGTTGCCATACACTAGATTTGGCCTTCAGTTGAAGCCTTATGGCGGACCGCCCCATCGGCATTTTTGACTCCGGGATCGGGGGCCTGACTGTGGCCCACGCCATTTTGGACCGCCTGCCGGCCGAACGCATCCTCTACTTCGGGGACACGGCCCACCTGCCGTACGGCGACAAATCCGCGGCCACCATCCGGCGTTACGCCGAACGCATTGCCGAGTTCCTGGTGGAGCGCGACTGCAAGGCCATCGTCATTGCGTGCAATTCCGCCTCCTCGGCGGCCTATACCCACTTGCAGCGCCGTTACGGGCATGAACTGCCCATCTTCAACGTCATCGACCCGGTGGTGCAGGCCGTGGCGGCCCGCCGCGAGCTGCACCGCATCGGCGTGATCGGCACCAAGGCTACGGTCCGGGCAGCCGCGTACCCGCGAAAGCTCAAGAAACTGCGGCCCGACCTGACGGTGCACAGCCTGGCCACCCCCCTGCTGGCCCCGATGATCGAGGAAGGCTTCTTCCACAACAACATCTCCCGTGCTGTTCTGGGCGCCTACCTGGACCGCAAGGCCCTGCAGGAAATCCAGGGCCTGATCATGGCCTGCACCCACTACCCCCTCATCCGCGACGACATCCAAGACCACTACGGCCCGGGCGTGGAACTCTTCGACACCCCCGGCCTGGTGGCCGACGCCGTGGCCGCCGAACTCGGCGAACGCAACCTGTTGCTCGACCACCGCGCCAAACAGCAGCACACCTTCTGCGTCAGCGACTACACCGACGCCTTTGCCCGCACCACCCGCATCTTCTGGGGCAAGACCGTGCGGCTGGAGCCGGTGGATTTGGAGTCGGAGGCGTAAAACGGTAAGCCTGTGGGAGCGTATACCCCATCAGCTAACACATCCTGATGCTCAAATGGTGGTTTCCAAAACTTGCCTAACGCATTCCGAAAACACCTTACTAAAGGTGTTGCTTGCATTTGTTGCGCTTTCCATCAGCATGGAAGTTGGCGCTACCCATTTGAACATATACTACGTGTACCACGAGACCGAGTATGTTCAAGGATCCTGGCGTCGGGCAGAACTGTTGGATGCGTATGGGTACAGGTATCTGGCCCCTCAACAACACGAAGACTACTTTGGGACGGTACGCAGCGACCTGGTCCATAAATTACTGGGGCGTCTGAGCGCGCAAAAGCCGGAGGTGTATGATTGGCCCTATGACCTGACCATCGATGGCAACACGGTTGTTGTAGCGTCCGACGCGGCCATCCCTGCGCTGGAAACGGTGCAGAACGAAATCACGGCGACCCTGGTGTTGAACAACTTTGAGGCAGTTCGTTTTCAACTGGGCGGCAAACAGGAAACGTGGACGCTGGATAGCCTCACTCTGCCCTTTCTGGATTTGGTCACAAGACTGGCGGCACAGCCAGCAACATCCGTCGATGCGCCATCCCCGGCGCCGATCGCTGATGCTATGGAGGATGCACCGCCGCAACAGACCTACAATCCCAGGCGCAATCCGTTAATGGCCTGGCTCATGGCTTCCGGAATCCTAAACCTGGTTTTGATGGTCTTCTGGATCCGCAGCCGCAGCAGACCCTGATCAAACGCAATCTCCGCATGCCCAACTACATCGACAGTTTTATTTTCCCCCTGCCCCAAAAGCACCTGGACACCTATCAGCGTGTGGCCGAGCAGGTCGCGAACATCTGGAAGGAACACGGAGCCACGGCCTACATGGAGTATGTCGGTGATGATCTGAGCAGAGCAGGCCTGCGGTCCTTTGTGGATGCTGTACAGGCAAAAGAAGACGAAGTGGTGGTCTTCGGTTGGGCCGTCTTTCCCACCAAGGCCATCCGCGATCAGGCCAACCAAAGCGTACCCAAAGATCCGCGCATGGCGGAATTGGTGGGCCCGCTCTTCAACCCGGACGCCCCCATCTTCGACGCGTCCAGGATGGTGTACGGCGGCTTTCGTCCGCTCGTGGTTTCGCCTGAATAGGCAAAGCCAATCTCCACGAAGCGATGCTTTGGGATGTCCTACGGATTCTGCCTCATACATCACGGATGCTAACTGACAGCAATATGTAGGGCAATATGGGCCAAGCATGCTTTGGCTACGCACCGCTATGCCCTAGCTTGAGGGGAAACACCCCCATGCGCCTTTCGTCCACCTTGCTCCTCGTCTTAATGGCATGGAGTCTATCCGCAACCGCTCAAGCTCCTATTGGCTACTACGAATACCCGGTAGGTCCCAACGGAACCTGGGTGGATGAGCCCATTGACATTGTTCCCCATCCGGACAAAGGCTTCTACATAGCCATTCGGGATCGGGACAATGTGCCTGGAACGGGTTATGGGATTGACAATGTGGTTGTGGTCCGGGCTAATGCCAATGGAACGCCATTGTGGACGGTCAATCTTGATACGGCAGACAGGAAGGCCTACGACGGCGCATTGACACACGACCGTGGGAGCATTTGGGCGGGCAATTCCGGCCCGGGAGGATGGGCTTTGGGGGGTCAAGCGCAGTTGACCCGTCTGGATTCTTTGGGCAATACGCTCTGGACCTATTCCGACACGGCCAGCTTCGTTCAAAGATCTCAGTTCAATTGTGTACTGCCTACCTCTGATGGTGGATTTGTCGGCTCTGGCTTTTCTTCCGTTGGACCGGAACAAAGGACTTACATGGTCAAAGTCGATGCCAATGGCGCGGAACTATGGCGGTGGTACAGCAAACAATCATCGGATGCTGAATACCATGATGCCAAGATTGAGGTGGTCGAATTGGACGATTCAAGCCTGGTCACTACCGCAACCAGGGCGCTCATTGGCACGGACTCCTTAGAATTTTATCGCTTTTCGGCCAATGGCAACCTGCTTCAATCCAAATGGATTGATGCGGACACATTTTCCTCGCACAACAAACGAACCCTGCTCACCATGCCGGATGGTCGCATCATCGTGGCCGTAAACGACTATGCTTACTTTGATACGATCGCTCCGGGCATCCGCGAGTACTGCTATGTGCTGTACGAATTGGACGCTGATGGCTACGCTCTGCGCCGCGTATTGGTGAACCCTTTTAGCCACGGAGAACAAACGTATGTCGCCTCCGGCGAAGATGGCTCCCTCTTCTTCAGCATCTTAAATGGATACACCAGTCACGACAGCCTCCAATATCCGGGCTTACTGAAAATGAGCCCAAACCTGGAAGTACAATGGAGAAAGGACTTGCCGTGGCTTTCTGCTCAGTGGGGCGATTCGAGTTTGGTCAGTGAAGAGATTGCTGTGCTGGGGGATCGTGTATATCAAGTCAACTCGTTCTGGTTTCGAGGCGTCAATGCTGTGCTTTGGGATACAAGCGGCCAGTTTGATCATGCCGGAATTCATGGGCGCGTCTATGTCGACGAAAATGAAAACGGCCAATTCGATGCGGACGAACGGGTCTTTCCAAGCGCATCCATTTCAGTCAATGGCGAAGCAGCCGTTGTCCAAGAGGACGGAACATACGGCTTTGGAGACCCCAGAACGGATACCTTGTTTGTGGTGCTGGACAGCATTGCTTACCACACGTTCGGCAGCCCGGCATCGGGTGTTTGGGTAGTCTTGCCCGATTCAGGGCAGTTGGCAGACACGATCGATTTCACCCTGATTCCCAATCCCGGCATCTACGATGCCAAAGCCGATCTCACCATCCTTACGGGCTTTGCCGGCTTTACCGGCGGGGCCTACGCGGACGTTTACAACGTGGGCACCGAAGCCTTGGTCAATGCCAAAGCCTCCTTGTACCTCGACACCTTACTGACCTTGGACAGCATTTCGGTGGCGCCCTACACCATCGTCGGCAACCGGATCGACTGGACCATCCCATTCATCGCCCCGGGAGACTACGACCGGACAAGCCTGACGTTTGGCATTGGGCTTCCCCCAACATTTGCCTTATGGGTAGTCTGCGACAGCCTGGTGGTTTCCATAGACAGCATCGACCCAACCCCTTACAACAACAGAGACGTCGTTTGCTGGGACATCGGGACCGCATACGACCCCAACGACAAACAGGTATCCTGGTCCGGAGCACCACAGCAATACACCCACGACCTACAGGAATACGGATACAGCCCTGACTCCCTGGACTATCTAATCCGTTTCCAGAACATGGGCAGCGCTCCTGCCGTCCATGTGGTGGTGCACGACACCCTGGACGCCGGTTGGCTGGACCTCTCCAGTTTCCGATTGCTGGCCAGCAGCCACCCCGTCACCATCGAGTACCTGCCCCCCAACATCGCCGTGTTCCGTCACGAAGGCATCTTTTTGCCGGACACCTCCGAAGGCTGGCTGGAAAGCCAGGGGTGGGTCAAGTTCCGCATCGGTTTGCATTCGCCTTTAGGCGAAGGCGACCGGCTGGAAAACCGCGGTGCCATTTATTTTGATTTCAACCCGCCCATTGTCACCAATGCCGCGAGCATCCAATGGAGCATTCCGCAAGACAGCAGCGGCACCGGGCTTGAAGCAGCCCCAATCCAGGCCATGCGCCTGTTCCCGAACCCAAGCAATGGGTCTCCTGTGCGGTTTTGCCTTGACCGTGCCACAGAGGGCCTCTTGTTGTGCCGCATCATCGACGCTTCAGGAATAACAGTTTACCATGCCATCGTGCAGGTTGAAAACGGCTGCGCTCACTTACCAATAGACGATCTCCGACCTTGTACCTATCAAGTGCTTGTACGCGATCAAAACAACACCTGGATTGAACGGATGATCATCCATCCGTAACGCACCGGGTCGTTTCAGGTACCTACCTGTCTGTTAGCTTTTGTCTATAACACAAGTGTCCAACGCACCATGGAAGAGGACTCGGCAGTTGACGCAAATGGCATTTGGGAACTGATTCAGCCGCTATACCGGGAGTCCGACACAACGTTCGTTGAACTTCAGGTTAGCACCCCCTTTCGGATATAATAAATCATAACTTGGGTAAATCAACATCATGATGCGAAGAATTACTCTTATGGCCGTGATCATCGCCATGGGCTTGGTTGCCGCAGCACAACCGCCGGGGGGCTTTTCCATGCATCCGGTTGGGGCATTCGGACACACCAACGACCGGCCCATTGATGTTGTACCAAGACCGGACGGCGGATTCTACCTCGGCATCAAAGACGTGGATTTTGTGGACAGCACCAGCTACGGCATGGATTGGGTTTACGTTGTTGGGGCCAATGCAGATGGAACAGCCGAATGGACTACGCAGCTAGACACCGGCAACATGCGGGTATACGATGGGGCATTGACCAAGGATAATGGAAGCGTTTGGGCCGGCCATACTTCGAGATTGCCCACCAATTCCGACGCAAGAGCCCAGCTCACCCGCCTGGATTCCATGGGCAACTTGGTATGGCGGTGGACAGATACGGCGCTGGTCGATAAATCGCAGTTCAGCCATGTTCTCGCCAGCTCCGATGGCGGCTTTGTCGGCGCTGGAAAATTCGAATTTGGGACTACCGCCAAAACATATTTGGTGAAGCTCAACGCAAACGGCCATGAAGTATGGCGATGGGCCAGCACCCAAACACGAGAATCCACCGAAGCTTTATCCGAAATCACTGTGCTCGAACTGGCCGACTCCACCCTGCTAACGACTGGCCTGGAAGACCTCCCCGGGGGGTGGGACTCGATCATGCTGTTCCGACTACAGGCCGACGGATCCTTGATGTCCACGAAGGGAATTGAAGGGGTCTTCGGAACCTACGAGGCCTCCAGAACGCTATTGCCTATGCCGGACGGCCGAATCATAATGGCATCCAACAAAGCCGAAGTCCCTTCACCCATTTTCCCTTCCCTCCGACTGCACCAATATGTATTGCATGAATTGGATGCGTTTGGGAATCTATTGCGCGTGGTGGACATCGACCCATTGACGTATGGGGAGCAAGCATCGATCGCCTCCAGCGACAACGGCTCTATTTACATCAGCACCATAAACGATTACGTGATCCAAGACAGCTTTCAATATCCCGGTTTGATCAAGGTTGGATCGGACCTTGAGTTGGACTGGGTACGTGAACTCCGTTGGCTGTCCGCACAATGGGGCGATTCCAATTTGGTCAGCAGCCATTTGGCTGTGCATGAGGACAAAGTTTACCAATCACAACACTTGTGGTACAACGGCGCCGGAGTAGTGGAATGGGACACCAGTGGCACATTTGATTTTGCCGGCATTGCTGGACGAGTCTATGTAGATGAAAACGAAAACAGTGTTTTCGATGTAGGTGAGCGCACCTTTTCCAATGCCCGATTGTCGGTCAATGGTACATCCGTGGCTGTCTTCGATGACGGACAATACGCATACAGCAATCCCAGGACTGACACACTCTTTGTGGTGCTTGACACTATTCCCTACCATGTATATGGGCTTCCAAGTACCGGAGTGCAGACCGTTCTGCCTGATCCAGGCCAACTGGACACAACCGTCGATTTCATCATGTTGCCCAACTATGGGATCCATGACGCATGGGTAGACCTGACCGTCTCTCCCGGACTTGCCGGTTTGCAAGGCGTTTATACTGTTGACGTAAAAAATCTGGGTACTGAACCCCTGTACGACGCCACGGCCTCTCTTTTCCTGGACACCTTGCTGAGCCTGGATAGCATCTCCTCCTCTACCTACAGCACGACAGGGTCGCGGATGGATTGGCCCGTTCCAGAATTGCTTCCCGGTGATGCACACCGAACCACCGTGGTATTCGATATCGCCTTTACTGGTTCACTTTCGCCTATAGGCATTTTCGACAGCATCCGGATTCAGTTGGATAGCCTGGATGAAAACCCGACTAACAATGTGGACGCAGCCTGCTGGGACATCGGTGTGCCTTACGACCCCAACGACAAACAGGTGTCCTGGTCAAGTGCCCCACAACAATACACCCACGACCTACAGGAATACGGATACAGCCCTGACTCACTGGACTATCTGATCCGTTTCCAGAACATGGGCAGCGCTCCTGCCGTCAATGTGGTGGTGCACGACACCCTGGACGCCGGTTGGCTGGACCTCTCCAGTTTCCGATTGCTGGCCAGCAGCCACCCCGTCACCATCGAGTATCTGCCTCCCAACATCGCCGTGTTCCGTCACGAAGGCATCTTTTTGCCAGACACCTCTGAAGGCTGGCTGGAAAGCCAGGGGTGGGTCAAGTTCCGCATCGGTTTGCATTCGCCTTTAGGCGAAGGCGACCGGCTGGACAACCGCGGTGCCATTTATTTCGATTTCAATCCGCCCATTGTCACCAACACCGCAAGCATCCAATGGAGCGTTCCACAAGACAGTACAGCAAGTGGCCTGGAAACGGCACTGAACCAAGAACTGACGTTGTTCCCAAATCCAAACAATGGGTCTACCGTGCAGTTCTGCCTCAATCGGTCAATTGATGGCATTTTGGCGTACCGCATCACAGACCTCGCCGGCAAGGCCGTGCTGACATCCAACGCTCCAGCACAAGACGGATGTGGTCAATTGCGCATCCAGGGACTTGCGCCAGGGGCTTACCATGTGATCCTCGAAAGCCAGGACAACACCTGGGCGCAACGGCTTATAGTGCAGCCATAAGGGCGAACCCTTGGCATCGTTTTCCAATAGATCGCCGTTCAACCTACCGCCAAAAACAAAACCGGCTGCCCCATGGGGACAGCCGGCTTGCGCGGTAGCGCGGCGACCGTTCACCGGGAGTTCCCGGAAGCCGCACCCGCTGGGGTTGCATGTCGATTGTTGTCCGTGCCCGGATGCGCGGTTCGCCTCCCGGGCGAAAACGGCATCCACACAGGTACCGATCAGAAGCTGACCACGAAGGGTACGCTTTCACGCTCGGTACCCGCATCGATGAGCAGCCAGTAGCTGCCCGGAGCGAGGCTCGTTTTGAGGTGCTGGCGGTGCAGGCCGGCCGGCATGGTGCCCAGCGCGTCCTGGCGCAGGGTGCGGCCCAGGGCATCCACGATGGACAACTGCACATCGGCACCTTCGGTCAGGGCCAGGTTCACCCACAGCTCGCCCCAGGTCGGGTTGGGACCGGCGGAAAGCTGGATGCTGCTTTGGTCGTTGATGGCGCTCGAGCCTTCACAGGAACGCACCTGCACGGTCACCTGGGCGCTGCCCACACATCCGTACACATCGGTGACGTCCACGCTGTAGGTCGTGGTCTCGGTCGGGGTAACCAGCGGATTCTGGGCCACGCTGCCGAAATCCCACTCGTAGCTCACGCCGCCTTCGGCGAACAGCTGCGTCCGGTCGCCTTCGCAAATCTCCGGCATGGCCGAGCTGGCGTAGGCTTCAGGGTCTTCGCGGACCACCACGCCCACCAGGCCGATGTCCTCACAGGAGTTGCGGTTGGAAGCGATCACGGTGTAGTAGGTCGTCTCGATAGGGTTCGCCGTAGGCGTTTCCGAAAAGGGATCATCCAGGCCCACGGACGGGCTCCAGACATAGCTCACGCCACCGAAAACCGACATGCCCAGGCTGCTGCCGTTGCACATGCTGCCGCCTCCGCTCACACTGAAGCTGGTCCGGGTGGTGGCGCCTGCCATGGCATCCAGGTCGTTGGCCATGGGGCTGGCATCGAGGAACTCGCTGGTGCCAGCAGCTTCGTCAAAGTGCCACAGGGCCAGGGTATTGGCGTCCGGGCTGAAGGGACCTTGCGGGTTGAAGCCGTCGAAATAGCGGGCCATGTCGGACACGCGCATCTCGTCGATGAAGCCATCGAAGAAACCGAAGGCCCCGTTGTCGGCACGGCCAATCACAAAGCCGTCAAAAGGCATGAACGCCTGGGTGAATTCCAGGAACACGCGGCCGTCGATCATCAACTGGTTGACGTCCGGTGCGCGGTGCACCAAAGCAAAGTGGTGCCAACCGATGGCGCTCATGGTGTTGGGGGCCAGGGTGTCGGTGACATCGGAAACACCACCCGGGCCTTGCATGAAGACGGAAAACTGACCCGTAGCGGAGACGCCGATTTCCAGGCCCGCGCCGCTGTCGGCTTCACGGGCGTCAAAAATCTTGCCTTCGGAACCGCAGGTGCGGATCCAGCCCTCGACCGTAAAGTCGGAGCCGCCGGGCAACAATGTGGTGTTGCCGAGGTCTGCGTAATCGGTGCTCCCGTCCAGGGACAGGTAACTGCTAAATGGTTGGGCGTAACCGGTCAAGGCACCGAGGATCAGACCGGCCACCAGGATCTTGCGATACATGGTTCTGAATATTGGCGTGAACAAAGGGCTGCGTTATCATCCGGCAGCCATAATCCGGACAACACTGGCCCGAAGTCACCCCCCTTTACGCCCCCGTTCCAAAAGGTGTTACCCCATTAAAAACCGTTGTAATCCGTTGGGGATCAGATGCTTTTTGCCCGTCATATGGGCATTTTTTCCGCGCTTTTGCCATGGTCTTTAAGGCCCTATGCATGGCATTCTTTCGCCCTGTATCGGGCGAATACAACGGGTGACCAATGGATTTCAGGCGTAAGTGCGTGATAATCAAGCGCCATCTATGCCTAAAAAAAATCGCAGGCAGCCACTGAGCACCGTTAACTGGAGCCCTCCGATGGCACAACATGGCCACTCAAACGGCTACATACCGATGGCCAATGCGTTGGCAAGGCCTTACTGAAGGCTTACAAACGGCAAAACATGGCGACCGTCTTGACCTTTCACCTCTATGTAATACATCCCTGCCTCCAGAACGGGCAGGACAAAATCGTTAACCCCTCGGCCCATGTCCTGAACACCGTAATCTGCCTCCAGACGGCCGTCGCGCGTCAATAGTCGAATGGCAACGGTTTGAGCGGAGCGCAAGTCCAGGCGAAGTACTGATCGGCCAAAACCAGGGTTGGGAAAGACCTGTGCATCCAAGTCTCCCGTCAATGCAGGTATTGAAACGGTTGGTTCCACTACACGAAGCCGAATGGTGAGGTCGTTGGCATAAACCCCATCGTCCAATCGAAACACCGTAATGTATGGATTGGACCGCTGGTGGAAAGGCAAAGGACTCCATTCCAATACACCTTCCAATGCTTTACCGAAGAACACTGGGTAAGTCTCAAATTGTGCTGGACTTTCCTCCAGGTCAAACACTTCGCCAAAGGCGTTAAGGTTTGGCAGATTGCCATTGTCCGGGTCATCGACAAGCAGCCTAAGGGCATAGGCTTCGCCCATAGGAAGGTCTGCTCGAAAGCCTCCGGCAGGATGCGGAACAAGACCGTCCAACTTGCAGAACCGGGCTCCATTATACCCTTCATTGACTACAATCATCTGCATGTCGCGGACGATGGAGCCTATGGATTGACCACCCCTGAATTCCTCAACCCGAATGGAAACCACCCAGTTGCCTTCCATCTTGGGCGTCCAAGTGATGCTACCGGTATTCGGATCAATTGTAAAAGGATTTACAGTGTAGCCGGGTGGATCGTAGTACCCGGCAATCTGGAAGTGGTAATCATCGATGTAGGAGGTCAGTGGCGTGTCAATGCTCCAAACCATGGAATCGCCATCAACATCGTAGGCCATCGGATTGTAACTCCAGGCTTCATTGATGGGCATAAACACAACCGGCTCTTGTACAAAAGCCGGGCTGGAGTTCGGCATGGCCAAAGCCGTATCGGAGACGGTCAGGTCCGTTTTCAAGAAAATGCTATAACTCGGCCCCGGTGCCACGTTGTTAATGGCATCATTTCGGCAGCACGACTTCCACTTCAACGCATATTGGCCAGGGCCTGGAAAGGCTATCGTGTCAATAAAATGGTAGACTTCCACTCCGTAGGGGAACAACGGCAGCAAGTATCCCGAGGAGTCGGTAAAGGTGCAGTAGGAACCGGCTACGACAAGCGGACCATCATAAACTACAATGTTTGCAAAACTGTCCATATGTACGCCGACCGTATCGCGGTACACCGTCAGATGCAATTCATAGTCATACCCACTGAGATGCCGGGCTGTCATTTCACCTCCCATAAAGTGTGAAGCAAAAACAGGACGTTCCATCCCCAAGCCCAATTGCAAAAAAAGCAACAGGATGAACTGCAGTTTCACGCTGCTTGATGTCTTGCAGTGCATAGCCATATGTTCGTTAAAACACAGGTGGATTGTCTTATCCATCAACCCACAAGATAGCCCATGAATTCGCAGAAAACGCATGTCAATTTATCGAATACACTGCCTAGCTGCATCCCCGTCCACCAATACTAAACCTTGCTCAACTTTTGCGAACACCCCAACCCAGCGGACCGCTGCGGGGCACGTACACACCCCTTCGGGAAAGGGAACACCCTGGCCGAGCGTTCCGGAGCCCCCTACCTTTTGCAGCGCCCCGACCCAGCGGACCGCTGCGGGGCACGCACCACTCCCCTCGTTGTGAAGGGTAGGCTGTGACGAGCATTCCGGAGGCCTCTGCTTCAGCAAATGAAAAGTTCCCTCCCTGTCAGGCCGTAGATGCTTCGGCACAGCCTACCCTTCACAACGAGGGCACTCAAAGCGCACCCCCTCGCGGACCACTTGGTTGGGGCCGAAAAAAGCCGTCCCCCCGGAAGGAGACGGCTCTCAAAGCATTCGCCGGAAGGCGCACCGCAAAACGGCAGGCCCCGGGTGTAGTTATTCCTGGCTGAACAGCGGCAGCACGCGACGGCCGTTGCGGCCTTCGACCACCACATAATGCTGACCTGTGGTTTGGGCCGGCAGGACGAGGTCGTGTGTACCGGCGCCCAGGTTGCGGGTGCCATAGTCCAGGGTCATGCGTCCGTCCATGCCGTAGACGCGGATGGCCACCTGGTCGGCGGCGTCGAGGTCCAGGCGGACCACCACGGGACCGGAAGCCGGGTTCGGGAAGAGCGTGGCGCCCAATTCCGGGACCGGGTTGTTGAACAGGCCGGTGGCGTCGCCCACGCGGAAGAGGATGGCCAGGTCGGTGGCAAACAGGCCGTCGTCCAGGCGGAAGACGGTGATGTAGTCCTCATCGCGGCGGTGCTCCTCAGCCGGGGTCCAGACGAAGCTGCCTTCGATACTGTTGCCCACACCCGTCGGGGCGTAGGAGAATTCGGCCGGGCTGTTGTCCAGGATGAAGGGTTCGCCGGAGGCGTCCATGTTCAGGTTGTCGGCCGCATCAGGGTCTTCGCCGATCAGGCTGAGGGTGTATTCCTGACCCACCCGCAGGTCGGCGTAGAAATAGCCTTCGCTGTTGGTTTCCAGCGTCTCCAGGTTGGCAAAGCGGGCCAGGGAGTCGTCCGAATCCACGACAATCATCTGCATATCACGGACGATGCTGCCGATGCGTTGACCGCCACGGAACTCTTCGACCACAATCGAGGCCACCCAGTTGCCCTCCATGATCGGGGTCCAGGTGATGGTGCCGGTGACCGGGTCGATGGTGAAGGGATCCAGGGTGTCGCCGAGCGGATCGTAGTAGCCGTCGATGGAATCGCCCCAGCTGTCCAGGGGTACACCGATGTGCCAGGCCAGGGAGTCGCCGTCGCTGTCAAAGGGCAGCGGATTGTAGCTCCAGGGCAGGTTCACGGGCATGAAGACCACCGGATCGTTGAGGAACTCCGGGGTGGAGTTGACGGCCGAAGCCGTATCGTACACCGTCAGGTCGGTGGTCAGGTACATGCTTTCGGACAGCGGATCGTCGGCATTGATGATGGCGCCGTTGCGGCAGCAGTTGGACCAGCCGATCGAGTAGGCACCGGGGCCGGGCACGGTGATGGTGTCCACAAAGACGTACTTCTCCACGCCGTAGGGGAAAAGCGGCAACAGGGTACCGGAGCCCACGGTGTAAGGGGCCGAGCTGGTGAGCAGGGTAGCGCCGGCGGTGTCGAGCACGTCAAAAAAGGCCGTCGACTGCATCGGAATGCCGAGTGTGTCGCGGTAGGTGGTCAGGGTGACCTGGTAGTCGTAGGCGCCGATGTGCTTGGCCGTCAGTTCACCGCCCATGAGGTGGGTGGCCTTCGCCGGTACGGCGAACAATCCGATCAGGGCCAGCAGGGGCCAGTAGCGTAAGGTGTTTTTCACGGGCTCTTTGATTTGGTGGTTGAAGGTGGATGAGGCCCGAAAACCAGAATAATGAACAGCGGCAAAACGGGCCAGTGAGAACAGCAAAATCCACCGCTGGATAAGCGGCGGACGTAGAAAGGTATTAAAAGAAGCCCTAACATCAAAACGGCAACAAGGCCACCTACTGGTTCAACAACGCCTTTACGGCCTGTTCCAGCCGCTCCGGCGCGCGGAAATCGGGCATGCGGGCCGGGGCGGCAGCGGGTTTTTCGCCTCCGGCGAAGACCATGGTCCAACTGCGATTCGAAACGTCGTATGCAGGCTTATTGCACTTGGAATACAACGCTCCGCCAAGCGCTTTGTCCTTCAACAACACCGATGTACGCGCCCGGAGAAAGCTGCGGCAGGAGCAGGTCATGAACGCCAGGTTGAGCAGCCATCAGCACCTCTTCTTGCACCAGCCGTCCATCGGTCCTAAAAACCCGCAAAAACAGTCCTTGCACTTCAGGAAGCGTGACCCGCAAGCGAACAGGACCAGAAGAAGGGTTGGGGATGGCCTGGAGTGCCATGTCTTCTGCAACTGTAGCCACGGCCGAGGCTACTTCCACCCGTTCCTGCACCTCAAACAGCACCGTAAGGTCAATGGCAAACAAGCCATCGTCCAGCCTGAAAGCTACTGAGTAGGGCTCAGGCCTTGCATGGACGGAGTCCGGAGTCCAGGTAAAGCTGCCCTCGATGGCATTGCCCATACCCGTCGGAACATAAGAAAAGGCAGCGGGGGCGCGGTCCAACAGAAAGGGTTCGCCAACGGCGCTCATGCTCAGAACGTCTGCGGAATCCGGGTCGCTGGCCGGCAGGTGCAAGGTGTAGGCCATGCCTGCATACACCGTGTCTCTGTAATTCCCATTTCCATCCACACCGAGCCGCTCCAATTCTGTAAAAGCAAACGCAGAATCAATACTCTCTACAACAATCAGTTCCATATCCCGGATTGTTCGTCCTATGAAAACACCATCTCGATATGCATCCACTGCGATAGATGAAATCCATATTCCTTCTAAAATAGGCGTCCAAGTCAATACGCCCGTTGCAGAATCTATACTGAATGGATTTGAGGAATCACCTATTGGATGGTAATACCCGATCATGGGATCGAAATATGTCACGAATGGTGTGCTTAATGAATAAACCAGTGAATCGCCATCTAAATCAAACGACAGTGGATTATATGTAAAAGGTTCACCATTTGGTAAAAGCACGATCGGATCGTTTAAAAACTGAGGCGTGTGATCGGAGGGCACAGCAGTATCACCTGCATGAAAAAATGATGTTTTTAAAATGAGATTCCCTGTAATGGTAGTGTTTACAATCTCCTCATTCCGGGCCACCACCAAGAAATACACGGTATAGGTATCAACAACCGGAAGTCGAATTTTAGTACGGTATTTATAACGCTCTACAGCAAAATAGGAAGTGGACAAAAGCGTGTCGAAACCTAGTAGCAATACCGTATCTGAGTAAGGAATTCCATTGCTTTCTACGGCCGTCACTTCTGGAGATAGAGGAGCTCCAATCCCCAAGGTATTTCTGTAAAAAATGACATCCACCTGAATAGAATCATCTCCCAAGGGCTTTATACACATGTCGCCTCCCATAGCATGAGAAGCGCTTAGTTCCCCACTAAGGGCACAAAGCAGGGTAAGCAGTAGGAATCCAAAAGAACGAGGGGTATGCATGCGCTGAATGCTTTTGCCATCCCACAACCATGCAGGATTGGCACCTTGATGAATAAAGGTATGGTATGGGCAGCCCATCCCCATAAGCAAGGGACCAATGTGTTTACGCGACATAGTAACTGTGCTTCCTAGCGCTTCAACAGCTCCGCCACGGCCTGTTCCAGCCGCTCCGGCGCGCGGAAATCGGGCATGCGGGCCGGGAGGGCAGCGGGTTTTTCGCCTCCGGCGAACACCGCCTCCAGGTCCATCCCGTCCTGCGGCTGACAGCGGGCCCAACCCATCTCCGTACAGCGCTGGGCCAGGTATTCCTGCTCCGATTGGCCCGGGGTGGGCACCAAGAGCGCCTGGTTGCCGTACACCCCCAGGTCCATGAGCGTGGAATAGCCCGAGCGGCAGAGCACGCGCGGGGTTTCGGCCAGCACAGCCTCCAGCACCGGCGTGGGGAGGTGGGCGCAGCGCAACATGGCACCTTCGTATTGCCAGCCGGGCTCGGCGTCCGGCAGGCCCTCCACCAGCAACAGACGGCGACCGCTCAACACGGCCTGTTCGCGGAGTTTGCGGCGGAAACGGTCGGCGGCGGGTTCGGGTCCGGAGACCAACAGCAGCGCTTCAAAAGGGCCTTCGGCCAGCAAGGGCCGCCAGGCTTCCGGAATGGCCGCCGCCAGATCCTGCGCCGATGCCGATGCGGTGTCGACCGCTGATCCGGCTTGGCCAAAGCGCGTCAGGGCCCCTACAAAACGCGCCTGCTGCGGAATGCCGTAGCGGTCCGACAAGCGCCCGCTGAGGTTGTCGGGGCCGGGCAGGTCGGGAATCCACAGCGCGTCAAATGGCGCGAGCAGCCGAGCGATGGCCGCATGGACCAGCATGCCGGCACCGGGAATGCCCGGCACGCGGATGGACACTTGGTGGGTGAGCATGGCCGAGGGCACCCCGTCCAGGCGCACGCCATAGCGGTTGTCCGACACGATGGCCGACAAAGGGCATTGGCGGTGCAGTTGCCGTACCCAGCGGCCTTCGGCCCGGGCACTGCTCAAAAAGGCCGGCATCTGCCGCGCCAGGGCCGGGAGCAACGGCCCTTTTTCGGGATAGCGGATGCGCGCACCGGGGAACCGCAGCCAGGGCAGTTCGGGGAAGGCTTCGCGCAACAGCGCAAGCGGCCCCCGGTCGGCGGCCAGCAGCGGCATGCAGCCCTGCGCCAACAGCGCCCGCACCACCGCAATGCTGCGTGTGGCATGGCCCAGGCCCCAATCCAAAGGAGCCACCAACACCACGGGTTTGCCCGAAAGCAGGGCTTGATCGTGCTCGATGTGGAGAAACGGTGCCATGGCGGCAAAGAAGCAGCGGACCCCATTCCGTGCGGGTCCCCCCAAGAGGGGCTAATTTCGGCCCATGTTCCGGACTGTGCCCCATCCCGCTGAAAATGCTGATTGTCCAGCGGCAAACCCGGCCTCTCGCGTCCGTTTTTGCCGCCTGCGGCGAAGCCTCCCTTCCGCAGGTGTGCTCGTACTCGGCGCGCTGCTGGTCTGCGGCAGCGCCTGCTCCGTGCTCAAGCCCAAGGACTGCGACTGCCCCAAGTTCAGCCAGGAACAGGCCGCACCGCAACCGGCAACGGCCCAACCGGCCCCATTCCAGCCGGCTTCAGCCCTTCACGACGACCCAACCGCTTCGCTATGATTTCCAAGAAAATGGAAGCCGCCCTCAACGAGCAGATCGCCGTGGAGGCGGGCGCGCATTTCACCTACCTCTCGATGGCCACCTGGGCCGATGCCCAGGGCCTGGAAGGCACCGCCAACTTTTTCTTCCAGCACGCCGCCGAAGAGCACGAACACATGATGAAAATCGTGCATTTCATCGGCGAGGTCGGTGGCCGCGCCCTCGTGCCCGCCATCAAAAAGCCGGAGGAGCAATACAAGGATGTGCTGGATGCCTGTGAAAAGGCCTATGCGCATGAGCAGCAGGTCAGCACATCCATTTACAAGCTGGTCACGCTGGCGCGCGAAGAAAACGACTACGTGGCCGACGAATTCCTCCGCTGGTTCATCGATGAACAGCGCGAAGAGGAGGTGCTGTTCATGCGCATCATGGACCGCATCAAGCTCATCGGCACCGGCGGCCAAAGCCTCTACTACATCGACAAGGAGCTGGCCCGCGCGCACGCAGAAGCGGAGGCGGCAGAAGCCGCCGAAGGCGAAGCCTGAGCCGCCATGCACGGCCAAGCAGAAGGTGCACCGTCCTCTATACCATCCCTGCGCCTTGGGCTGAGGCGTGTGTGGCCGTAACTTGCGCCCGATGAAGACCGAACGCATTGACGCGATCAACATCGGCCTCATGCTGCTGTCCACGGCAGTGGCCTTTCTATTGCCGTTCGAGCTTTTCCTGTTCAGCTACGCGGTGCTCGGTCCGCTGCATTACCTGACCGAGATTTCCTGGCTGCACCAGCGCAATTATTTCTCGCTCAAGAGCAAGGACTGGTGGATCCTGTATGTGGCCGCTGCGGTGATCTTGCTTTTCAGTTTCTTCGGTGAGCTGGCCCTTTGGCTGGCCGGCCCGGATGTCACCGACTACCGCGCACTGGCCAAATACCAACCGGGGCTCTATGAAGCGGCTATCTGGATGCAGCAGCATGCCAGCTCGCTGACCTTCTTCGCCTTTGGCGCGGCCTTCATCATGATCCTGGTGCCGGGCAAGATGGCGCGGCTAGGGGCCTATGGCTTGCTGATGGCCATTGGCTTTGCCCTGGGCAATTTTTTTGGCGGCAGCAACGCCAACCCGCGTTTCTTCTTTCTGCTGTTTGCCATATTCATCCCCACCCTGATCCACGTCTACCTCTTCACCGGGGCATTCATGCTGTACGGAGCCTTGAAAAGCCGCAGCAAACTTGGCCTGATCAGCGTGTTGCTCTTGGTGCTGTGCGCCACAAGCTTCTTTGTGGTGCGGCCCGACGGAATCTTCAGCATTGCACCATACACCATCGGCAGCTACAACGAGTCTTTTTTCTCCCTGAACGTAGAGGTGCTGCGCATCCTCGTTCCCAGCCAGGTTTTTGAAGGCGACCGTCTGGCGTCCTATCCCGTCCTCCAAAACCTGGTCTACAATTCCAACTGGGGCGTGGTCATCACGCGCTTCATCGCCTTTGCCTACACCTACCATTACCTCAACTGGTTCAGCAAAACCAAAATCATCCGCTGGCACGACCTGCCCAGAGGATGGATGGTGTCCATTCTGGTCCTGTGGGCCATTTCGGTGGGCCTCTACCTGTTCAACTACCGCGTTGGGCTCATGGCGCTCTACTTCCTTTCCTTCCTCCATGTTTTCCTGGAGTTCCCGCTCAACTGGGTCTCCTTCAAAGGCATTGGCGAAGAAGTAGGCAAACGCTTCCGGCGGCCGGCAGCCCCGGCCACCAGCAGCTAAATCCGCTACCGTCCCAGGGCATGCCCGCGCTGTTCCGGGAGCCCCAAGGACCACGCTTTCCTTCCCTTCAACTCCCTCCCATGATCCGCTCGCTTGCGCTGTTCGCCTACAGGCGATCCGCCCTCCCCCTCCTGTTGCTGCTCGGCAGCTTTTTCCTGCTGCCCACCACCGTGTTGCAGGCCCAAACGCCCGACATCGAGTGGGGTCCCACCTTTGAGTCCGGCAAACGCGGCTACAAGATTTACATCCTGGGCCACGATGGGGACGACATCTTTGTGTTGCGCAAGGAGATTCCCGGCATGGGTGCCAATGCCTTTTCCACGCCCAAGCTGTATTTCGAAATCTACGGCAAGGATTTGCGGCGCAAGAAGGAGGCCTTTGTCAGCCTGGAAGACAAAAAGGACGACTACGATTATGAAACGGCCTTCCGTTCCGGTGGACAGCTCTGGCTGGTGAGCTCCCAGATTGACCGAAAGGCCGACAAACGTACCTTTTACCTGCAGCCGGTTGATCCGTCCACGCTTAAGCCCGGAGCGCGCACGCCCATTGGCTACTCCAACGCCACTACCACCCTGAACCGCATGGCGGGTACAAACTTTGCCTGGGCGGATGCCCCGGGCGGGAAGCGCCTGGCGGCGATGGCCATCAATCGCGACCAGAGCAAGCCGGAAGAGTTTGCCATTGCCCTTTTTGACGAAGCGCTCAACCCCCTTTGGGAGCGTCGTGAACGCCTGCGGGAGCTCGACAAAAACGTGGAGCAAAAGCAATTCATGGTGGACGATATGGGCGGCGTGTATGTACTGCTTGAAGTGGAAGAAAAGGACGACATCTCCTACCGCATGCATTACTACACGGACGGAGAAAGCGACCCGGTTGTCTTTGAGTTTGACACCGACCAGTTCACCCCTGTTTCCGTACATACGGAAATCACCCGTCCCGGGGTCGTGCGCGCTCTGGGCTCCTATGCAGACCCCAGCCGCAACGACGGCTCCCGTTGGGCCCGCATCAAGGGCTTTTACTACAGCGAGGTGGACCTCAACAGCGGCACGTACCTATCCAAAACCGAAAGCGTGTTTTCCAACGCGTTCCTGACCGCACACCTCAGCGACAAAAAGGCGGAAAAGGTCTCCAGCAAAGACAAAGCCAATACACGCCGCTTTGATCTGCGGCAAACCATTCCGCTGGCCGATGGCGGCATGCTGGTCCTGGGCGAGCAGTTTACCTCTGTGGTAGGCCTTCGCTTCATCTACATCAAGATGTACGACATCGTAGCCTTCCGCCTGGATGCAACCGGCAACCTGGTATGGGCGGAGCGGGTGGCCAAGGAACAGGAGATGGCCTGGTCGCACGGTGGCGGCATTGTAGGCATGGCCACGGCAGACAAGTTCACCCCCCGTGACCTGCATTCTTTCATGCGTTCGGACATGGACCTGGACAACATCTACAGCTTCGGGCACATGGTGCACGGCGACAAGCTCTGGGTCTTCTTCAACGACGATCCCAAAAACCTGGAGGACTCCGACAAGCGCCGGGTGCTCAAAGCAGCCACCAAGAAAATGTACCTGGTGGGCGTCAGCATGGACCTGGCCACCGGCAAACAGGAAAAGCACCTCATTTTCGACGCCAAGC
>JAUIHG010000195.1 GCA_030432405.1 Bacteroidia bacterium | reverse complement strand
TGGCAGACGGCCTTTCGCTTCCACTCGGAAAACTTTGTGGCCATGCTGCTGGCCGGTTTCCTGTGGGCCTGGTTTGAGAAGCGGTACATCATAGCCGCGTTGCTGATTTCCTACGCCATGGTCACCCGCTTTGAGCTGGGTCTGATTGCGGCTGGTGTGGGCCTGATTTTGCTATACAAGCGGCAATGGATTCCGGCCCTGTTGGTGGGAGCCTTTCCCCTGCTGGTCAACATCCTGGGTTTTGCCCATACGCTGGGGGATGATGAGCCCGGCAGTTCACCGTTGTATTTCCTGACCGACATGATTTCGGCGGGTTCGGCCTTCAAGTACAAGCAGTTTGGTTTTTGGTACAACTGGCGCATGATCTCCCCGGCCAGCGGGGTGGTGCTGGTCGGTCTGGCCATTCTGGGCATGCTGCCCCTTGCCTTGCCGGGCAGCAAAGACGCGGCTGCAAGTAGGGGGGAAGCTGCTGGAGACGGTCCTCCCGGCTTTGGACGCTACCTCGGCCGCTTCGGCATCCTCTACCTCTACTTTGGGGCTATTTTCATTGGCTACTGCCTGTTCACCTCGCCCTGGTTCACCTTCCTGACCCTGCAGTCCCAGGACCAGGCCTATACCCAGTTTGCCCCGGCGTTGGCCATGTTGGCCGCCATCGGTTTGGGCAATTTCTTCGCCGCGGAGCGGTCCCGGCAATGGCTGGCCCTGGGGGCCATCGGCTTTTACGCCATCCTGGTGGCCGCCTTCAACAACCTCAAATACGCCCACCCCAACGGCTTTCTCTACGCGCCGCCCAACAATGGACAGCCGGTGGCGCTGCAACCTGTGCCGGACAGCGATTCCTTTGACCGCGCCATGCAGGCGGGGTATCAAGCTGTTTCGGAGCCCAGCTATCTCGTGGTTGCCCTGATCCTGGTGGCGGGCCTGGCCGCTTGGTTTTTCCTGCGGTTCAAGCCCGTGGTATTGGTGGTCCTGTTTTCCGTAGCGCTGATGGGCCATACCCTCTACATCGAGGAACCCAAGGAACTGACCTATGAGGAGCAGGTGTGCAAACAGGCCGCCGAGTGGTTCCAACAGCATGCTGTGCGCAAGGACCGCAACCTGTACGCCAGCCACAACGTGTTCCATTATTTCTCCGGCAATACCGTTTCCGACAGGGGCACAACCCGGCTGTTGACCTGGGACCGCGTTCTTGCCGCACCCAAGGGCAGCATCATCTTGTGGGATTCGCACTACAGTTTCAAGCAAAATCCACCGGGCAGCAAAGCGCACTGGCGCAATGTGCCCATTGACTCGATGACCGCGCATCCCGAATGGTTCCGTCCACTGGTCAACCAACCCTTTGGCGACAACCGCAGCTTTGTGATGATGCCCTTCGAAAAGACCGTCGGGGCCATTGGACAGGCCACAACACCCTCGGACAGCACCCGTACGCCCTGAACCGCGCATGAGCCACGTCAGCACCGGATTGCGGGGCATTTTTGAACGCTCCTTTTTCTACAATGCGTTCCAGAAAGGCGTAGGCAGGGACCGTGCGTTCCAATACTTTGTCCGGGAGCGGCTTCGCCCGCAAGCGGGCGAACAGCTTCTGGACATCGGCTGTGGCACTGGGACTATCCTGGAATTTTTGCCGCAGGACATTGCCTACACCGGTTTTGACATGAACGCGGACTACATCGCCCATGCGCGTGCGCAATATGCCGGCCGGGGCGTGTTTGTCGTGGGCAAAGTCGAGGCCGAGTACCCCGACTTTGAAGGGCGCTACGATGCCGTTTTTGCCTATGGCCTGCTGCACCACTTGGACGATGCGGCCTCCGAAAAGCTGTTTGCCGATGCGGCCGCCTGGCTCAAACCCGGCGGGCGTTTTGTGACCATGGATCCCGTCTGGCATGAGGAAGCCTCGGCAGCCGCACGTTGGCTCATCGGCAAGGACCGCGGGCAAAACGTGCGCAGTCCGGAAGGCTACAAGGCCCTGGCCAAACGCCATTTTCCGCAGGTGGAAGGCCAGACGGTGCGTGGCGTGCTGCGCATTCCCTACGTGCATTACGCCTTGAATTGCCGCGTGTAGCTGCGGTTGTTTTTGCATTTTGAACCGTGTCCACTCAAGCCCATAGCACCAACGGCCCACAGGGCGTTTCGCCTGCCGGCGAACCCTTCCTTTCCGTGGTCAGTCCCGTCTACGGGGCTGAAGGCATGGTGGGCACGCTTGTGGAGCGCATCCGGAACGCACTGCTGCCCCTCGGCAAGGCCTTTGAAATTGTGCTGGTCGAAGACGGCAGCCCGGACCGGTCCTGGGAGGGCATGGCGCAGGCCGCCGCCAATTACCCCGAAGTGGTGGCCATCCGCTTGAGCCGGAACTTTGGCCAGCACCGCGCCATCACCGCCGGCCTGGAACAGGCCCGAGGCGCCTGGATCGTGGTCATGGACTGCGACCTTCAGGACAAGCCCGAGGAGATTCCCGGTTTTCTGGAGAAAGCAAAAGAAGGCTGGGACGTGGTGCAGGGCCAACGCGTGTTCCGCCGGGACAGCGCCATCAAACGCTGGCTGAGCACCCGCTTTTACGCCACCATGGGCCTGATGACCGGATCGCGGCACGACCACACGGTGGCCAATTTCGGGTTGTACCGCCGCAACGTAATCGAGGCCGTGCTGGCCATGCGCGAGAGCGTGCGCTTTTTCCCGCTGCAGGTCCAATGGGCGGGTTTTCGCCGGACAGGCATTCCCGTGGACCACGGCGAGCGCGAGGTGGGCCAGACCGCCTATACCTTCACCAAGGCGCTGAACCTGGCCATCGATGTGCTGCTTTCCTTTTCCGACAAACCGCTGCGCCTGACCATCCGTGCCGGTATGCTGGTCATGCTTGTGGCTTTTTTGATGGCCGCCTGGCTGATGGTGCGCACCCTGCTCTACGGCATTACCGGTGAAGGCTGGCTGAGCCTGATGGCGAGCATCTGGTTTTTATGCGGCCTGGTGATCGTCGTGCTCGGCATGACGGGCCTATACATCGGCAAGGCCTTTGAGGAAGTCAAGCAGCGCCCCATCTATGTGGTGGCCGAAGTGCTTCGGCAGGATGCCGCCTCCGGCGAACTGCGCGCCCACCATCCCCACGCCACGGCGGGCAGCGTCCGCCAAAAGCCAACCGGATAGCCCATCTGACTGCAACCCTGACCGTCTACCTGACAGCCTTTGGAACAGATTCCTTTCAACAAGCCCTTCATCGCAGGCCATGAACTGGCCTACATCCGCGAAGCGGTGGACCGCGGCAAGCTCACCGGAGATGGCCACTTCAGCCGTCTGTGCCACGGTTTTTTCGAGGACCGCTACGGGTTCCGCAAATGCCTGTTGACCACTTCCTGCACGGACGCCCTGGAAATGTCCGCGCTGCTGGCCGACATCCAGCCCGGCGACGAGGTCATCGTCCCGGCCTACACCTTTGTCTCCACCGCCAATGCCTTTGTGTTGCGTGGTGCCCACATTGTTTTTGCCGACAGCCGCACCGATGAACCCAATATGGATGTGGGGCTTTTGGAAACGCTCCTTACGCCGCGGACCAAAGCCATCGTGGTGGTGCACTATGCCGGGGTGGCCGTGGATATGGATCCGGTCATGGCCCTGGCCAAAAAGCACGGGCTCGTGGTGGTTGAAGATGCTGCGCAGGCCATCGAAAGCCGCTACAAAGACCAGCCGTTGGGCGGTATTGGCCACTTTGGCACCTTCTCCTTCCACGAGACCAAAAACCTCATTGCCGGGGAAGGCGGTCTATTGAGCGTCAACGCACCGGACTACGTGGAGCGCGCCGAAATCATCTGGGAGAAAGGGACAAACCGCGCGGCATTTTTCCGCGGCGATGTGGACAAATACAACTGGGTGGACGTGGGCTCCAGCTTTCTGCCCTCTGAACTGACAGCGGCCTTCCTCTACGCCCAACTGGAAGAGTTGGAACGCATTCAGGCCAAACGCAAAGCGCTATGGTCGGTGTACCGGGAACAGCTCGCGGACCTGGAAACAGCGGGCCATGCACGGCTGCCCCATATCCCGGATTACGCCACCAACAACGCCCACATGTTCTACCTGGTGGTGGCCGATCTGGACTTGCGCAGCCGGCTGATCGCCGACTTGCGCGAAGCCGGGTATTTGGCCGTGTTCCACTACCAGGCCCTGCACCGCTCGCCCTTTTACAGCGGACGGCACGATGGCCGGCCCCTGCCCGAGGCCAGCCGCTACACCGACTGCCTGCTCCGCCTGCCCTTGTTTTTTGAATTGGAAGCGGCCCAGGCCGAAGCCATTGCCCAACGCGTTCGCCGATTTTTCGGCGTTTGATCCGTTCCTTGCATCCATGCCCAGCGATCCCAAGCATCCCAATGGGGCCAGCGGTGCCCATCCCGAATACGGGTCCGACAGGCCAGCAGCCCCGGAAAACCAACCGAAAGCGCCCATTCCCGAATGGGCGAAGGCCACCGAAGCCAAGCGGCAGGAAAAGCGCGCGGCTGCGGAGCAGCCGGAGGGCAAGGCGTCGGATGCTGCACAGCACCCGTCCTGGTGGCCCGCGCCGGAAGCCGTAGACCGCTGGCTGGACGGCCGCGAACCCGAAAGCCCCGCGTTCGCCGACGGCGTACAGGAAATCTGGGAATCCACGGATGATCCCAGGGAGCGCCTCGGCTGGGCCATGGCCGTGCTGGACCGCTACCCGGACAACGAATGGTGTTCCGCGGTTTGGATCCGTCTGCGTTTCCACGAACAAAGCGGCGAACCCGATGCGCCGCCCGGCTTGCCCGAATCTGCCCTGGCTGAGCAGCTGTACCGCTATTATGCCGACCGCCTGTTGCCGGATTTCGAGCCGGGTGAGGAGGAAGCCGAGCGCAAGCGCAAGCTGCACCTGGCCGAAGTCCTGGAGCGTTCGCTGTATGTGGACCTCTTTGAAGACGAAGATCTGGGCATGGCCGCCTGGACCTGGTTCCACCTGCAAAGCGATCTGCCCGAAGCGCTGTGGTCCATACTGCTTCGCAATTCGGGGCCCATACCCTGGCCGCTGAAACACGCCATCCTGATCCGCCGTGCCGAAGGCAAAAAGCAGCACCTCGACGTCTACCTGGCCATTCGCCACGCCCTGTTTGACCCGGAAGGAGCCGTGTCCGAAGAAGATGCGGCATTGATTTTGGCCGGCCTGGACCTGGATGCCCAGATGCACCGCATCGAAAACCCGGATGGATTTCCCAGCTACGCCGAGGTCCAGGAGCGCCTGGCGGGTTTGTTTTAAGGTGAAGGAGCGCGGTCGATGTCCAACCCGGAAAAGCCCGATGCCAAGGGGATCGATGCCCACCAATCCGGCCCCTTTCGGTGGCAGGAGCGCATGCGCAGTTTCCGTTTTGCCGGTCAGGGCCTGGCGCATGCCTTCCGCGTGACCCACAATTTCCGCATCCATGCCGCACTCAGCCTGGCCGCCGTGGGACTCGGCATCTGGCTGGGCATCGGCTACCACGACTGGGCCGTGGTGATTTTGTGCATCGGTCTGGTGTCGGCCCTCGAAGTGGCCAATACCGCCGTGGAAGAATTGGTGGATTTGCTGCATCCCCACCAGGATCCGAGGGCAGGCCGGATCAAGGACCTGGCCGCCGGTGCCGTGCTGGTCGCATCGTGTGCCGCAGCGCTGGTCGGCCTCTTGGTTTTGGGCCCGCCGTTGTGGCAAAAGCTGTTCGCCTGAAAGGCGAAAACAAGCGGCATTCGATGCATGCGACACATGCCCTTTGTGGCCAGCATTCCGCTGCCGTACGGACCTGCAGAGCCCTTGACTTCCCAGGACGCCTTTTTGTATGGCTATGGGCCGCCATGTATCCCGGCATGGTGCACAGGGCCGTGCCCGCTGTTCACATGCAGGTAACGCTGGGCAAACGCTTGGGAAACATTGCTTTATCGTTCGGTTAACAGGATGGAAAAGGAAGCTTAATGCGCGCAACAACTGCGCTTAAACGCCTCCGGCTAATCTTGTCTCGCCGGTCAAAAGCCGGCACGCATTGCGTTCTCTCAAGCTTCCACAACCAGACCTCAACCGAGACAAAACCATGAAAAGACTGCTATCCATAATGGCTGCTTTGGTCGTCGCATCGGTCAGCTATGCTGCCACGATCGTCGTCACCGAAGGAGTTATCGAAACCAACACGACCTGGACGAACGACAACGTCTACATCCTCGACGGCTTTGTGGCCGTGAACGACGGAGTGGTCCTGACCATCGAAGAAGGTACCCTCATCAAAGGCCGCAAGGCTTCCAAGGGCACGCTGATCATCATGCGCGGCGGCAAGATCGACGCCGAAGGCACCGCTTGCCAGCCCATTGTTTTCACCTCCGAGCAGCCCATCGGTACCCGTACCTACGGCGACTGGGGTGGTGTGATCATCCTCGGCCGTGCGCCGATCAACTCCGCCGGTGGTGTGACCACCATTGAAGGTGGTGTGCCCAACACCCTGATCGGCAAGACCTCCGGCAACACCATTGCCGACGTCAACCAGTTCGGCGGTTCCAACCCGACCGACAACAGCGGCAACTTCAAGTATGTCCGCATTGAATTCCCCGGTATTCCCTTTACCGTGGACAACGAAATCAACGGCCTGACCATGGGCGGTGTCGGCAGCGGCACGACCATTGAGTACGTGCAGGTTTCCTTCTCCGGCGACGATGCCTATGAGTGGTTCGGCGG
>JAUIHG010000385.1 GCA_030432405.1 Bacteroidia bacterium | reverse complement strand
CTCAAAGCGGAAGGCGCCCTGGGTGCCCTGTTCGAAGGTACCCATACCCTCCACCTCCACGGTGCGTTCCAGCGGCAGGCGTTCCACCGTCACCTCGATTTTGTCCACGGGCTTGCCCATCGCACGGCCGACCAGCCGCACCATCGGCGCCCAGACCATCTCGATGGCGAAGTCGTGCAGCATCAATGGCGTGTCGTCCATGGAGGTGCCGAAGCCGATGACCTCGCGCACCACGTGGGGCTGGTCGTACAGGGCGTAGTTGAAGATCTCACGGGTGCGGATCTCGCGGATATTGGACACCGCCCCGGACAGCACCACAGGCAGCATGTCCATGACCCAGCCCGGGTCAATGCCGGAAATGAACAGGGAGGCGCCGCTCTTTTCACACGCTGCCTCGATCGGCTGCAGTACCTCATCGGGTGCCGAGTCCGGGTCCAGGAAGCTGTAGAAGGCCGGGGACACCACGTTCACCCCGGCTTCCAGGCAGGCGACCAGGTCGGCCATGGCCTCTTCCGGGCGGATGTCCGCGGTGGCCGTATACACCATCGCGTCGATGCCGGAGTCCACGACGGCGCGCCAGTCATCGGTAGCCTTGACGCCGGTGGCCTCGATACCGGCAAGCTCGCCGGCGTCCTTCCCCACCTTGCCGGGGTTGGAGACCACCACCCCCGCCAGTTCCAGGCCCTCGTGTCCGACCACCGCGCGTATGGCGGGGCGGCCCACGTTGCCGGTGCCCCACACTGCAACTTTCAATCCCATTGGTTTTATCCTTCTGGTTATCCCAAGACGGTAACTACGGCGCAAGCCGCAAATTGGATCACAGGCAGGATAGGGGCTTTGTCGGGGTCTGGCCAAGGGACTGCCAGCACAACGCGGCGGGTTGTCTAACTATTCAGCATCCGAGCGAGTAACCGCTCGCAGAGGCCAGGCGCCGAGCGCGTGGTTGACCCCTACGGTTCAACCGTTCACGTCTTGTCTACCCCCGCCACGGGAAAACACGCGCACAAAAAAGCCCGCTGCGATGAGCGGGCTGCAGGTTGCAATGAGGGATGGCTGGTAAAGGCTAGACCCGCTCCACCACCGTCGTAATCCCCTGTCCCAACCCGATGCACATGGTGGAGATTCCCAGGGTCAGGTCCCTGTCCTCCATCACATTCAGCAGTGAGCCGGTGATACGGGTGCCGGAGCAGCCGAAGGGGTGGCCGAGGGCGATGGCGCCGCCGTGGACGTTGACCTTCTCGTCCATCTTGTCCAGCA
>JAUIHG010000384.1 GCA_030432405.1 Bacteroidia bacterium | reverse complement strand
TTGTTGGCCGTCCGATTGATCGGAACCCCTGATTGTCTTGTCCACGGCGATGTGTAGCGTTTCTCGGAAGGTCTGCATAGGTGTTTTGCCGTAGCAGTATCTTCCCGAATGTGGCCGCTGTTCGTTGTATTTGGCCAGCCACACATCCAGATCGGTCTGCAACTCCTCCACCGAGCGGTAGAGCTTTTTGCGGAAGGCAATGTCGTAGAACTCATCCTTGATGGTCCTGTGGAAGCGCTCGCAGATGCCGTTGGTCTGTGGGCTGTTTGCTTTGGTCCTGGAATGATCCACATCCTCGACCGCCAGGTAAAGCTGGTAGGCGTGGTTTTCGACCTTGCCGCAATACTCGGTGTGTGGATCGGCATGCAAAATTGGATCTGAAGCATATTTGGTGCAGCCCAACCTACTAAGCGCTATATATTGGCAGGCTTTGGAGGAGGTTGCCTATGGCGTCACAGTTTTCACGGCGGGATTTCCTGCCAGCAGGTCTCAAGGCCGACCAGGTTGAACTTGTTGGGAACACGGTCCGGATCCACTCGCGTTCCGCCAAAGCCACGGCGGCGTGCCCGCGCTGCGGCACGGCTTCACGCCATGTTCTCAGCAGGTACCGCCGACGGCCTGCCGATCTTCCTGCGCATGGCCGGAAGGTGGAACTGGTCCTGCTGGTTCGCCGCTTTCGCTGCCGTGCTCTGCGTTGCCCAGCCAAGATATTTGCGGAGCGATTTCCACCGGACGTGACCCGGCCGCATGCGCGGCGTACCACCCGTCTGCAAGGACTGGTCCGGCACCTCGGCCTGGCACTCGGCGGGCGTCCGGCACAGGCGCTCGCCGCACGGCTCCTGCTGCCAGTCAGCAAGGATACTTTCCTCCGCAGCATCCGGGACACGGCTGAGACCTCAAGCAGTGATCTCCGCGTTATAGGCATTGACGATTGGGCTTGGCGGAAGGGGCAGCGATACGGCACTTTGATCTGCGACCTGGAGCGGCGCCGGGTTATTTACCTCCTGCCAGACCGGGAACCGGCCACGGTCGAGGCCTGGCTGCGGGCCCGTCCGGGGATTGAGGTCGTCGCCCGCGACCGCAACGGAGGCTATGGCGGTGCCGTCTCACGGACCTTGCCAAATGCGGTTCAGGTTGCTGACCGCTGGCACCTGTTAGAAAACGCGAGCGCGGCTTTCTTGGCCGCCGTACAGCGTAACATGCCTGCCATCCGCAAAGCGATCGGAGCAAAGACACTGAATCCAAAGCTGCTGACGGCTG
>JAUIHG010000194.1 GCA_030432405.1 Bacteroidia bacterium | reverse complement strand
TGTATACAGCAATCCCGGCACCTATACCGTCTGCCTGACCGCCCGCAGCCCGGCGGGCTGCGAAGACCAATACTGCCGGGAAATCGACGTGGAGTACGACGGCTTCATCGACATCCCCAATGCCTTCACACCCAATGGAGATGGCGTCAATGATGTGTTTTTGGTGCGTGGTTTTGGCGTGGACCAATTCCGCCTGCGCATCTTCAACCGTTGGGGTGAATTGGTGCATGAATCCAACGCCATGCAAACGGGCTGGGATGGCCGATTCCGCGGCCGCGATCAACCCATGGACGCCTATGCCTGGCAACTGGACGTCCGATTCAGCAATGGCCGAGAAGACAAACGCGAAGGCAACGTGACCCTGATCCGATGAGGCGCTTGCGCACCATAGCGTTTGCCTTCGGGCTTTGGTTTTGTTTTGTTTTTCGCCCGCCGGGCGAAAAACTGCACGCGCAGGATTTGCATTCCGGCCAGGAGTACGCGCTGGCACCACTATGGTATCCTTCGGCCACCGGCCGCTTTGACGGGCTCTACCGGGTGGGCATCGGCTACCGCGACCAATGGGCCAGCGTGCCGGTACCCTACCGCACCCTGGTGGCCTACAACGACTGGAACCTGGAAGTGGGCAAAAAACGCGGCAACCGCAGAAGCGGCGGCCGATTTGGACTGGGGCTGGTCCTGAGCGGAGACCGGGCCGGGGATGGCCGCCTGGCCACCAACGAAGGCGGGCTGCAAGTGGCCTACCATCAACCATTGGCGCGCGACGGTAAGGCTTTTTTGAGTTTCGGCGGTGGCATGGCCTTCGGGAGCCGCAGCCTGGACGCCTCGCGTTTGCTGTTCAACCAGCAATTCACCGAGAACGGCTTTGATCCCAATTTGCCTTCCGGCGAAAGCAGCCTGATGCCCAACGATGCCTATTGGGACGCCAGTGCAGGCTTGGGCCTTTTTGTGCGCACCAGCGTGCACAATTATTTCTTTTTGGATGCGGCCCTGCAACACCTCAACCGCCCTCAGGTGAGTTTGCTGCAGGCGGACGAGCGCCTGGATTTCCGGCCCCTGGCCGCTGTGGGCGCGCGCTTCGGGTTGCGCGGCACCCGCGCCTTGTTGCCCCGCGTGCAGTTCAGCCAACAGCAAAACGCCCGGGTGTTGACCGCCGGGGCCAACCTCAGTTTTGGGTTGGACTACCGTCCGGATGCCAACCAGTTCATCGCCGGGCTTTGGTACCGCTACCTGGACGCCGTGATCGTCAATGCCGGGATGCAGCTGGGCACTTGGCAGTTCATGGCGGGTTATGAGGTCAACGCCTCGGGGCTATCGCCGAGCACCGGCGGAAACGGCGCTTTTGAAATCAGCATGGTCTGGATCGGACACGGCGCAGACCGGCGCCTGGATTGTCCGCGGACCTTTTGAGCGTTTGACGGACACCGGCCGGCACAACCGGTACGGCAGTTCGGGATTCCCATCCCTCAAGCCTTTGGGCGCGCCGGCTGCTTGGCCAGCGTAAAATGGAAGGTCGCCCCCTGCCCTGGTTCGGAATCCACCCAGATTTTGCCGCCGTGGTTAAGCACGATACGTTGGCACAAGGCCAGGCCGACGCCGGTGCCTTCTACATGTTCAATTTGGTGCAGGCGGTGGAAAAGCGAAAAAATGGCCTCTTTGGCCTGTTTTTCAATGCCCACCCCATTGTCCTCCACGGAAATGCGCACGCGCTTGCCTTCGTCCGCGCTGCGGAGGATGATTTCGGGGGTCTGGTCCGGCTTGCTGAACTTGACCGCATTCTCCACAAGGTTCTGGAAGAGCTGCACCATTTGGGTATGGTTGGCCATCACGGTGGGCAACAACTCATTGAGCACCTGTGCCTGGCGCTGTTCCAGCACCTGTTGCAGGTTGCGGTTGACCGCCTCGAGCACCTCATTGAGGTTGACCGGTTCAAGCTGCAGCTCTCCGGACTGTATCCTGGAATAGTCCAGCATGTCCCGGATCATGTACTGCATCCGTTTGGCGCCGAGTACTGCCTGCCGCACCAGGTCCTGACCGTTGCGGTCCAATTGGTCCAGGTGGGACCGCTCGAGCAGCTGCATGAAATTGGATACCGTCCGGATGGGTTGCTGCAGGTCGTGTGAGGCCATAACGGCAAAGCGCTGCAATTCCGCATTGGAACGCGCCAACTCCTCCGCACGGTCCTGCAGGTGCTGTTCGGCCTTGACCCGTTGGTGGATGTTCTCCACCGTGGCCAGGAAATAGCGCTGGTTGGTGCCCAGGTCGATCGGACTGACCGTCAACACCACCCAAACCCGGCGGCGGTTGGCTTTGCGCAACTGCAGCTCCAGCGCGTAGCGGTCTTTTTGCCGGCGCATGAGCTGGCGTTCCTGTTCGCGCACGCGCGAACGGTCCTGACGGTGGACCAGGTCTATGCCCCGACCGCCCAGCAGGCTGGATTTGGGGTGTCCCAGCAATTGCACAAACGCATCGTTGACGTCCGCAATCCGTCCCCGCGGATCGAGGACTGCAATCCCGATGGCCGCGCTGTCAAACAAGGCTTTGAACAGTATGCTGCCCTCCGGAAGGGCGCCTACAGGCTTGGCCCTTCCATGGAGTTTGCGTTCGTGCAGGAAAAAGATCCAGGACCAGCGCCGCGTACCCCCATCGGGATGGGCAAAGCCGTGCACAAAATTGGCCGGAGCGTCCTGCAAGGCAGCAGCAAAACGCAAAAAAGCCGCCGCGGTATCTGGGTCCAGCAGCTCGTGAAAAGTCCGCACGTCCGTCCCGGAAGCATTGAAGGCCTGCCCAAAAGCACGGTTGCTCCGCAGCAACCTGCCTTTCGGCGAAAGCACCACACAGGGCTGCGGATTGTGCTCAAAAAACAGACCGTCCAGGGAATTGCCCGGTGCGCCCTGGCCTTGCGCCTGGGCATCGGAGGGTCCGGAAGGAGGCAGGTCGGGCGCCATCGCCGCCAAGTTAGCCCGCTTTGGGGGCAGATTTGTTTTCGCTTTTCAACGTGCGTGACCGCGTTGCAGCCTCACGACGCTTGAGGTATCGGGATAAAACGGGATGCACAAAAACGGCGGCCAGGACAATGGCCGCACCTCCGTAGAATGTGCCGGGCAAAACCTGGTGTTCCTGAAAAATGAGCATGGCCAGCAGGATGCCGTACAGGGGCTCCAGATTGATGGTGAGGTTGGAGGCAAAGGCGCTCAGGGGGCGCAAGGCCCGGATGGACAGCACATAGGCCAGGGTGGTGCACAACAAGGCCAGCACAAGGAGCCAGAGCCAGTCCATGGGCGAGGGCCATAAGCTGGCGTATTCGCCGTAGGCGGACCGGAAGGGCAACAGCATCCCCAAAAAAACACAGCCGGCCGCCAGCTCCAGAAAAGTCAGGGTCTGTGCATCGTGGTGCTCGACCATGTTTTTGTTCAACGAGGAAAATGTCGCGGCCAGAGCGGCCGAAATCAGGCCCAGGGCAATGCCGAGCGCATATTGGCCGGTGGCCCGATGGATGAGCCAGATGCCCGGCAGAATCAGCAAGCCGATCAACAGCTCCTCGGCCCGGAACCGCCTGCGCGTCACCAGGGGTTCGATGATGCTGCTGAACAGGGCGGTGGTGCCAAAACAACTGAGCGTCACCGAAACGGTGGAGGCTTTGACAGAGCCGAAAAACGTGACCCAATGCAGGGCAACAATGGTTCCGATTCCGGCCAATTGCCAGCGTTGCCGGGCCGGCATGGCCAGGACCCTGCGGTATACCCCGGGAAAAAAGATCAGGCTCAGGGCGGTAAGCCCCATGCGGTAAAAGACCAGTGGCGTTTGGTCCAAATTGATCAAGCGGCCCAGAATGGCGGTAAAACCGAACAACAGTACGGCCAGGTGCAATTCCAGATAAGCCCGCCGGGTGGAGTATCCATACGGCGCACCCGTTCCGCCCGATTGCGAAACAGCCGTATGGGCAGCGGATGCCGAACGCGCGTTTTTGGATGCCTGGGCCATGGACGCCGCAAAGGACGCATAAACCGGCCTGGTCTGCTTGCGCCTTTCCGGCGAAAGCATGCAGGCTTCCGCGCCTGAAAATCCCATGGCCACAACGTTGCAATGCGTGACATGCGCCCTACATTTGGTAGTCAGGGGGACATTCAACGGCATTATGCATGCCAAGGCACAGAAAATGCGGCGGTTGTGGATACACGACCGTTCCCATCCATTGGGCTGTGCCAGCGCTTCAAAACATTCGGCGATCCGTATCGTGAACCTCTTCTTGCCCACCCGTACCGCTTCCCACCGGCGAGCACCAGGCCCGAACGGCCCCTTATGCCGTGCACGTATTCATGTGCGCAAGCGGCCTGCTGCAGGACCGGTACTGCTCCTGTGTGCCTTTCTGGTCCTGTTTTTGGGCGGTGCCCCCCTACTTGCTCAAAGTGTGCTGATGAGCGAAGACTTCCAGGACGGCTTTCCCAACTTCTGGAGCCAACAACCCACCGACTCCACCAGCACGGGTTGGGTGCTTGGCACGGCATTCAGCATGCGCAGCGTTGATTTTCCCATTCCGGACCACGGCACCTTCATGGCCACCAATGAAGACGGTTGCCGCCATGGTGGAAGCCCCACTTGCAACAAGGCCAACGACCGCCTGATCCTGCGTCCCGTGGATGCCAGCACTGCGGAAGGACTCCAGTTTGCCGCCGACATCTTCTATTACGGCGCGGCCTATGCCGGTGCACAGGAAAGCGCTGAACTGTTGGTGCAGCAAGCCGGAGGCACGTGGACCAGTATTGGCCGCTTCCCACCGGCCCCGGTAGATCAGGGCTGGCGCAGGGTCGTCATGGACATCAGTGCCCATGCGGGCAACGATTCCCTCGTGCTGGCCATTGTCTACAACGACGGTGGTGGCTGGCCCTACGGGCTGGCGGTGGACAACATCGCCATCGTTTCTGTACCCAAACTGGACCTTGGTCTGGAAGCCTGGCACATCGGTGCGGAACCCGACGCCCCGTATCTGATCGAAGGCCCACAAAACCTGTCCGGTGCTGTGGTCAACTACGGTGCGGATACCGTCCAGAACTTCCGGATGTTGGTCAAACAGGGGGGTGCGGTGATCGATAGCGTGGAGTACACCGGCCTTGATCTACTGCCGATGGACACGTTGTGGACCACCTACCCCAACCCGATTGCCATAAATCCAGATGAGAATCGGCAAAAACTGACCATGGATGCTGTGCTGCCGAATGGCGAAGCAGATGCCAAAGGCGGGAACAACCGGTATCAGGTGTATTTCGGCGCGGTGCCCGCAACGCAAACCGTGGCCCGGGAGGTTCTTCTGGAGCATTTCACCAGCACCAACTGCGGACCTTGTGCGGAGATCAATGCCGCCTACCATGCCGTATTGGACGCTTCGCCGGTACCGGCGAACAACCTGGCCTACCACGTTTGGTGGCCTTATCCCACCGACCCTTTCTACAGCCTCAGCCAGAAGACCATCCGATTCCGCACCCTGAACCTTCAACCTTCCCGGGTTCCGGCTCTTGCCCTGGACGGTCGTTTGTTGGAAAGGCCGGAAGACCTCGACGCTGCCGCATTGACCCAGGCTGCCGCTCTGCGCAGTCCCTGGAACCTGGAAGGTGAACTCGCAGTGGCCGAGGACGGCAGCATGCAGGTCAAGGTGCGCGTCACCGCACTGGCAGACCATTGGATCAAACGCAGCATCCTGTTTGCCGCCATAACCGAAAACCGCATCAATGGCGGGAATCCGGATGTACCGGAGCATGCCAACAGCGAAACCAGCTTCCGGGATGTATTGCGCCACGTCCTCCCGGACCGCAACGGCGTGGTGATCCGCGATACGGTGGCCGGTGGCGAGCAGGTGTTTATCTGGGACTGGGATCCGGCCACGGTGGGTCTGGGTCCGGACGACCCCGGAGGGAGTGCCGACCCGCTCGACCGCTGGTCCCTGACCCTCTATCTGTTGGACGAACAGAGCGGCAAGGTCCTGCAATCGCGCCGCCAGGCGGCCACCACACCCAGCACTGGCGGCATCGAAACAGCACCAGCTGCGTGGAACCTTCGGCTTTGGCCCAACCCGGCCTCAGAACGGATTTGGATGCGCCTCGAGGAGCCGGAGCGCAAAGCGCCCTGGACCGTGGAAGCCTACGATGCCCTGGGCCGCTTGTGGATGACCAGCACCGTGCACGCCGCAGACGGCACGGTAGACCTGGACGTGAGCACTTGGCCGAATGGCCACTACCTCATTCGGGCGGCGCACGCAGGCGGTGTGCTTCAGCGGCATGTCCAAGTGCTGCGCTGAGCGGCTGCATCAAGCCTTCGTCGGCAAAACTGAAATAGCGTCCATCGGCCACGATGAGGTGGTCGAGTACGGCCACGTCCAGCACACGTCCGGCCTCCACCGCCTTGCGCGTCAAGTGACGGTCCGAAGGGCTGGGCCTCAGGTTGCCCGAGGGATGGTTGTGGCAAAGCGCAATGCTGCAGGCCAGGCGTTCGACCGCCGCTTTGAAGACCAACTTGAGGTCTACGACCGTCCCGCTGACCCCGCCCATGCTGATGCGCTCGCGATGCACCAAGCGGTTGGCCCGGTTGGCAAAAAGCACCCAGAATTCCTCGCGCGGGCAATCGGACAGCACATCGCGGATGTGCCGGAAAACATCCTGGCTGCAGCGCAGATGTGGTTTTTCCCGCGACTGCGCCGCCATGCGCCGACGGGCCGAAGCCGCCATCGCCGGCTACGACATCCGTTGCCCGGGGCCGGAGGCCGAGG
>JAUIHG010000193.1 GCA_030432405.1 Bacteroidia bacterium | reverse complement strand
CGGCATCCGTGAAGCTGGTATCCGTCAAGCCGGCAAAACTCGGGCTGGTGAAGTCCGCCAGGGTTGTGGTGGTCCCCAGGGAAAAGCCCTCGCTGCGCACCAGCTCAAAGCGGTAAGGTCCCGGATTGAGGATGGTGTCCAGGTCGTTGGCGCTGGGCGGAACCCAAGCCACAAAGACTTCGCCGGAGGCGGCATCGGTGACCTCCACACTCACATGGGTCATCACCGGAAGGTCCTGCCGCAGTTCCGCACAGGCGGCGTCGGAAGGCCGGCTGCCGATCTCATTGAAGACCGCAGGACTATTGGGTGGGCTTTCGGCAAACTCGGCCACCACACGGTAGCTGTATACAGGACCGCGCACCACGTCAAAATCGGTGTAGCGGTGGGCCAGGAAGGGCTCCGGACCGCTGATCTTGACGTAATCCGTACCGCCCAGGCCGCGCTGGCATACGTCAAAGACAAAACCGGAATCGCAACCCACCTTCCGCCAGACGGAAAAGCCCTGGAAATTGGGCGTGTTGAAACAGGTGTACAGGCTGTCCCAACGCAACTCGACCCGGTTGCCGATGGGCGTGGCCGTCAGGTTTTCGGGCGGCGGCGCCACCACCGTAATGAGCAGGCTTTGCAGGTCGGTCAGCGGCACATCCATCGGCCCGATGGAGAAATCGTCGCTAGCGCGGAAGACCACCTGGTAGACGTTGTCCCGAACGTGGCTGCAGACCGTGTTCCATTCGAACAACTGACTGACGGTGCTGCCCCCGCTGACGGTCGGAAAAGTCGCTGGGCTTTCGGCCACCGCAAAGGGTCCCCCTGTGGCGCTGAGCTCTACATTGTCCCCGTCGGGGTCGGTGGCCGAGACGCCCACCAGCAGGGTCTCTCCGGCGATCACGCAGGTATCCCGGACTGCCGTGATTTCAGGCGGGTTGTTGTTGGTGTTCTCCACAAAGACCTGAAGGTCCCGCAGCTTGGCACTGAGCAAAACGCCGTTGCGCCACTCTTCCACGATGATGCCGAAGTTGTAGATGCATTCCTGGCAGGGGGCATCCCAGGTCAATTGGCCCGTCTGCTGGTCGATGGTGATGGTGGAACCACACCCGCTCACGGTGGCATTGTCGAAATCCTGTGGAAAGCTGAAACCAGGGACGGTATCAGCACCGGCCGCGGAATAGCCCTGGAAGGATGGCGCCAGGCGAAACACCAGGCTGTCCCCGTCGATATCAAAGGCGTTGGGGTTGTGCTCAAAGGGCACGCCGACTTCGGCAAAATCGATGGGCGGGTACAGCAGGTCGGCCGAATTGTTGTAGCCCAGGAAATTGGGGTTTTGGAGGCAGACGACCGTTTGCAGGTAGAAGGGCACATTCACCGAAGCCCCGTCGGCCATATTGCACACCCCGGCGACCCGGTTGGGGTCCTCCATATAGACGGTGTAGCATCGACCAGGTCCTGGAAAGGTGTAGACCACCTTGTATTCGTTGCGGGAAATCTCTCCCGGTACAATCTCGATTTCCAGAACCCTTGGTACCCGAACAGAGGTATTGGCTGGGTCATCGGCATCAAAAACCAGGGTCAGGCTGTCCCGCGCCGCGTGCGCGGGCGAAGACGGATCCGTATAGGTGATGAGCGTGAACTCAAACGTGGACTCGTTGATGTGCTTGTAGCAAATCTCCCCCGCACGGTTGTGCGTGGCATGCGCGGAACCGGCCCAGAGCAGTAGGGCCAGGGCTCCGAGGAAAGGGCGGATCGGGAGGCGGAGGAATGGTCGCATCAGCGGGAAGGAGAAGCGGCAAAGGCCCAGTGTACTGCAACAGAAGTACACTATACAAACTACGCCCACTTTGGCGAATTGCGGAGCTTGGGCAGCCGGTGCAAGGCCGCAGGATCTGGGGTCGGGGCATTCCGCTGATCCACGTGCACATGGTGCGGCACCTCTCCTACGTCTATACGCCTCTGCGTATTGTCCGCTATTGCGTCAACCCTCCTCGGAGAGCGTGGTGGACAACAGGTACTCGCGGTTGAGCATGCCGATGACCGACTGCGGAATCTCCTTCGGGCATTCGGCCGAACAGGCCCCCGTATTGGTGCAGGAACCAAAGCCCTCGGCATCCATTTGCCGGACCATGGCCTGGGCGCGCTTGGCGGCTTCCGGGCGGCCCTGGGGCAAGAGGCCCAGGTGGCTGACCTTGGCGCCCACAAAGAGCATGGCCGAAGCGTTTTTGCAGGCCGCCACACAGGCCCCGCAACCGATGCAGGTGGCCGCGTTGAAGGCGTCTTCTGCATCGTCCTTGGGCACGGGGATGGCGTTGCCGTCCACCGCCTGGCCCGTGTTGACGCTGATGTAACCGCCGGCCTGGATGATGCGCTCAAAGGCCGAACGGTCCACCGTCAGGTCCTTGATGATCGGGAAGGCCTTCGCCCGCCAGGGCTCAATGGTGATGGTCTCCCCGTCCGAAAAGCTGCGCATGTGCAGCTGGCAGGTGGTGGTCTGTTCCGGGCCGTGTGGGTGCCCGTTGATGTACAGCGAGCACATGCCGCAAATGCCTTCACGGCAATCGTGGTCAAAGGCCACGGGTTCTTCGCGCTTGGACACCAATTGCTCGTTCAGCAGGTCCAGCATTTCCAGAAAGGAGCTGTCCGGGCTTACGTCGTCGAGGGCATAGGTCTGAAACCCGCCCTTGTCTTGCGGGCCGTGCTGTCGCCAAACTTTGAGGTTGAGCTTCATGCGGTATGGGTTGTCCACCCGCCTGGGCGGGCGTGGTTCGTTCCAGGATCGGCTGATGTCTTTGTAACAATCAGGCGTAGGAACGGGTTTTGGGTTTCTCGTATTCGAAGACCAGGTTCTCCTTGTTCAGTTCGGGCGCCTGGCTTTCGCCGGCGAAGGCCCAGGCAGCCACATAGCTGTAGCCGTTGTCGTCGCGCAGGGCTTCACCATCCTGCTGGTATTCTTCGCGGAAGTGGCCTCCGCAGGATTCGTTGCGGTTCAGCGCGTCGCGCACCATCAGGTCCCCGAGTTCGATGAAGTCGGCCACGCGGCCGGCTTTTTCCAGTTCAGGGTTGAAGTCTCCGGCCTTGCCCGGCACATACACATCGTTCCAGAACTCTTCCTTCAAGTCGGCAATCAATCCAATGGCTTTCTGCAGGCCTTCGGCGTTGCGCGCCATGCCGCAGTATTCCCACATGATCTTGCCGAGCTTGCGGTGCAGGCTTTCCACGCTCTGGTTGCCGCCTACCGAGAAGAACTTGTCGATGCGGCCCTTGACCTGGGCTTCGACTTCGCCGAAGGCGGCATGGTTGGTATCGATGCGCGGGGTGCGGATTTCACCGGACAGGAAGGTACCGATGGTATAGGGCAACACGAAGTAGCCGTCGGCCAGACCCTGCATGAGCGCGGAGGCCCCCAGGCGGTTGGCGCCGTGGTCGGAGAAGTTGGCTTCGCCGATGGCGAACAGCCCCGGCACCGTGGTCATCAGGTTGTAATCCACCCACAGCCCGCCCATGGTGTAGTGCACGGCTGGGTAGATTTTCATCGGGGACTTGTACGGGTTGGTCGCGTTGATGCGCTCGTACATGTCAAAGAGGTTGCCGTAGCGGGCGCGGATGGCGTCCTCCCCATCGCGCTGGATGGCGGTGGCAAAGTCCAAGAACACCGCCTGGCTCGACTCATTGACGCCGCGGCCTTCGTCACAAACCAGCTTGGCGGCGCGGGAAGCCACGTCCCGCGGCACCAGGTTGCCGAAGGCCGGGTACATGCGTTCCAGGTAGTAGTCGCGGCGCTCCTCCGGCAACTCTTCGGCTTTGATGGAGCCGGCCACGATGGCCTTGGCATCTTCCACCGTTTTGGGCACCCATACCCGGCCGTCGTTGCGCAGGCTTTCGCTCATCAGCGTGAGCTTGGACTGATGTTCGCCCTTCACGGGCATGCAGGTCGGGTGGATCTGCGTGAAGCAGGGGTTGCCGAAATAGGCGCCGCGCTTGAAGGCCTTCCAGGCGGCCGTCACGTTGCAGCCCATGGCGTTGGTGCTCAGGTAGAACACGTTGCCATAGCCGCCGGTGGCCAGAACCACCGCATGCGCGCCGTGGCGCTGGATCTCGCCGGTGACCAGGTCGCGGGCGATGATGCCTCGCGCCACGCCGTCGATGAGCACCACATCCAGCATCTCATGCCGGTTGTACATCTTGACGCCGCCTCCGGCGATCTCTTTGCTCAGCGCCTGGTAGGCCCCCAGCAAGAGCTGCTGGCCGGTCTGGCCGCGGGCGTAAAAGGTGCGCTTGACCTGCACCCCGCCAAAGGAGCGGTTGGCCAGCAGGCCGCCGTATTCACGGGCAAACGGCACGCCCTGGGCCACACATTGGTCAATGATGGCCGCCGAGACTTCGGCAAGGCGGTAGACGTTGGCCTCCCGGGAGCGGTAGTCGCCGCCCTTGATGGTGTCGTAGAACAGGCGGTAGGTGGAGTCGCCGTCGTTCTGGTAGTTTTTGGCTGCGTTGATGCCCCCCTGGGCGGCAATGGAGTGCGCCCGGCGCGGGCTGTCCTGGTAGCAGAAGGCCTTGACGTTGTAGCCCAACTCCGAAAGCGAGGCGGCCGCCGAAGCGCCGGCAAGGCCGGTGCCGACCACGATCACGTCGATGCGGCGCTTGTTGTTGGGGCTGACCAACGGCAGGGTGGAACGGTACTGGGTCCACTTCTGCTGCAGGGGGCCTTCGGGGATGTGGGCGTCGAGCGATGTATTGAGGGCCATCTCGGAATGGAATTCTGTGGGTTGGGAAGCGGATGGACGGGACCGCTGTGGGAGGGGGTGTTTCGCCGGAGGCGAAACCGGCCAACGTGGACGTTAGGGGATGGGGATGGGATCCTTGAGGATCATCACCGCGATGGGTACGGCGGCAAATCCAAGGGGAATCAGCACACCGAACACCCAGATGCCCAACTGCTTGATGAAGGGCGTGTATTTGTGGTGGCTCACGCCGACGGTCTGGAAACCGGACTGGAAGCCGTGGATGAGGTGGAAGGAAAGTGCCGCCATGGAGACCACATACAGGGCCACCAGCCAGGGAATCTGGAAGGCGTTGATGACCACCGGATAGAGGTCTTTGACGTGTTTGCCTTCAATAACTACGGTGCCAACCTCGCCGAACTTGAGCTGGAACCAGAAATTGTAGAGGTGCACCACGATGTAGACCAGGATCACCACCCCTAGAAACACCATGTTGCGGCTGCTCCACGTGCTGTTGGTGCCTTTTTTGGCGTAGCCGACCGGACGGGCGCCCGCGTTGCGGCGGTTGACCCAGATGGCCATGACCGCATGCAGCACAATGCTGGCATAGGTGAGGTAACTGACCACCTTGATGACCTTGTTGTGGGTCATCGCATAGGTGTAAAGGTTGAATTTGTCAGCGGTCCCCCAGATCAGCTGGAGGTTGCCAACCATGTGCACCACCAGAAAGGTGCAGAGAAAAAGCCCGGTCAGGGCAACGACGACCTTTTGGCCGATGGTGGAGGAGAGGAAGGCATTGAGCCAAGCCATAGGAAGCACGCGTTTGGGTTGGGACAAATGTACACTTCAACGCGGTAGCAGGGATGCCCCGGACGTCCCTGGTAGAGCACTTGAGCTTCAAGGTGTTAAACAGTTTCGGTGGCGTCCGGTTCGAGGCAGGTAGCGAAAAAACGCCGCGGACACAGCGTGTGCTGTGCCCGCGGGCTTGGATGCCGAATGGGAGGAATTCGGCAGTCGGCGGAAAGGATGGAAAGGCGGCTCGTGGAGGTGTTCGCCGGAGGCGCCTGGTTGGGATTGCCGGAGCCTCAGATCAGCTCCATGGGCAGGACCCAGAGGCCCGGGAATTCGACAAACACGGAACCGAGGCTGTAGACGCCCTGGCCTTGTGCCCGGACGTAGTAGGTGTCGCCTACCGGGAGTTCGCGGAATACGCAAATGCCGTAGGCATCCGTGAAGCCCGTGGCCACGGGATAGCGGCCCTGGTTGGCGTTGGCGTAGGTGTTGTAGAGGGTGATTTCGGCGCCCTGCACGGCAAAACCGGAGGGGGTATTGACGCGGACTTCAAGGTCGCCAGTTTGGAATACCGGGCCGGGGCCGTCGTCTTCAATGTAGATGCAGGAGGTGCCCAGCATGCCGATCATCCCGATCAACAGGGCGAGCAAGGGAAGCGTCTTGAGGCGTTTCATGTTTTTGGCCTTTTGGGGTTGGCAAATGGGCGATGCTTCGCATCTGCCCTGTCTAAGCCAAACCCCGTGCCAAAAACGGATCGGGCCTTGATTTTCGGTCCCTCCTACCCTGATGTATACCAACACAACAAAGGCCCCTGGTGAATCCAGAGGCCTTCGCCTTCGGCGCATGCGCCGAAACATATTAGTTGGTGCTGCGCTACTGCACCGAAACCGGCGCCCGATGCAACAGGCTGCCGCCGGCATCCTGAAGCACCATCTGGTACAGGCCCGCAGGCAGTGCGGAAACATCCAGCGCAAAACGCTGCAGCCCCTTGTGGCCTTCGGCCGAACGGGCCCGCAATACCTGTCCGCGCGCATCCATCAGCTGGAGGGTTACGGAACGATCGGTCTGGAACGTCCATTCCAGATAAACCATGTCCGTTGCAGGCACGGGATAGACGGCGGCATCCTGACTGCCTTTCAGGCGAATGCCGATCACGTTGGACGGCGTTTCGGTGCCGTCCAGATCGACCTGCCGCAACCGGTAGTAGTTCATCCCGGACCTGGCTTTGGCGTCAAAGAAGCCGTACTCCTGCAGGCGGGTCGTGG
>JAUIHG010000383.1 GCA_030432405.1 Bacteroidia bacterium | reverse complement strand
CGGCGCCGGTGGTGGCACGCTGGCTTATGCCTTGAAAGATTCGGGCGCCCGCGTGCTGCTCGTTGAACGCGGCGACTACCTGCCACGGGAACGTGAAAACTGGAGTCCGCAGGCGGCCTACTTCAAAAGTCGATATAAAACCACCGAGCAATGGTATGACGCGGAGGGGCAGGCTTTTCGTCCGGGCATTCACTACTTCGTGGGTGGCAACACCAAGCTTTACGGGGCAGCGCTGCCTCGATTTCGGAAAGAGGATTTTGAGGCGCTTGAACATGAGGGCGGGACATCGCCGGCCTGGCCTTTTAGCTACGACGACCTCGAACCCTATTACGTGGAGGCGGAAAAGATCTACCGTGTGCACGGCCAGATGAACGAGGACCCGACTGAACCGCCGCGCTCCACCGACTATCCGTTCCCACCGCTCGAACACGAACCCTACATCGCAGACCTGGCGGATCGCCTGCGCCGGCAGGGCCTCCACCCGTTCCACTACCCGATGGGCATCGATCTGCGAGAGGGCGGCAGCTGCATCCGATGTAAAACTTGCGACGGATTCCCCTGCAAGCTCCACGCAAAGAGCGACACCGATGTATGCTGCGTCCGGCCGGCCTTGCAACGTCCGAACGTTGCTCTGCTGGCTAACACGTTTGCACGCCGGCTCCTCACCGACGAGACCGGCAAAAGGGTGGTGGCCCTTGAAATCGAACACGAAGGCGCCATCAAACAGATCAAAGCCGGCACCTTCATCGTGGCCTGCGGGGCCGTCAACAGTGCGGCACTGCTCCTGCGCTCCGCAAGCGATCAGCATCCACTCGGCCTGGCCAACGCTTCGGATCAGGTGGGCCGCAATTACATGGTGCACAACAACTCGGCCATGGTGGCCGTCGACCCGCGCCGGCGGAATGATGTGATCTTCCAGAAAACCCTTGCCGTCAACGACTATTACTTCAAGGGTCCCGACTGGCCGTATCCGCTGGGCAACCTGCAACTCCTGGGCAAGGTACAGGCCGCGATGGTTGCCGCTGCGCGTCCGCATGTGCCCCGGCCGATCCTGAAAGCCATGACCAGCCGCAGCGTAGACTGGTGGGTGATGTCTGAAGATTTGCCCGACCCAAACAATCGGATCACACTGCGCAGCGATGGCAGCATTCATGTCCAATGGCAACCGAACAACATGGTGGCCCACCACAAACTGGTCGCGGCAGCACGCCAGATGATGAAGCGTGCGGGCTATCCACTAATCTTCACCCAGCCGATGGGCATCGAAACCA
>JAUIHG010000192.1 GCA_030432405.1 Bacteroidia bacterium | reverse complement strand
GGACGGACCACATAGACCACACAGATGGCGAGCCGCATCTTGCCACTGTCTGCCCCGCCCCCTGGAGCAGTCGCTTGTTCCATGGCCGCGCTTCCTCAAGTCCATCGCACTTCGACCGGCTGTTTACCGGCATTCCGGAGGACCTGCCAGAGGCCCGATGGAACCCTACCGGGTCTGGAGGGGCGGTCCGGAACAGGCTGCGGCGCATTGCGTCGAAGGCCGGATGCCGGGCGCGCATGCACATGCGTTCAAACAGTAACGGCAACCTTATTCATCCCTTTCGTCCACGGTTTCATGTGCCTCAACAGTTGCGTCGTGTGTATGCGGCGCATGGTCTGCGTCATCATCGTGGGAATCGGCGGCATGTTCATGAGGATCATCGCTATCCGCTTCATTATCGTCGGCATGGGGCAAATAAATGCCGTCGAACGACCAGGTGACCACCGCATTGCCACGGATGTCGAGTTTGTAGGGATGGGTTCCCCCAAGAGCGTGAAAACTGCCAATATCAAAAACAGATGCATCGAGTGAGTCCTTTATACGTATGTCGATGGCTGGTCCGGTTCCCAGATTCTGAAAGCGGATGTTATAGTGGAACCATTCGTCGGTGGTGTCCACCTGGTGCTCGGGGCCTTCGCCGGCAGGCAAAACGGATTTGTCGTTGGGATCATAAGAAGTCATCACCGTTCCGTTCACCGAATCCAGGTTGTTGGTCAAGCGGGAATCCCCCGGTGTACGCCCATACGCGTAGAGTTTAAACGTCTCGCCCAACATCAGGGTGCTATCCCCGCGCGTTTTGATGCTGAACACCTTGCAATGTCCCGGAGGCAGAGGCGGAAAATGCCACTCCACCGTATCGCCCATGGTATTGTAATACGAAGGCAATGCGGCACCGGGCTTAGCAAATTCGGGAAGCACCAAGCCTGCCTTTCCCGAAACCACGGTTGTACCCTGATTGCAGACGTTCAGAAATTGTGGGGTTCCAACTCCCGGAACCAGCACGGCAAGCCAACCTGGCAGATCCACGTCGAGGTCCGTGAACAAGCTATCGGGCGCAATGCCAAAATCATTGCCCGTTGAACTGGAATACGGACCGGAAAATGAAGCCGCATAACTCCAGGCTGCCGGTTGGTTGGGGTGCATACCACTGAGTCCGGAGACATCGGCAGAGACGGTGTAGGTTCCTTCCGGCAAACCGAGGGCATACTTGCCGTCGGAACCGCTGATGGCATAATAAGGACCGGGATCTGCCCTGAGGATGACCCCAGGATACCCGGTTTCTCCCGGACTTAGCGTCCAGTCGTCGTTTTCATCATAGTACACACGGCCCTTGATGAAATACGCGCTATCGCATGCCAAACCAACGTCGAGGTCGTAGGTTACCGAGGCGGCAAGGGTCCAGGTGAGCGTGTCCATAAGATCCAGGCGGACCGTATAGGTGCCCGGGCTGTTAAAGGTGTGTTCATCGGCCAACGTCAAAATGCTGCCGTCCCCGTAATCCCATAGCTTTCGGTATGGGCCATCCGGGGGACTCGGCAGCGCCCAAAACTGGATTTCCTGGCCAACGCATGTCGGTACGCTGTGGATGTAGTCAACGCTGACGGACTGCGCACGGAGATGCCATCCGACGCTTCCAAGCAGCAAAAGGACCATTGGCAAAACCTTTCGGAATATCGAAATGGGCACATATGCACGTTGCCGTTGATGCGGTGTGGTATACATGGAAATTGGTTTGTCGAGGTGAAGGTGCATGAGCGGCAGTTCGGGAATGCGGTTCGCCAAAGGCGAAAACAAAAGGCCTGGGTTCAGGGCAAAACGAGGATGCGCTTGCTGTCCTGACGCCCATCGGCGTTTTGCAGATGCAGGGTGTAGCAACCGGGGGCAAGCCCGTCGAGCAGAAGGGTATTTGCGCCGATGCTCGGATGCCAGACCCGGCGCTGACGGCCAACCGCATCCACCAAGGTGAGCTGCAAGGGTTTGGCCAAGCCTGTAAGGGTCACCTGGATGCGGTGCCGTGCGGGATTGGGGCCCACCTTCCAGCGCTCAGACAGTGGTGCTGTACCAAAACCAACCGGCAATAGGGCCAGGCTGTCTTCAGGTGACCAGATATCCAGCAAGGCCAGGTCGTTAAGGCCAAAGACCGCTGGAGACACCACATGCAGGTTCAGCAGGGTATCGGCCAGGATGCCGCCGGCCAGGTTGCCTTCCATGATCAAACCCAGGGTTCCCAAATCGACCACACCCGTACCCACAAGCGTTTGGTTGGTGCGGGAGAGCCCGATCTCGATGGCGCCCTCTTCCGGGCGAAGCCTATGCAAGCCGATGGGAAAGAGCGCGTCGTTCCGCGTCCAGGTGACCACATCAGGCTCATCCGCCAGGTTGGCGGTATCGAAAAGCAGGCGAAACGCTGCATTGTATACCGAGTCAGCCCCTATATCGACGGAACCCAACAGTATCCGCACCTGAACCTCAAAGCGATCCGATCCCAACGGAACAATGGTCGGACCGCCGAAGCGCACGGGAATTCCACTGGGGACCAGGGGACTGAAGGTCTGCACATAGGTGGCAAGTCCATGGACGGAATCGGTATTGGTTTGCACCACATCCAAATCGGCACTTTCCACGATCCCGGACCCATCGGCGTCCGCGTAAGCCCTGTCCACGGTGGACATAATGCTGTCGCCCCAGAAACTGACCGGAAAAGCAAACCAGTCCAGGGTACCGGTCCGCACGGGTCCGGCTTCGCCGAAGGCCCAACCGATGTGCAGGACATCGTATACATCGGCCTTACCGTCGTTGTTGGCATCACCCGGATGGACCAGAATGGTCTGGGCATGCAGCACCGGGGCTGCGAAGCCCAGCATCAGGAGCCACAGCGCGCGGACTGCCCTGCTTGCCCATCGAATGCGTCCGGTTTCCATACGTTCGAAGGTGCACCCGTAACACGCCCCAGAAAAGTACATTTTGCCGCAATTTTCAATACCAGAAGGGTTTTGCTGTGCTTGTCCATGTGTGCATTAACAAGAAACTAATGCCACACAATTCTGAAATAAAACGCATTATACTTTCAATTTTTAATCATAATCATTGGCTCTAGCAAATATTTTCCAAGAACTGGAGCTTGAAGCATGCCCAAAACATGGTTGCAAAATGGCGATTTTGGCTTCCCTATGCAGACGCCCAAGCTGTTTGAAGTCCTGGAACGCTTGAATGCCGGCCAATTGCGCCGCTTTCAAGCCTTTGTGGACAGTCCCTATTTCAATACGCGAAGCGATGTTCGCGCCTTCATCCAAAAGATCCTGGAGCATTGGAAGCCCGGACAGCCGGTGCCGGATCGTATGGCCATGCTGGCCTATGGGGTTGAGGAAGATGGCCAGGCCATGGCCACGGAAAAACAGCTCGGTTATCTGCTCAGTTGGTCCCTGAGCCTGGTGGAGCGCTTTCTGGTGCAGGAAGACCGCGAAGGACAGCCCTGGGATGAGGCCATTCGCCTGATGCGCCTTTACGACCAATGGGCCATGGACAAGCATTACCGCTCGGCGGAAAAGACCGCTTCCAGGGAAGCCGTAAAATACCCTTTTGAAAGCCCGCACCGGCATTGGTTGGGCTACCGCCAGGCCAGCGTGCAGGACCAGCACTTCAACAGAAGGCGCAAACACGAAAAGGACGACAGCCTGGGCAACGCGGTGCGTGCCCTCGATCTGTTTTACCTCACCGAAAGGCTACGGCTCAGTTGCGAACTGGCCAACCGGCGCGACTGGGTAAGCGGAAACTCGGAAAGCGGTTTGCTCGAAGAACTCTTGGCTTACCTGGAGCGGTCCAACCACGAAGACCTGCCCATGGTGGCCATGTTCCACCATACCCTGCTGAGCATCACGACACCGGATCATGCCCGACATTTCGAGCGCCTGCGCGACCTGCTCGGACGCCACGGCAGCAAACTCGAAACGCGGTACCAGCGCGATCTGTACGGCTACGCCATCAACTATTGCATCAAACGGGTAAATACCGGAGACAGTGGCTACCTGGTGGAGCTGTTTGAACTATACCGCGGCGCTCTGGAGGAAGGCATCCTTGAGGAAGACGGGCAACTGTCCCCCTGGTCCTTTAAAAACATCGTCAGCGTGGCGTGCCGCTCGGGCAACGGTGCCTGGGCAGAAAACTTCTTGCAGACCTATCGAAGCCACCTTGCCCCTGCCCTTCGGGCGAACGCCGTGGCCTACAACCAGGGGTACATCCACTGGCATTTCGGCCGCTATGCGGACGCCCTCCAAAAACTCCAGGAAGTCTCGATGGAGGACCTGTATTACGCCCTCGACAGCCGCAGCATCCTGATCAAATGCTACTACGAATTGGATGAGGTTCAGGCTCTGGAAGCGGCTTTGGAAGCCTTCCGGGTCTACCTGCAGCGCAACCGCCACATGGCCGAAGGGCTCAAGAAGACCTACAGCAATTTTGTGGCTGCGGTTCGCGCGCTGGCGCGCTCCCGCGAAGGCGACCGCTCCAGCCTGGAGCGCTTGGAAGCGCGCATGGCCGCAGACCCACAGATGGCCGACCGGGCCTGGGTGCAAGAAAAGCTGGAGGCCAAAAGCAGGAAAGGCGCCCCCTGAGGGACGCCTTTCCGAATGATGTTCTTCTTGTAGCGGAAATGCTTAACGCAGCTCAAGCGGCTGGGCTTCGGCATCGCCAACCTGGAGCAGGTACATGCCAGCGGGCACATCGGGCAAGCTGATGCGCAGGCGGCTGGTACCGGCCGTGATGGCTTCCACGCGCTGCATCACCGTGCGGCCGAGCATGTCGGTCAGGGTGACCACCGTCTCGCGGTCGGAACCGCTTTGCAGGTGCACGTTCACGTAATCCGTAGCCGGGTTGGGGAACAGGTCCAGGGCAACATCGGCCATGTCCGCCTGACGCGGCGTGGGGATCATGAAGGTGTCGTCGAAGCCGGTGAAGGACGTAGCGTCCAACGGGCTGATCGAACAGGCACAACGCACGCGCCACATCCAGGTGGTACCGGCACCGGCAGCGGCATACGGCACGTTGACTTTGTTGTAGGGCGGCGAAAGCACGTTCACTTTCGGCGAGGGACCAGCCGGAAGGCGCTGGAAGCCGGCCTGGCAACCCACCGCACCCGGGTTCGGGTCCCAGGACACCTCGACGCGGTTGGCCAGGTTCACGTGGGTCAAGTTGGTCGGCAGCGTGGCGGAGTTGCAAGCCGTGGAGGGCGGGAAGCCCAGGTAGATGTCGTCAAACAGGTAGGTTTCGTCGCCCACGCCAACGGCGTTGAAGTTGGGGAAGATCACCACCTGGTTGTAGTTGGCCAGCGGGTCGATGCCCGGGCTGCCCACATTGGGGTTGTTGAAGTTGAACACCAGGGTTTCCCAGGCACCGGCCACCGTGGTGATGGCATCGGTTTCGACGAAAGGACCGCCACCAATGGTTTCCAGTTTCAGGCGGATGGTTGCGCCAATGGTCGGGGACCACATGCGCACCGTCATGATGCTGTCGGTTGCGGCGTCCAGAGCAATCGGATTGGCCACACCGCCATTGATAACATCGGAAACGACCGTACCGGCAAAGAATTCAGCGTCGTTCGGGCGGAAGAAGCTGGCAACCGTGTTGCCGGCATCCGTGGGATCTGCAGCCAGGGTAACGCTGCCGCTGCCAATGCCAAAGGGGTAAAAGGCATAGGCCACAGCGGTGTCTTCAAAGGTGATGGGCAGGTCGATCTGGGTCAAGCCCGTTCCACCGCCACCGATGAACTGCACGTCGTCCCAAAGGTAGGTCTGGTCGAAAGCGTCCGTGGTGTTGAAGTCAAAGAAGATGCTGGCTTTGTTGTAGACGTTGGCGATGCTCAGGACAGGCGTACCGGGTACCTCGTTGCCCGGGGCAAAGTCAAAAACCAGGGTTTCCCAGGTCAATGCCGTGGTCGTGACCACTTCCACCTCCACGCTCTGGGCGGGAACACCGGCATTTTCCAGCTTCAGGCGAACGGGTTCGCCAACGGAGGGGCTGTAAACGCGCACGCTCATGCGGGTATTGTCGTTGTCAAAGGGCACGGCATTGTCCAGGTCCGGGTTGCCGATCGTGGTGCCGGCAAAAAAGTCGGAGGTGGACGGACGGAAGCTGCTGGCCACGGTGTTGGAACCATCCGTGGGGTCGGCCACCAGGGTGGTGGCGTTGCCGCCGAAGTCGATGAGGGTGTAGTCCGTCATCGGATCTTCGAAGGTGACCGGCAGGTCGATCTTGTCCAGGGTCACCACGTTTTCGGTGGTAAAGTCGTCCCAGTAGAACACCTGATCGGAAGCAAGCACCGGAGCGCCCAGGTTGAAGAAAATCACCGGCTGGGCATAGGTAAAGCCGTCGGCGGCCAGGAAGGGACCCACGTCGGAGATCTGGGTGGGGTCAAACTGGATGTCGACCCACTGCAGGGTGTCGGTAATGGCAATGGTCTGTTCCCAGACCGGGCCGCCATCCGTGGAAGCTTCCAGCTTCAGGGTCACCGTGCTGGTATTGGGCGCCCACACCTTCATGTTGATGCGGTTGTCCGAGGTCAGGTCAACGGTCAGCGGGTTGGAGAAGTAGCCCGCAAAGGTGGCCGCACAGTCGCGGCGGATGAATTGGCCCACGCTGTCGGAGCCGTTCACGCCATCGGGGGCGGGGTTGGGAATGGTAATGTCGACCGGGAAGCCCACTTCCAGGTCGCAATTGCCGAAGTATTGCCAGTTGGCCGTCGGCGCGGTTTCGTGGTTCTCGATGACCGTTTGGGCATATCCCAGAACAGGCAGCAAGACCAAAAGCAAGAGTAGCCGGATGTT
>JAUIHG010000382.1 GCA_030432405.1 Bacteroidia bacterium | reverse complement strand
CCTGCACGACGGCAGGGCTTTTCCAATACTGAGGGAGCTAGTTTGATACGATGCGAAGACTAGCGATATGGACCCGCATAACGCAGGTTGGGCATACGGTGCGGCATGGAAATATGGTCCATCGATATGAGGTACAGCGGGATGGGGATATGGTCCATCGGCAAGCGGCATACGGGGCTGCACCCGGAGATGGGATAAAGTCCATCGATAGGCGGAAAGCAAGTGAAAAGCAAAGCGGAGCAAACGGTTAGCGGAGCAGCGTGATGGCCCCGCGGTAGAGGCGTTCCTGTCCGCCCGTCGGGCGAACGCGCAAGAGGTAGAAGTAGGTGCCGTCGGGCAGGCCCTCGCCGTCCCAATCCTGGCGGTAGGCCTGGGTTTGGAAGACGGTGCTTTCCCAACGGTTGACGATGTAGAGTTCGTGGTCGGCGTAGTCGGCCAATCCGTCAATACGCCAACGGTCGTTGAAGCCGTCGCCATTCGGCGTAATCACGTTCGGGATGACCATGGCCACAGGTGTGCCCCCATCGGGTTCGGCTTCCACGCGCAGCTGAATCCAGGCGCTGTCGCAGCTGCCGTTTTGGTCGCAGGCGGCGTAGCGGAGGGCAAAGGCGCCCGCGGTTTCCGGCACCTCCAGGCGCAGGGTTTGGTTCTGCCAGTAGGCAAATCCGGCCGTGGGTTGTTCCAGCACACGCAGGCTGCCTATGGCCCAAGCGCCAAAGCCTGGCAAATCGTTCGCCAGCGGCGATAGGTTGGCCAGGGTGCCCGCATCCACCACCACCGCGTCGTCGACGCAGAGGGTTTGCGGGCAGTCGGTGCTCAGGCTGACGTTGGCCTCGTCGCAGCGGCCTTCGGTGTCGCAGAGGCGGTAGCGGAAGACCACCGCGCCGCAGTGGCCTGGAACCGGATCAAAAACCATGCGGCGGCTGCTGCTTTCCCAGCGCAGGGTTCCGGCTTCCGGTACGCTGTCCAGCAACGTGGGTCCGCCTGCGGCGAAGGGCAGGCTGCCCTGCAGGTCGTTGCCCAACAGGTCGAGGGCAGTGGATGCGCCAAAGTCCAGCACATACGCATCGTCCATGGCGATGGGGCCCTGGAGCTGTCCGTCGATGCGGATGTGGATCCAGGCGCTGTCGCACAGGCCTTCGTCATCGCAGACGCGGTAGCCGATCGAGTCCAGGCCAACGTAGGCCGCGTCGGCGGTATAGTTGAGTTCGCCGGTTGCCGGCGTAAAACTGGCCGTGCCGTGCACCGGTGGGCTCCAGATGCTGAAGCTGGCGGCGTCGACA
>JAUIHG010000191.1 GCA_030432405.1 Bacteroidia bacterium | reverse complement strand
GATCGGCTCATTTGGGTGCCCATCCAGGGCGTATACGGCCGCAAAGGTACGCAGTTTCCGGGGCCTGCTTTGGCCGCCACAGCCGCCTAAAACCGCCTTCGCCTACCGGCGAACACCATGTTCAGCTCCCGTATGAACAGGACCTGCATACCCGGTTTAACGTTGGCTTTACCAAAGCATTGAGCAAGCATCATCTGCGGGAAACGCGCACCCAATGCGCTGCCGCGAGTTTCGAACCATCCAGCGCGGCCATCCGGATGGCGCTCCTGGACACCCCGTTTCGAACCTCCAATCCCCAGCCCATGCGCTCTTTGATCCTCTCCTTCGGCCTGGCCGCCCTAACCCCGGCCACGCTCCATGCCCAATTGGTCCTGCCGGCTACTTCCACGCCGGTAACCATCGACTTCGCCGGCTTTGCTGGCGATGGATTTGACCCCGCCCCGACCTCCGGTCAGCTGGACTCCGACACTTGGTCGGCCAACGGCTTTTCCGATGGCGATGTGGCCTTTGGCGGTTCCGCCAGCGGCGGCGACTTCGCCAGAGGCGTTACCGACGGCACCGGTGAAATCTCCGGCGGGATCTACGCCTTTGACGACAACAGCGACCAGGCCATCTGGGTGCAACCGACCACCTCCGATTTTACGCCGGGCAACCTGACCCTCAAGCTCACCAATGCCACCGGGGTGACGGTCAACCAGTTGGATGTGGCCTTTGACCTGTTGGTGCTCAACAACGAAGACCGCTCCAACCGTTTCGATTTCAGCTACTCCACGGATGGTGTGGTTTACACCACGGTAGGCGCGCTCTCCTACACCTCCGTTGATGTGCCCGACGGCATGCTGCAAACCTTGAACCTCAACGAAGTCCTGGCCGGCCTGAGCATCCCCAATGGTGCCGACTTTTTCTTCCGTTGGGAAGGCGATGATGTGGCCGCCTTCGGCAGCCGCGATGAGTTTGGCCTGGACAACATCATCGTGGAAGCCTTGCCGGGTGTTGGTCCGCGCACCTTCAATTTTGTCGGCACCATGGTGGACGTCACGGAAGGCATGGCTGCGGCCAACCTGAACGTGGACATCTCCGGGGCCGCAACCTGTTCGGTGGATGTAACCGTGACCGGCGGTACCGCCGAAGACCCCAGCGACTACAGCTTCAGCACCACTACCCTTTCTTTCATCGGCTCCGGTCCCCTGACGATGACAGCACCGGTGTCCATCGTGGACGATGCCGACTTTGAACTGCCGGAAACCATCACCTTCGAACTAAGCAATGTGGTGGGTCCCTGCGCGCTGGGCGCATCAACCACCGCAACCATCAATGTGCTGGATAATGAAGATGCCGCCGAAGGCGAATGCGCCAACCTCTACATCTCCGAGTACGTTGAGGGAAGCGGCAACAACAAGGCCCTCGAGGTCTACAACCCGACCGACAACCCGGTGGACCTGTCGACCTACAGCCTGCAATCCTTCAACAACGGCAATCCCACCCCCTCCAATGTGCTGCTGATGAACGGTGTGCTCGCCGCAGGCGCCGTGTACACCGTGGTCAACGACGCGGCCGACCCGGCCCTTTTGGCCATGGCCGACACCACCAGCACCGTGACCTTCTACAACGGCGACGACGCCATTGTCCTGCTGCAGGGCAGCGATACCATCGACGCCATCGGCGAAGTCGGGGTTGATCCGGGCAGCGCCTGGCCGGTGGGTTCCGGTTTCACCAACGAAAACACCCTGGTCCGCATGCCGAGCGTAAAAGCCGGTCGGCAAGACTGGGCCATCGGCGCCACGGAATGGAACGTCCTGGCGCAGGACGACTTCAGCAATTTTGGCAGTCATACCCAAGACGCCTGCGGCAGCGTGTGCAGCTCGGGTGCTGCGCCGAGCAACCTCAATTCGGTCATCACCGGTTCCGGTGTGAACCTCTCCTGGAGCCCGGTTCCCGGATCGGTGGCCTGCCAGGTCAAAGGTGGTCCGCTGGGCAGCGGAACGGCCAACCTCAACCTCCCCGGATTCGAGGTGTCCAGCACCTTTGTTCCGGGCGGCAAACTGACCCCGGGCACCACCTATGAATGGCGCGTTCGGTGCGCTTGCTCCATCACTCCGGTGGACGCCACACCGCTTTCCGCACCGGACCAATTCACCATTCCCGCCCTGCGGGGCGAAGGCGCACTGGCCAACGTGGCCATCTATCCCAACCCCGCCACGGAGCGCATCCACGTACAGGTTGGTGCCCAATCGGCCACGGCCGAACTCCTCGACCTCACCGGCCGCGTGATCGCGCGCCTGGAAGGCCAGGGCAGCCTACAGTTTGACGCTACGGCCCTCCCCGCAGGCAGCTACCTGGTCCGCGTGCAGACCGGCACCGGCGTGCAAAGCTTCCCGGTCCAGGTGGCCGCAAACTGATTCCCTTTCACGGTCCGCGCAGGACCGCAACACCGCATACGCCCTTCCTTTGTTCCTGTATCGGTCGGCGGCCCGGAGGTATTCCGGGCCGCCTTTTTTGCCTGCCGGCGAATGCCCTTATCCGGCGAACACCCTCTAGAGTACCGGCCTACCAGGCCTCCAGCTTCTCCTCCAACTGGCCCTGCAGCAGCAGGCGCATGAGGTTCAGGCCGGTCACGGTGGACAGCTCGATGTTGCCTTCGCGGTCGCCGGGGAAGTGGAATTTGTGGAGGTACCAGCCGCCTTTGTGGGCCACGCCGATGTAGACGGTGCCCACTGGTTTGTCGGGCAGGCCGCCGCCGGGACCGGCAATCCCCGAAACGGCGATGACGGCATCGGCTTCAAAGACACGCAAGGCACCCGCCAGCATTTCCTTGACCGTGGCGGTGGACACCGCGCCGTGTTTGGCCAGGGTGTCGGCCTGCACGCCCAGCATCCAGGTTTTGGCCTCGTAGCTGTAAGCCGCCAAGCCGCCGCGGAACACGGTCGAACAGCCCGGAACTTCCACGATCCGGCTGGCTATGCGCCCGCCGGTGCAGCTTTCGGCCACGCCGAGCTGCCAGCCTTTTTCGCGCAACAGCCGGATGACAGCGGCCTCCAGGGTTTCGTTGTCTTCGCCGTAGGCGAAACGGCCCACCCGCTCCTTGAACGCGGCAAAATGGCGGTCCAGCTCCTCGGCCACGTCCGGCCCGGTACCGCTCAGCCGAAGCTTCACCGCACCTACATCCGGGAGGTAGGCCAGCTTGATGTGGGGCGGAAGGGCTTCCTCGAGGTCTGCGATTTCCTCGGCCAGGCGGGTTTCGCCGACCCCGGCGGTCATCAAATGGCGGTGGATCAGGGGTATGGTCACAAACTGCTGCGACAGCCGGGGCAGGACGCGCTCCAGCATGATGTGCTTCATCTCAAAAGGCACACCCGGCATGGAAACCAGCACGCGGCCATCGCGTTCAAACCACATGCCGGCCGCGGTGCCGCGCTCGTTCATCAGCACCGTGCAGCCTTCGGGCACTTGCGCAACCGCCCGGCTCATGGCGCTAACCGGCTTGCCCCAATGGGCGAACAGCCGTTCAATGGCGGCCATCACTTCCGGATGCTCCACCAGCTCCATCCCGAAATAGTCGGCCAGGGTCTTTTTGGTTACGTCGTCCTTGGTCGGCCCCAGGCCTCCGGTAACCAAGACCAATTCGGCGCGCTCAAGCGCCCGGTCCACCGCTTCGGTGATGGCTTCGCGGGTATCCGCAATCGACACAATCTCCCGCACGGCAATGCCGTGGGCGTTGAGCTGGGCGGCCATCCAGGCCGAATTGGTGTCGACGGTGCGGCCGATGAGCAGTTCGTCGCCGATGGTGAGCAGGATGGCGTGCATGAAACGGGGATTGAAACAAAAAGGGCGTGTCCGCGGGCCAAAAGGCAGAAAGCTGCAGGCGCGGCGGCAAAGGTAACGGGATCGGGTTCGGGTTCAGGTTTGGGCTCAGGATGGGCATCGGGTTCAGCATCGGGATGGCGATGGGGTTTGACCGGAGCCCGACGGCCCTTGGGCCGCCACTTCGGGACACCGTACAACCCGGACGCCACGCGCATCCAGCCGGGCAAAGCGCGTATTTTCGGGGCATGAAGCTTCCCTCCTTCCGCCTCCATTCCGCGCCCATTGCAGGCCACGGCCAACGGATCAACAGCGGCCGCCGTTTCCCGCGCTGGATCCCGATCCTGCTGCTCAGCGCCACGGCCACCCTGAACTGGTCCTGCGACGCCGAAAGCGTCAACGCCATCCTGCAATCCGCAGGCGAGACCCTCGGGGAATCCGGCGGCTCCATCACCAATGCAGAAGCCGTATTGGGCATCAAGGACGCGCTCAAACAGGGTGCAACCAGCGGTGCCGACATCGTATCGGCAGTGAACGGCTATTTCGGCAATCCGCTGATCAAAATAGCCTTGCCGCCCGAAGCCGAACCGGTGGTGGATGTGCTCTCCAAACTCCCCGGCGGCCAAAAACTGCTGGACGACGCGGTCCTGTCCATCAACCGCGCGGCCGAAGACGCTGCCAAGGAGGCCGCGCCGATTTTTGTAAATGCCATCACCAGCATGAGCGTCAACGACGCCATGGGCATCCTTTTTGGCGAACAGGATGCGGCCACCGACTACCTTATTGCCAAAACCACCACCAAGCTGACCGACAAATTCACGCCGGTGATCGACAATTCGTTGGGTAAAACCGGTGCGACCCGTTATTGGGGCGATGTGATGGAGCGCTACAACAAAATTCCGCTGGTCAAAAAGGTGGACCCGGACCTGAGCAGTTTTGTAACCACCAAAGCCCTGGACGGCCTGTTTGTCATGGTGGCCCAGGAAGAAATAAAAGTGCGGGAAAGCATTTCCTCCCGCACCACACCGATGATGAAAAAGGTCTTCGGCTACGTGGACGCCAACCGCTGATTCCTTCGTTTTTCATTTCGGGAAGCTCCACTATAGATGCACGCTTTTGTTCGCTTTCTGGCCGCCACGGCAGTGGCCCTTCTTGTTGTGTTTCGCCTGCCGGCGAACGCCCAGGACACGACCACCATTCCCTGCGCGGAATTGATGGACATGCCGCTGCTGGATTTCAATTTGGCGGAACTGCCCGACGGTTTTTTGGACTGCATCGACGGACATCCTGCAGATGCGTCCATGATGCGCAAGTTTGCCAACATCCTTTCGGCCAACCGGGGCGACCTGTATACTGTCCGGGAAATGAAGCATGTCCTGGACAGTGTGGATGCGGTGGAACACTACCGCGCCAACCACGACATGGTGCAGGCCTGCCTGGCCCGCTACAAGCAGCCCTGGAATCCGCGCAATTGGGCCGGGGATAGCCTGAGCATGCGGGAATGCGGCATGGATGCAGAAGCCATCGCCGTGATGGGCGGCATGGTCCGCGACAGCCTGATCCCTACGGGCAAGCCCCTGCAATACATCATCGGCCAATACAACAAAGCCCTGCCCGAATTACTGGCCGAACGCGCCCCACTTTGGCAATCTGCCTGGTGGTCCGACAACGATCCCAGCGCCGCCAAAGCGGACCGGGAGCTGGGCCCTGGTTTAAAGGCCTTTGGCAACCCTTCCGATGCGCTTGAGGTGGCCAAGGCCAAAGGCCTGCCGGTATTGTTTGTGCTCGGCGGTTGGATGAACCACCGCACGGACTATTTTGAATCCTCCGTGATGACCGATTGGGTCCTGTTCCGGCGCCTGGCCCAGGAAACCGTTCCGGTGTTTGCCTATGCCGACGACCCCCGGCTATTGCCCGAAGGGGTTGCCTACCACAGCGAACGGCTCGACACCCTCGTCAATACCCAAGGCCTGTTGGCCAAAGACTGGGCCATGCGCGTGATGGACATCAAGCACCCCATGGGCTTTGCGTTGCTTTCGCCGGAAGGCGAAGTCCTGGCCACCCATATTGGCTCGGTGACCCGTTTTCAGCTGGAGGACATGCTGGCCGCTGCGCGAAAGGATTAGCCACAGGCCGCTGACGGGACAGGCATCAGAAATCATCCACCCAATCCTGGCGGCGGTTGATGCGCAATTGCTGCAGGATGGCCGACTTCACGTTGATGGTGAAATTGTAAGACCGGCGAGTGCCGAAGGGCACCCAGTTGAAGGCCATCTGCCAACAATGCAGGTCGCGGTTGATGCCGATGGTGGTGTACGTGAATTCCGAGCGTTGAAAATCGTAACCGGACTGCCAGTTGATTTTCCATTTGGGCGTTAGGCTCAAATCCCCGCTGAAGGTCAGCGTCTGGGTGGTGGTCAGGCTGTCCCGTCCATCCACCCCGAGGTTGGCCGCCACGGTCAGGTTGTAGTTGACCGCCGCCGACCAGGGCACGTTGAAATCGATGTAGCCGGGACTGTTGTCCCACACTGCCCAGTCCAGCCAGGCCGGACGGTCCTTGCCGGTGGCCGTTTTACCACCGCTGTAGCGCGTGCCGATGTTGAGGGTACCCTGCCGGAAGCGGACCAGCCGCTTGTTGGCTTTCCATTCGCTTTCCTGTTGCCGCACGCCTTCCGCGTTTTGAGAATACGGGTCAAAGGTGCCTGAAAAGCGGATGTCGATGCGGTCCAACAAACGGGTAAAACCAAGTCCACAAGATCAGTAGAAGCCCACCAATACCAAAAATCCCGACTTTGGCTTTTGTTTGATTCATACTAAACTCCTTACACAGACACTACAAACCTGACTACAAGCATCTTATATGCCTAGGTTTGTTTGGATTTCTGGAAACGCCTCAGAAAGCCCAATTGCAAATTGCCGTTTCGAACCTGATCTATTGCTACCGCTAATAGCAACACCAGGCCCTGCACAATGTTTTGCAGTTCGGTTGAGGTACTTTGTAATTTCATGCCATTAAGCAAACTGCTTAAAATAAGCACGCCTAAAAAGGTGCCCAGCAAATTACCCTGCCCACCGGCCAGACTGGTTCCT
>JAUIHG010000190.1 GCA_030432405.1 Bacteroidia bacterium | reverse complement strand
GAAGGCAATACAAGCCGGGTGGAATACCTGCCTTCGGACCAACGCGACATGCGTTTCCAGATCACCGTGCGGGACAACCGTCCCGGAGGGGGTGGCGTCTCCTTTGATTTTGCCGATATCGAAACCGACGACGACGGCGGTCCCTTTGTGGTCACCGAACCGACCGGTCCCGGTGTGGAGTGGCGGGTAGGGTATTGGTACCCGGTCAGCTGGGATGTGGCCGGGACCGATTTTGCGCCCTTCAATTGTTCCACCGTGCGCATCGAGATGAGCACCGACGGCGGCTATACCTATCCGCATGTGCTGGCCGAATCAGCGCCCAACAACGGCGGCTATGTGGTCAAGGTGCCCGATGCGGAGTCCAATACCGTTCGGGTCCGCGTGGCCTGCAACGAAAACGTGTTCTACAACATCAACGACGAGGATCTGCGGGTGATCAACGACGGTACGGTTTCCGGACTGCCGGAAGCTGAAACTGGAACGATCGGTCTTTTTCCCAACCCCGCCAGCGAACGGGTCCGTGTGCAGTGGTCCGGATTGCGTCCCCTGGGCACCCAGCCGCGCATCGAGTTGTGGGACGCCACCGGACGTTTGGTGGACGTTTTCCGTACCGTACAGGCCGCCGGGCAAGCCGACCTGGACCTTGGGGACCTGGCACCGGGCCTGTATACCGTGGTGTTGACGGACCAGGACGGCCGCCTGGGCAGCCGGCGTTTGCTGCGCCAGTAGTCCTCCGCCAATGGCCGGGTGGGCCTACCTTTGAGGCATGTCCGACCACGCCTCAACGCCTTCCTCCGCTGGCGCTTCCAGTGCTGCTGGAGCCCCTTTTCCCGAAGCCTATTACCAGGCCAACCGCGAGCGCTTTCTCCAGGAACTGCTGGAGCTGTTGCGCATTCCATCGGTGAGCGCAGATCCGGCGTTCAAGGCCGACGTCCGCCGTGCCGGCGAATGGGTACGCGACCACCTGATCAACCTGGGCGCTGAAGCGGAATTGGCCGAAACCGAAGGCCATCCGATTGTGTACGGTCAGGCGGGCAACGACCCGGACAAACCCACGGTGCTGGTTTACGGCCATTACGACGTGCAGCCGCCCGATCCGCTGGAGCTCTGGGATTCCGCACCTTTTGAACCCGTGGTCAAGGACGGGTTTGTCTTCGCCCGGGGGGCGAGCGACGACAAAGGCCAGATGTTTTTGCACCTCAAGGCCTTTGAACTGCTGCAGCAGGCCGGTCCTCTGCCGGTAAACCTCAAGTTCATGATCGAAGGGGAGGAGGAAGTTGGCTCCGCCCACCTCGGCGATTTCATCCGGGCCAACCGCGAGCGGCTGGCTGCCGATGTGGTGTTGGTCTCAGACACCGCCATGTTGGGCATGGACACACCGAGCATCACCACGGGCCTGCGGGGCCTGAGTTATGTGCAGGTGGAAGTCACCGGCCCAAGCCGCGACCTGCACTCGGGCATCTACGGCGGCGCGGTACGCAACCCCATCCAGGCGCTGTGCAGCATGATCGACCAGCTCATCGATGCCGAAGGCCGCATCACCCTGCCCGGTTTCTACGACGGCGTGCGGGTGGTCCCCGAAGGGGACCGGAAGGCCATGGCCGAAGCGCCGTTTGATCTCGACGCATACCGTGCAGACCTGAAGATCGACGCCGTGGCCGGCGAAAAAGGCTATTCCACCCTTGAGCGCACCACCATCCGGCCCAGTCTGGACGTCAACGGCATATGGGGCGGCTATACGGGCGAAGGTGCCAAGACCGTATTGCCATCAAAAGCCTACGCCAAGATATCCATGCGCCTGGTGCCCGGCCAGGACTCCAAGCGCATCACCGAACTGTTCATGCGCGAGTTCCCCAAGTTGGCTCCCGACGGTGTGCGGGTGCGGGTGACGCCGGACCACGGCGGTGAACCGGCCGTCACGCCGACCGATATTCCGGCCTATCGTGCAGCGGCACGGGCGGTGGAGGAGAGCTTCGGCAAAGCGCCCATTCCACTTCCCAGTGGCGGATCGATTCCGATCGTCTCCCTCTTTGAACAGGAACTGGGCGTGAAGACCATTCTGTTGGGCTTTGGCCTGGATTCAGACGCCATCCACTCGCCAAACGAGCGCTTTGGTGTGGAGAACTTCCACAAAGGCCTGGAGACCCTTCCGCGTTTCCACCACCATTTTGCCGAAGCGGCAAAAGGCTGAGTTCCTTCCGTAGGGCTGGCTTGGGAAGCGTCCGGCAACGGGGACAGGATGCCGTCAGGGCCTGTGTGCATCAAGGCCGGTTGCCGTAGGCGCAATGCCGGCATCCGCTGCCGCAACAGCGGCCGCGCAGCAGGTGGTAGTACTCCGTGAAGACAAAGCGCAGGCCGTCGAGGTAATAATGCCGGCCTTCCTGCAGCAGGTCACCGGGTTTGGGCACCGGCTCATCCTTGGCGGCAAGGACCATGCCCTGAAGTTCGCGGATGCAGTTCGGGCAGAGCGCCTCGTATTTGGTTTTGCGCAAGAAGCGCTGAAGGTCTACCACACCGCAACCGCAAGATGCACCCTCCCGTGAAATCGGAACTTCAACCGTTTCACTGGTGGACCGGCATCGGCCACACAAAGGCTTGCGGAGTGCTTTTTCAATATGCATGAATCCCCCGAAAGCGCCACCATAGGGGTGCACGCTCCTTTGGCAAACTTCCGCATTCGCCGGATACGGCACAGCCTGTGCCAAGGTTTATAGGCGCTACCGGCCCGAAGGAGGGCTTGGCCCAGGCTAACGCATGACCTGCAGGCTCTGCTGCCGTTGCTGGCCGTTTTCCGTCCAGCGCAGCAGGTACAGGCCGGGGGACATGGCGCCAAGCTCCATCCGGCCCTGTGCAGAGAGCCGTCCGGTCCAATGCTGCACGAGCGCGCCATCGCTGCGCAGGATGTACAGGTCTTCGATGGCATCCTGGTCTTTCCAGTGCAACGTGCCCCGGCAAGGGTTGGGGTGGAAGCGGCCTTGTTCCTCGCCGGTCACCGGTTCGCCCAGGCTACTGGGCAATTCCAATCCGCCGATCCAGCCCTCACCGAACACCCCGCCACCCAGCAGCAGATCGCCGGTGCCGCGGGCATGGAAGGCCTCCATGTCCACATCGGTTACGCCTCCGCCAAAGGTCTCCAGGGTGTTGCCGTCCCAGCGGACGATGCCTCCGCATGCTTCATCGGGACCAACCTCACGCGTGACGTGTTTGAGCCCTCCGAGGAGGTACAGCGCATCGTTGTGGACTTCCAGGGTATGCACAAAAATGTAGTCGCTCGGTGTGTTTGGGATAAACCCGAAGCCCGGTGATTCCCAGGCCGTGCCATTCCAGCGGGCAATGCGGTCCAGGGGCGTGCCCCCGGTGGCGGTGGCCGTGAAATCGCCACCAGCATACAGCTGTCCGTCGTAGAAGGCCAGCCCGAGCACCGTGCGGTTGAAGCCTTCGCCCATCGGGCTCCAGGTGCTCCCGTCCCAAACGGCAATGCCGTTGACTTCTACGCCTCCGGCGAAACGGAAATTGCCCCCGGCATAGAGCAACCCGTCGTGCACCAACAGCGTGTGGGGGAACAGCAGTGGCGCAGAGCCTGCAATGGCGCCGGAAAATCCCCCGCCCACGCTGTCCCAGCGGGTACCTGTCCAGCGCGCGATGCCCTGAATGGCCTGCCCGCCGGCGCGGTCAAATTCACCGGAAATGTAGATCTGGTCCTGGTACTCCACCACGTCGTAAATGTTGGGCAGCTCGGAAAAGCCGCTGGCCGTGGTGAGATAGACGCCGTGCAGGTAGCGGAAGCTGAAGCTACCGTTGAAAGCGCTGAGGTAGTTGGAGTCGATGGCGTCCTGATAGGTGGCCGCGATCAAATTGCCGTCGATGACGCGCAGCGAATGGCCTGCATCGGGTAGGACGGCCGCGCTGGGCACCAGGGCATTGCCCTCCCAGCGTGCGATGTGGGGCACGGATTCGCCGCAGGCGGTGGTGAAAAACCCCGTGGCGTAAATGCTATCGCCGTATTCGGCGAAATCCACCACAAAGCCGTTGGTGCTGCTGCTTGGGCAGAATTGTACGGGCACCTGCGTCATGGCCGTCGGCCACCAGAAGGCCGTGCAGAGTAGGAGGGTGAAAGCGGTATAGCGTGCCATTGGGATCATGGTAGGGCGTGTTCGGTCAGGGCAATAGGTCAAAGGCGGCCTCCAGTATGCTGTCCAGGCCGGCTTCGGCGTCATCGGGATCCATGTCCACGCGCACGTCCGGGGGAACACCGTCCTCCAGGTTGTCGCCAAGCAGGCTTTCGAATTGGGTGTGCGATACCCGCAAGGTCCATCCGTTGGCCAATACCGTGGTAGCGGGTATACCGCCACCGCCGCCGGTCCAGTCGCCCACCAGGGTTACGGTGGGCACGTTGCGCATGGTTTGTGCAAAGGCATTGGCCGCGCTGTAGCAGGAGCGGTTGGTCAGCACCACCACCGGCTTGGTCCAGCGGACGCCTTCGTCGGACGGCTCCTGCACCAGGTAGCTCCATGGCCCAAAGGCATCACGGGCTTCCGGCAGCCGGAAGCGTTGGCGGCCGGTCAATACCGGATTTTCGGTAAAGCGGCCGGCCAGTTTGTTGATGTTTTCGATGCTGCCCCCACCGTTGTTGCGGATGTCGATGATGAGCCCCGATTTGTTTTCGAAACGGTTGAGGATATAGCTCAACTGGCTTTCGCTGAATCCGGCTCCGAAGGAGGGGTAGCGCAGGTATCCGATGTCTCCGAAGTCCATCACGGTGAAGGGGCCGATGAAGGATTGTTCCTGGTTGAAGTACGACCGTTCCAGCAGGTCCGCATCAAAATTGGGCGGGTAGTCCAGGTACCAGGTCCAGTTCCGGCTGCGGTCAAAGGGCGTGCGGATGTTGACGTGGCCGTCGCGCAGAGCATAGAACGTTTGGTCCAAAACCTCAAAGAGTTCTTCGGAGCTCATGTCCTGCTGGACCATCGGCCGGTACAGATCCCGCACGGAATCCCAGTTTACATCCTTGAAACCAAAAAAAGCATACCGCTGCTCGGCAAATGTCCAGGCTTCGTCATAAATGGCCAGTGGATCATCCGGTGCCGGTTCCAGCCAAAGGGATTCGCAGGATGACAGGATGGCGGCAGAACAGGCAAAAAGCAATAACCAGCGCATAGGGTTCTTCGATTGGGGAGGAATCCGGATCGGCATTCAATTGGATTTTCGGGCGGCCCGTTTGGCCTGACGGCGCTGTTTGTCCGCCGCCCGGTCCTGGCCGATCATGAACCCGGCCTGGAGCATGTGGATGCTGCTGGTCAAGGCCTGGCCCTGGCCAATGTCGAGCAGTTCCCAGCGGTAGGCCAGCTTCCAGCGGTCCAGGGGTTTGGGTCGTCTGGGTGCGTGCAAGCGCCAGAAGCTCAGGCCGAGCTCGAGCTGAATGCGCAGGAGATTTCCGGGATGGGCAAAAAACTCGTCCTGCTCCTGGTCGCGGTCCAGCACAAGGCCGTATTTGGGGCGGTTGACGTAGCTGGCTACCGGAACATGGATTTCGAGATAGGCCTGCCAGTCGCTTTCGCCGAAAGGCGAAGGAAACGAGCGGTGGGCGTAGAACCAGGGACCGATGCCCGACACGATTTCCCAGGACAGAAAGCTGTTGTTCAAATCCGGGGTGAAACGGATGGGGCCGAGGAAGCCGATTTGACCGCCCAGGGCCAGATAACTGTTGGGCGTTTGCCGCAAGCATTGGGCGTAGCCGTATTGGAAATCCATATACAGCTCCTGGGTCACCGGACCCTGGGGTGGTGCGATACGGTGGTACCCGAACCAGGACCGGTATTGCTGGAAATTGCCCGGCGTCCAGCGCATGTTGCCGTTGCCAAACACCAGGCCGTAACCGTTGAACACGGAGGCGGCGGTATTGGCGTCCTGGACCTGTCGGAAGGCCGGACCCAGCTCGATCAGCTCATACTGGTAGGTGTCCGTACTGGGCAGCCATTGCGCCCATTTGGGCGAAGGCAATTGGCCGCCGTAGGCCGCTGTGCTGGAGTCCGATGCATCATATGCCGCTGTTTGTCCAGTCAGGGAGCCGGAGGCCAAAAGCAGGGAGAGCCACAGAAAGGCGGCCAAAGAAAGGAGGTGGGGTCGAATCAAGCGCCAAACTGTTTGAGGTGGTGGTCCAGGTGTTTGTAGAACAGGGTGCTCCATTCGCTGCTGGTGAGCTTGCCAAAGGAGGGCGAGGGCAGGCCTTCAAAATGCTGGCGACCCAGGCCATGCGCCTGGTCGATATAGTCCAGCAAACGTTGCTTCTCCGTGTCGAAGGTGCGTTGGTCGGCCACGACAAACACCGGTGCGGTGCGGGAGTTTTTGGGATAAGGCTTGGGGCCCACAACGATCGGTTTGACAAACGTCTTGAGCATGACCCGCATCAAGGGATTGGGCCTGGGATGCTTGTCCGTCAACGCCAGTTCAAAGGTGATGCTGTTGTGCGCCAGCATTTGGGCGACATCCATTTTGCCCCATAGGGCCGGTGTGGAGGGCTCCAGGGTACCAATGCGCTGGTGCAATTCGCTTTTGGTTTCCGGAGCAAAGAAGTCGGTCATGACAGGGGATGGCATGGTGGTTCAAAATGAAGTTAGGGGCCATTGGGCCAGCATGGGCTGAGGGTCAGCGTAGTACACCGGCATATCCGAAGGCATGAGGTCCATGGGCCTGAAACCGAGGTGGTCCAGGACACGCAGGGCGTCGGCCTGGCGTTTGGAAGGACACGCGTAAAAATGGGTCCGGTCTTCGGCATTGCGCAAGTGCCGGCACAGGGCCAGGATGGCATCGCTGCCATAGCCCCGCCGGGTCAGGCGGACGTCTGCCATCCAGGCTTCGAGGGCTACCGGTACATTGGAGCCCCATGGCCCATCTTCGGATCCTTCGTGCAGCGGGC
>JAUIHG010000189.1 GCA_030432405.1 Bacteroidia bacterium | reverse complement strand
CGCGCCAGGCATTGTCGTGCGCATAGCGGCTGTTGCGGAAACGCCACTCGTCCACGCGGAACACCCAACCGCCCGGATCGATGCTCGGCACCTCGGGAAGGGGTTTGAGCCTGGGGCCCTTGAGCGTATCCGGCATGTACATGACAATGTCCAGATCGCGGCCTTCCAGCCTGCGGGCATGCAGGAATTTGTTGACGGGATCGGCACGCCGCAAATCGATGCTGAAATGCGGCATGTCCACCGTCAGGAAGCTGCGGTTTCGGGCATCGAGGAACTGGAAACGCGAGTCGGCCAGCTCGATGCCATCCAGGGAGAGTTTCCAGGCCTTGCCGGAGGCGGCTTGATCGGCCGCCGGAGGCGCTCCGGTGGTGTCGGACGGCGTGCCGGCTGTCCCTGTGGTTTCGCCAGCAGGCGGCGGCGTGGTTTCATCCGAGGCCGTTCCCGCGCCCAGGCTGGCCAGGAATTCGTTGAACGTGAAGTGCTCGGCATCCCGTTCCCGGCGCATCACAAACTGCAGGTTGCGGGCCTTGACGTGGCGGAGGTCCAGGCGTTTGGCGAAGGGCTGGAAGCGGTCGATGCGGACCACGAGTTCATCGGCGTTCAGCAGGGTATCCCCGTTGAAATCCGCGATGTGGACCCCGGCAAAATAGAATTTGCGCACCATCCGAAGCCGGATGCGCTCGATGTCCACTTCCGTGCCGCTGCGCTTGCTGGCCCAGGAAGCCAGAGTTTTGGCCGTTCCGGTTTGCACGGCGGGTATGAGGAACAGGCCATAGGCCAAAAGCGGCAACAAGAGCAGAACAAGGATGCCGATGCCAATCCGTTTGCGCCAGCGTTTGCCGGGCCAGAAGCGCCGCTTGGTTGCGGCTTGGGCAGAGGCTTCCCCTGAGGCTTCGGGTGTGTTGGATTGGGGCTTGGAATCGGGGGGAGCCATGCGGCCGGAATATGCAGCGAGGGTACCTCTGGTGGAATCGGACGCAGACACAAGGCACCGGCGTCCGGGCAGTCTTTCCACTGCAAAGACGGTGCCCGATCCCACCGGGACGCGCGTACTTTGCCAAAGATACCGGGAGGCGTGCCGCTGACCCGGGTTTTGCCGGGCGCTTTCCCCACGCTTGCCCGGACCGGTCGGCCCATGAAACGGACACCCGTTCCCCGTTCGGTTGCGCGCTGCATAGCAGTGGCCGCCGTGCAGTTAGACCCTGCGCAAGGAATGCAGCACTTACACCAACTGGACATGCGCGGAAGTGCTGCGGCGCAAGGCGCTGTGGTGTTGGGCATCGAAAGCTCCTGCGACGACACCGCTGCGGCCCTTTGGGATGGCCGGCGCATTGTCGCACAGCGCCAGGCGGACCAGGACATCCACCGCCAATACGGCGGCGTGGTGCCGGAACTGGCCTCCCGCGCCCACCAAAGCCATATCCTTCCCTTGATCCACGCTGTATTGGCCGATGCCGGTTTGGTGGATCATGCATTGGCCGATGCCCTTTCGGGCGAAAGCCCGAAGGCAGCCATGGCCCGCCTGCAAGGCAGCGCAGCCCCTATCGACGCCATTGCCGTGACCCGTGGTCCCGGCCTGTTGGGCAGCTTGCTGGTGGGGATGGGCTTCGCCAAGGGCCTGGCCCTTGGCTGGAACAAGCCGCTCGTCGGGGTGCACCACATGAAGGCCCATGTGCTGGCGCATTTCATCGAACCGCCTTTTCCGCCCTTTCCCTTCCTCTGTCTGACGGTCTCCGGTGGGCATACGCAATTGGTACGTGTGGACGCGCCGATGGCCATGACGGTGCTTGGCCAGACCCGCGACGATGCGGCGGGGGAGGCCTTTGACAAATGCGCCAAAATGCTCGGTTTGCCCTACCCGGGCGGGCCGGAAATTGACCGCCTGGCCGGCGAAGGCGACCCGGAGCGGTTCCGCTTCAAAAAACCGGAAATGCCCGAGCTGGACTTCAGCTTCTCCGGCCTCAAAACCTCCGTGCGCTATTTCCTGGACAAGGAGCGCCGGCGCGATCCGGACTTTGCGCAAAAGCACCTGGCCGATTTGTGTGCCGGCATACAGGCGGACATCATTGCCATGCTGCTGGACAAATTGGAACGTGCGGTCCAGAAAAGCGGTCTGAAGCATGTGGCCCTGGCAGGTGGTGTCAGCGCCAATGCGGGACTCCGGGGTGCCCTGGCCCGCCTGGCGGCCGAAAAGGGCTGGACCACCTATATCCCGGCATTGGCCCACTGCACGGACAACGGGGCCATGATTGCACGGGCCGGCGCCTTTCTGTACGAGGCCGGCCAGCGGGACAGCATGGACCTGCAGGCCACCGCACGGCTGGCCTGGTAATGCCTGCCCGGTGCTGGTTCGTCGTATCTTCCACGTTCCGCTTTTTTGGATCCCCCTCTTGCCTATGAAGCGATTGAACAATGCCGCCGCGCCCATGCGGATGGCCGCCCCCAGCCTCCTATTGGGCCTGGTCCCCGTCCTTTTGGTGGGTGCATGCTGCGCCGCCCTTTTCCGCCACAAGGCGCCGCAGTCCATCCCGGCTGAAGCCGTCCTGCGCAGCAATCCCCCGGATATGCAGGAAGCTGCCCTGCGCCGCATGGACCCCCAGACCGGCACGGTGCCCAGCCAGCGCCGTTGGTCCGTGCTCGAACAGCTTCAGGCCGAACACCCGGATGCGCTGCAGTTGCGCCGCGGAGCAGAGGCGGACGCCTATGCCTGGGCGCCGGTGGATGAACGCCTGGCTTCCCTTGCGGTAACGGCCATCGCCGCGGATCCGGGCAACCCCCAGGTGTATTATTTCGCCACCGGCGAAGGCTGGTTCAATGCCGATGCCGTGCGCGGCGCAGGGGTATGGAAAAGCAGCGATGCAGGCACAACCTGGAACCGGCTGGCGTCCACGGACAGCAGCATCTTCCACTATTGCCAGGACCTGGTGGTGCACCCTTCCGGAGCCATTTATGTGGCCACCCGGACGGGCGGTGTGCAGCGATCCCAGGACGGCGGACTGAGCTGGGAGCAGGTCCTGGGCAACGGCAACGGCGCAGCGCGCAACACGGCCTGCGACCTGGAGCTGACCGCTGACGGCGGCGTGTTCGCCGGGATCGGCATTTTTGATACCGACGGGTTGTATTACTCCGATTCCGGCGATCCCGGCAGCTGGACCAAGCAGACCAACGGCTTTCCGGGCAGCGGCATCTGGCGCATCGAGATTGCCACAGCGCCTTCGGATCCGGACGTGGCCTATGCCGTGCCCCTGGCCAACGACTACCTCATCGAAGGGGTGTACCGGACCGAAGACCGCGGCTTGAATTGGACGGCCGTTCAGAACCCTGGCGGGGACCGGAATTTTGCCGCGCGCCAGGGCTGGTACGACCTCATCATCGAGGTGGACCCCAACGATGCGGACCATGTGGTGGCCGGCGGGTTGAACCTCTGGCGCAGCCGCGACGGCGGGCAAAACTGGCAGCGCATCAGTTCCGGCCGGCCCGACTCCCTGCTGACCCGCTATACCCACGTGGACCAGCACGGCGTGTTTTTCCAGAATTCGGACACGGTCTATTTCACCAACGACGGCGGGATTTACCGCTGCGACAATTTCACGGCCGACCAGCCCGTGCTCTACCAGCGCAACGACGGCTACAACGTCACTCAGTACTATGCAGCCGACATCGCGCGCCAGGCGGGCGATCCACGCGTATTGGGCGGCACGCAGGACAACGGCAGCACCATCAGCCTGGGTGAGGGCCTCGGCCCCCACAAGTTTGTCTCCGGCGCCGATGGCTCCTACTGCAATTTTGATCCGCGCAACGCCGACGTCTTTTACAGCTCCAAGCAGTATCAACCCATTTACCGCTTCAACAACGGCGGCTTCGAATTGCCGGATACCCTGCGCAATGCCGGCGTGGACAACGATTTCCTGCGCTTCATCAACCCCATCGAGATCGATCCGGTGGACCCGGGCATCCTTTACCAGGCTTCCAGCCGTGGCCTGCAACGGCTCAAAGGCGCGGATTCCGCCTCCGGCGAAGGCTGGCAGGCCGCCTCGCGGCTTTATGGAGAGATCAGCGCCATTGCGGTGTCCGAAAGCCTGCCCCATGCCGTCTTTTTGGGCCGCCGTGCCGGGAATGCGGAAATCTCGGTGCTCTACCGGGCCGATACCACCGGCTCGGACGATTCCCCACTGGGCCTTGACCCCTCCAACGATTTGCCCGACGGCACCGGTCTGGTATCGGTCTGGTGCACCAGCGTCTGGGTCAATCCCTTTGACGCCAACCACGTCCTGACCAGTTACGGCAACTACGGCGTCAACAGCCTTTGGGAATGCACCAATGCCCTGGCAGCTGAACCGCGCTGGCATTCGGTGGAAGGCAACCTGCCGGACCTGCCGGTCAACTGGGTGATGGCCCACCCCAAGAATCCTGACCTGGCCTGGGCGGCCACCGATCTGGGCATCTGGTATACCGAGGCCCTGAACGGGGACAGTACGGTGTGGGAGCCCTGCAGCCAGTTTCCTTTTGTCCGTACGGACATGATCCGCCTTCGGCGAAGCGATTACACCATGGTGGCGGCCACACACGGCCGCGGCATCTGGACCGCCCAACTGGACTCCAACGGGACGGTGGCCGATCCGGTCTGGCAGGAACGCGGTCCGACCAATGTGGGCGGCCGCACGCGGACCCTGCTCATCGACCCCAACGACCCCACGGGGCAGACCGTCTGGGCAGGCAGCGTGTCCGGTGGCCTGTGGCGTACCCGGGGCATTTCCAGCGTGGGCCTGGCTTCGCCGGAGGCGGCCGACCAGCCTTTTGCCGCCTGGCCCAATCCCTTTGGTGCACAAGGCGTCCGGCTTGGCTTGGCGCCGGATGCTGCGGTGGCAGAAAGCCAGCGCGGGCAGTGGCAGATCCTGGATGCCTGGGGCAGGCAGGTAGCGCTGTTGCCGGCGGTTCTGAACGGATCGGACGGCGGCCAGCGCTGGATTCCCGGACCCGGCCAGCCTGCCGGATTGTACCTGGCCCGCTGGATTTCGGATGGGCCGCAGCAAGGCGGCAGCGCTGCGGGCAAAGCCCCCGCCGCCGGACAGGTATTGCGCCTGCTCTACCAGCCGCTGCATCGCCAGCCGTGATGTACTTTTGCGCTCGCTTACCCTGTCCCCGAAAACCGTAGCCCAATGCGTGAGATTCGTTTCCGTGATGCCCTGCGCGAAGCCATGTCCGAGGAGATGCGCCGCGATGAAAAGGTCCTCCTGCTCGGCGAAGAAGTGGCCGAATACAACGGCGCCTACAAGGTGACCCAAGGCATGCTGGATGAGTTCGGCGCCAAACGGGTGATCGACACGCCGATCTCCGAGCTGGGTTTCGCCGGCATCGGCGTGGGCATGGCCATGAACGGGCTGCGTCCGATTGTGGAATTCATGACCTGGAACTTTGCCCTGCTGGCCATCGACCAAGTGGTCAACAGCTCGGCCAAAATGCTGGCCATGAGCGGGGGGCAGTTCACCAACTCCATCGTGTTCCGCGGTCCTTCGGGCAGTGCCGGACAGCTCGGCGCGCAGCATTCCCAGACCTTCGAAAACTGGTACGCCAATGTGCCGGGCCTGAAGGTCATCAGCCCGTCGAACCCCTACGACGCCAAGGGCCTGTTGAAATCCGCCATCCGCGACAACGATCCGGTGGTCTTCATGGAGTCCGAGCTGATGTACGGCGACAAGGGTGAGGTGCCCGAGGACGAATACACCATCCCCATCGGCCTGGCCGACGTAAAGCGTCAGGGCACGGACGTGACGCTCGTGTCCTTCAACAAGATGATGAAGGTGGCCCTGGACAGTGCTGCCGAACTGGAAAAGGAAGGCATCTCCGCCGAGGTGATCGACCTGCGTACCATCCGGCCCCTGGACCTGGAAACCATCGTGCGTTCGGTGCAGAAGACCAACCGCTGCGTGGTCATCGACGAGTCCTGGCCCTATGGCGGCATCAGCGCCGAAATCGGCTTCCGCATCCAGCGGGAGGCCTTCGACTACCTCGATGCCCCGGTGTACCGCGTCAACGGTGCCGACGCTTCGATGCATTACGCGCCCAACCTCGTGGCCGCCTACCTGCCCAGCGTGGAGAAGGTGGTTAAGGCTGTCAAGGAAGTCAGCTACATGGAGGCCTGAAAGCTGCACCAGCATGTACCGCGGCAGGCTTGATCCTGCCGCATCCAACCTGCTGCATACCATGCACCGCATAAAAAAGGCTCCCCGGGTTGAGGGAGCCTTTTTTGTGCGCATTCGCCCGTGGGCCTGCGGTCCACGGGCGAACACCGCAATGGTGCTGCATCCGTTGCTGCCGGCGTTAGCGCAACACCATGTTGTAGCTGTAGATCTTGTACGGATACGCGGGGTAGAAGCCCTCAAGAATGGCCTGGCCCTGGCTGCGGTCGATCAGCGCCTCCACCTCGGCGGGGCTGCGGACCGGGCGCTCGTTGACGCCGGTGATCACAAAGCCTTCGCCGATGCGGGTATTGCGGGCCAGAAGGCCTTCGCCGACCTCGGCGACCTGAACACCGCCTTCGATGTCGAAGCGCTCCAGGGCATTGGCGTCCAGCGCTTCCAGGCGTGCACCCAATACCGTGGCATTGGCCTTGGCTTCTTCAAGGGCTTCACGGCTGACCAGTTCGGTGCTCTTCTGGGCGTTGCGCAGTTCCAGGCGCGTCTTGCGGGAACGGCCGTCGCGGGTATAGGCCACCGACACCTGGTCGCCCGGCTGGTACTTGGACACCTGCTCCTGCAGTTCGGGGAAACTGCGGACCGGGAAACCGTTGATGCTGGTGATCACGTCGCCGGTTCTGAGTTCCGAGCCGTCCGCGGCGCCACCTTCCACGAGGTCGGAGATGTACACGCCGCCCAGGTCTTCCTTGGTCACGTCGATCATCACGCCGAGGTAGGCGCGCTGCACAATGCCGTA
>JAUIHG010000188.1 GCA_030432405.1 Bacteroidia bacterium | reverse complement strand
CCAATGCATGCAGTAGGTGAACCGTTGGGTGGGATTTCAACGTTTGTCGACCATGATCCACTACCTCACAACAGGCTTGCTTGCCGCACTGATGCTGGCCTGTAGCCCATCGCAAAGCCACCCCAGCGCAAGCGCTTCAACCGCACCAGCCTCCGGCACTGGCGCCGCCGCCGCCGCATCGATCCAGGCGGGAGACGGCGGCTTTGTGCCTGAACCCATCATCGTCCAATGGAATGGACAACCGTATACACGCGATGCGGAGCAATGGCGGGAAATGCTCGACCCACTGACCTTCCGGGTTACCCGGGAAGCCGGTACCGAGCGGGCATTTTCAGGGGCCTACTGGGACAAGAAAGCCAAGGGCGTATATGCGTGTTCGAATTGCGGGCTGGTTTTGTTCGATAGCAAGACCAAATTCCGCTCGGGGACCGGTTGGCCCAGCTTCTACAAACCCTTCGCCGATGCCCACATCGGCGAAACCACCGACCGCTCCCTGGGCATGCTCCGCACGGAAGTGCATTGCGCCCGCTGCGGTGCCCACCAGGGCCATGTGTTCAACGATGGCCCCGAGCCCACGGGCTTGCGCTATTGCATCAATTCGGTGTCCCTGCATTTTGTGCCCGAAGCGCAGGTGCCCAAACGCTGAACCCTATGATGCAGCGCTCGAGGCTACACGTGCAGCATCAGCGCCGTGGCAAGCGCGCGTGCATTAAGGCGCTTCAAAGCGCCAGGTATCGGTGTTCAGGTGCAGCCCTTGACCGCGATAGGCCTGCAGCAGGCGCTCGGGGGCCTCGCGCCACTGGTCCGGTGTGCCCCAGTGCAGACGGCCGGCATCCAGCACCCCGATCCGGTCGGCCGATGCAAAAGCCCAGTCCAGGTCGTGGGTGCTGACCACCACGCCCCGGTCGGTTTCCTGCGTTCGCCAGCGGGCGAGCATGGCTTGCATGCGCACCCTTTGGGCGGGATCCAGATGGTGGGTGGGTTCATCCAGCAGCATCAATGGGGCATCCTGGACCAGCACACGCCCCAGCAGAACACGCTGCCGTTCTCCGTCGCTGAGGCTGGAAAACGGCCTTCGGCCGAAGGCCTCAAGGCCCAACCAGGACCGCACCCGGACGGCCCGTGCTTCGCCTTCGGGGTCCTGCCCCATCCAGTCGCGGTACGGGAAGCGGCCCAGCGCCAGAAACTGGTCCACCGTCATGCCGGTGGCCATTGGCATGCCGGTCAGCAGGATGGCCATGTGCCGCGCACGGGCGCGCGGGTTCCATTGGGTCAGGGCTTTGCCTTCCAGAAGGACCTGGCCTTGCAACACCGGCAATAGGCCACTGAGGGATTGCAAGAGGGTCGACTTGCCCGAACCGTTGCCGCCGATCAAGGCGAGCCATTCGCCCGCTTGTACCCGAAGGGATACGTCCTCGAGCACCGCTTTGCCCGGACGGTGCCCCACCTGCAGGCCCTTGGTCTCCAGCAAAGGGGGCGTTGGCCAACGCGCGCTGCCAGAGCTCGTTTCCTGTGGGGCGGTATGGTCGGGATTGGTGTCCATGGCAAGCTGTTCAAACCAACAATCCGCGGCGGCGCATACGCCAAACGATGGCCACCACGGCCGGTGCACCGAGGATGGAGGTGACCGCATTGATCGGCAGGACCACACCCAATCCGGGCATTCGGCTCAGCCCATCGCAGAGCAACAAGAGGCCCGCACCGGCCAGGGCGGTAGCCGGCACCAGGTAGCGGTGCGGTGCCTGCCCGACCAGGCCACGGACTGCATGGGGAACCGCGATGCCAACAAAGGCAATAGGCCCACAATACGCCGTACAGGTACCGGCCAAAAGCGCGGTAAGGCAAACCAGCACAAGCCGCAGCCGCTGGATGCGCAGGCCCAAACTGCGGGCATATCCTTCGCCGAGCAGGAGCACATCCAGGGAAGGACCTACAGCCCAGGCCACCACCAGTCCGGTCAGTGCCACCCCCACCAGGATCCGAATCTGGCTTCCATGGGTCAGGTCCAGTTTGCCGAAAGTCCAGAAAATGAAATCCCGCAAGGCCTCGGGTGCGGCAAAGTATTGCAGGATGCCCACCACCGCGGAAAGAAAACTGGCCGCCATCAGGCCAATGATCAGCAGCGTGGCCAAATCCCGCACGCGAACGGCCAATGCGGCCATAAGGCCCATCATGGCCGCTGCACCCATGCCGGCGGCCAGCATCCGAAGCGGTACCGCCGAACCGATGCCCAATCCATACAACAGTGCTCCACCGGAACCGAGCACCACCAGCGCCACGCCCAGGCTTGCGCCCGAACTGACCCCCAACAGATAGGGTCCGGCAACGGGGTTGCGAAAAAACGTCTGCATCAACAGACCGCTGATGGCCAGGGCAGCTCCACAGGCTGCAGCTGTCCAGGTGCGGGGCACGCGGCTTTCCAGAACAAGGAGCCGTACCCGTTCATCCACATCCTGGCCGATCAATGCTGCCCAGACCTGGCCTGCAGGAATTTGGACCGGACCGAACCATAGGTCCAAAAAGGCCGCGCCCAAAGCCAATGCCAGCAAACCCAACAGGACCCCCAGACGCAGGCGCGCTGTGTCCTTGGAATCCAGGGCATCGGCAAATGCGAAACCGGTCAACGGCGGGGCAATTGGCGGTAATAGAACAAGCGTTCCGTAATCTCTCGCGCGTCCTCCGTATGCCCATTTCCCTTTGGGCGGGCATGCAGGATCAGCACCAGGTCCCTCAACACCCGGTCCGGACGCACCACGGCGGATTCCCAGTAGTCGTTTCCACCTGCCGGGCTCAGGCGGGCATCGTTGTTGTAGACCTGACCGGTTTGGAACGCCTCAAAATGACGGACCCTGGGATCGGCCGCTTCCAAATCCACCAGGCTTCTGGCCGCACCCGGATGCAACCAGTATTCGGCATCCAGGGCTTTGTCCAGGACTTGCTCGACGTCCAGAAACAGGCTGCCCCGTCCCGGGCTTTCCGCCCACAAATAGGCCCCACCGGCATCGGCCAGGTAGCGTGCGGGAAAACTTTGGCCCTGTGGCACGGTCCATTGGCCCTGCCAATCCATACCCGTAAAGACCCGGGGCTTTATGTTGGAACGATCAATCCATAATTGAGCGCTGTCCTGCCAGGCACGGTAGCGCTGCTCCACGCCGGCAAACAAGGTGTCGGCCATCCGGGCCCGGTCCAGCAGCAACCCGGCCAGCCGCACCCATTCGGCCTGGGCCAGGGGATGCGGCTCTTTGAATTCTCCATTGACCACAACGGGCAAATCCAAGGCCCGCAATTTGGCGTAGGCGCCATAGGCCGGATCGGTGGTGGTATAGGTCATCACCATATCCGGGTTCAGCGCCAGAACCGCTTCCAAATGGATGTCTGCATCCAGGCCGAGATTGGCCAGGCTACCGGTGTTCGCGCGCGCGCGAAGCACCGGATCAAATGCGTTGCCTGACCAGGCCAGTCCCGCAACCGCATCCTGCGCGCCCAAGGCGCTGAACAGGGCCGCATGGGTAGTGCTGACCAGAGCCGCCCGCTGTACCGGCGTGTGGAGAATCTGTGCGTCCGGCCAGGTGGCGTGCAGTTTTTCCTCCGCGTTGGATGCGGTTTTGGGCAGCAGGATATAATGGAACGACTGGTCTGATTGCAGCAAAACCGCCTCTATGGAATCACGGTCCACGGCCTTAGCACCGTCTGCTGCTTGCGCCTCCATGGCCGCACCATTGCCCACATACACATGGGCCAGGCCCTCACGCCATGCGACGGCAAAGCCGCGGGCATGCCGGAGGTCCAGCATGCTGTCCACCTTGTCCGGCGCTTTCAATGGCCGGGTTGCAGCATCGCGTGATCCGGTAGCGCCCTCGCCCCCCCGGCAGGCTCCCAGAAGGAAACCCACGAGGAGAACGAGGAGCACCGGCAGAAACCCCGCAGGGCCACCGCATCGTGCGGGTAAGGGAAAACACATCATTGCGTAAAACAAAAATGGCCCGGGCTGATGCCCACATCAAAACCATCAATCAGGGTGCCGCCGCTGCTGTAGCGGCTGACCCGACCTGCGGAAGCAAAATCCCGAGCATCGCCCACGTAGAGGATGCCAGTTTGCGCATCACAGCCCAGGGCATACCAATTGGCACCAGCAGAAGGCACCCAGGCTCCGGCATCCGGCGCGGCTGCGTCGATGGCCATGCGGTGCAGGCCCTGGCTGGAAATCCAATACAGCGTTCGCCCGTCAGGCGAAAGCTCCAGGTTGTTGGGGTAGCCCGCGAGCGTGTCCAGCGCAAAATCCGCCACCATCGTCCCGCTGTTGTCAAAAGCCTGCAGGCGCGGTTGAGGGGCAAAAAAGCCGCCGGTGCATAACACCCAGATTCGGCCGTTGGCATCGACCACCAAGCCTTCGGGCTCGGTGCCGGTCGCCACAGAGTCCACCCAGCCCGTGGCACCGGCGTCTGCCATGCGCAGCAGGTTGTTGCCCAGATCGGCCACCCAAATGCGGCCGTCTGCGGTGCGGACCATCCGCTCCGTCCAACCGCCATTGGCATCCAGGGTGCGCAGCAGATTGCCATCGCGGTCGCTGACGGCCACCTGTCCCGCAAAAAGGTCCGTCACCAGCACGGCATCGCCGCTACTGGTGGGCATGGTGTACCGGGGAGAGGCCTGGTCTTCAAACGTGGCTTCAGAGACCAGGTCTTCGCCGTTGAGGCGGTGTACGGTGGCCGAATTGTTGACCACCAACCAATAGCCGTCGCCATCGGCCATCATGCTTTGGGCCACATCCCCCAGCGGGAGGCCGCCGTTGGCTTGCGCGAACACGGCCGATTGCAGCACACCATCGCGGCTCAGGTAATCCAACTGCGCACTGGCGCTGCCAAAAACGCCTTCACAAACCACAAATACCCCATCGGAAAAGGCACCCGCCGGAGGCGTGGGCGCCGGATCGTTGCAAGCCTGGAAAACCAGGATAACCAGCATGAGCAAGGCGGCCGTGGAGCCCGGCATTGGTTGCCCCGGAAAGCGACGGCTGTTGCGGTGTGTGACCAGGGGCGAACGGTTGAATAGGAGCATGAAAGGGTGTTGAACGTTTAGGGTTTTGGGGTATGTTGGGTGCAGGCATCGGTGCGCATGCCCGGGGTATTCACTGGGCATCGGCCTTTCCATGCCAGCCCAGCGTCAGGCTGCTGCGCCACCAACGTCCCGGCATAGGCCGGTTCCAGGCGGCATCCATCCAACTGTTGGCTGCATTTTCCAGGTGGGCACCAAATCGGGCATGCCAGCGTGGCCCCCTGTAGACCAGGCCCAGGTCCAGCCCCAGGGGTGCATATGCCGGCAAGGCTCGGGTCCCGTCCGAGGCGGCAAAGCGCCGGCCCACGGCAACAGCACGCATCCCGGCCGACCAGGCCAAGGTCCCGTTGGCCATCGGATGGCGTTTGCTGCTATACCCCAGCAGACCGGAGGCCCGGTGCTCGGGCTGAAGCAGCAACACCGTTCCGCCCTGCGGGTGAAGCCGGGTCCACGCATACAGCAGCTGCCCCATCCAGGACCCGCCGGAAGCACGCCCCCGCTTTGGCCAGCGCCATTCCAGGCGGCTTTCCATGCCCGCACCCCGAACGCGGCCGATGTTGCCGGCTGCCCAATAGCCGCCGTGCCCGGGTGTCCATTGGATCCAGTTGCGGATGTCCTGGCCCCACCCCTGCACCACCAGGGTCCATTGGCCGTTGGGGCCATGGCCCTGCAGTTGGGCTTCCAGGTCCGCATTCCAACCGCGTTCTGCATCCAGTGCGGGATTGCCGCCCGGGTGCCAATACAGGTCGTTGAGGGCGGGCCGGGTATAATGACGGGCAATGCCGGCCTCCCATTGCAGGACCAACGGTGCAAAGCGATGTTGCCACCGCAGGTGCAAAGCCGGTAAAGTGGGCTGCCACCGCCCTCCATAACGGTCCTGCAGCAGGTCCAAACGTACGGCCAGGGCACTGGATGGACGCCAAACGGCGGACGCCCGCAGGCGCTGTTCCCAACGCAGCACGCTGGTGTCGGTGCCGCCTGCAAGGGCATCAGGATCAAGGAGGCCACCGGAGCGCCCGCTCTCCCGGCGCAGGAAGGCCTGGGCCTCCAGGTGCCAGTTTTGCACCGGGTGCCAGGAAGCACCGCCGCCCGCTTCCACACTGTGGGCTTCGGATCGGGAAACGATCCCGGCCTGGCGGTTTCGGTACAGCACCTGGTCGGCGGCCCATCCCGAACGGACAAAGGCGGACCAGTTGCGGGCGCCATCCATAGGGCGCGTTTGCCATTGCAGCGTGGCCACGCCCATCCGGTCGCGCTCCGACTCCCCCTGGTCCGTGGCAAAAAGCGCCGGTGCCAGAAGCCGGTCCACATGGCTGATGGCGGCGGCGGCATGCCACCGGTCCCCTTTGGCGTTGTGCCCTGCCAGGTCCTGTTGCCACTGGATGCGTTCAAGCTCCTGATCCGGCATGCGGCCCAGGTCTCCCCAGTCGGGATGCCGCAACGGATAATCCCACCGGGCCGTGCTCCATTGTCCGCTGCTGCGCGCCGACCAGCTGCGGGCGGCGTTTTGGTCCTTGCCATACCGGGCCACACCACCCCCATGCATCAATCCAAAGGCCCCCATGCCACCGTTCAGCTCCAATGCTCCAACAGCCTGAACTGCATCGGTCCCGGTGTGCAGGTCCAGCAGGCCACCCGGCGTGCCCCCGCTTTGGGCAGCCGCGGAGGCGCCGGCATCCAGCCGAATGCGCTCCATGCCCCCAATCGGCAACAGGTTCAGGTCCACCGATCCATGCAAAGGGCTGTTGAGGCGCATGCCGTTCCAGCGCACCGCCGTATGCCGTGCCGCTCCACCGCGGTAGCCTGCCGTGCTCAGGGCACCGGGGCCGTATGTTTTGAGGTTGATGCCCGTGGAAGCGGCCAGCATTTCGGACATGGGCCTGCCGGCGAAGACTGCCCGCCA
>JAUIHG010000381.1 GCA_030432405.1 Bacteroidia bacterium | reverse complement strand
CCACATGCACATGCAGGGCCTCCACAATCAGGGTGAAGCCGATCAAAATCAAAAAGGAAAGGGCCAGGATCTGGAAAGTCGGGTGCTTTTCGATGAAGGTGGCAATGGGACCGGCAAAAGCCATCATGACCAAAACCGAAACCACCACCGCAATCATCATGACCGCCACAATGTCGGTCAGGCCAATGGCGGTCAAAATGGAATCAAAACTGAAGACCAGGTTGATCAGCGCAATCTGTGCAATCACCTGGCCCATGCTTGATGCGACACCTTTTTTTTGATGGTGCTCCTCCCCTTCCATTTTCTGGTGGATTTCCGAAACGCTTTTGCCCAAAAGGAACAGTCCCCCGACCAAAAGCAAGAGGTCCTTACCGCTGATGCCGGTGCCTTTGGCCGCATTGGAAACTGCCTCGGCGGCGTGACCGGCTGCGGCGGCGGCATGGTCTTCGCCGCCAGGCAAGGAAAAAGGCAAATGGAACAAGGGCTCGTTCAATTCCAGAATAAAGCCGAGGCCCAGCAGCAGCACCAGACGCAAACCCATGGCCATCAGCAGGCCGATGTTGCGGGCGCGGGGTCGCCGTTCGGCCGGCAGGCGGCCGGCCACAATGGAAATGAAAATGATGTTGTCGATGCCCAGGACAACCTCCAGCAGGGTCAGGGTCAAAAGGGCAATCAGCGCATCGGGCGTCAGGAGGGCTTCCAGCATGGCCCGAAAATAGGATTCGCCCGAACCAAGGACGGCTACTTGCTGTCTTTTTGTGCGTCCGATCCGCCGTCCTGTTCCTGATTCTGCTGCCCTTCCTGGGCTTGGGGCAGACGCCCTGAACGCCGCAAGGCCTCATGGAGCAGGTACTCCATTTGGCCGTTGATGCTGCGGAATTCGTCCCCCGCCCAGCGCTCCAGGGCCGCGTAATCTTCGGGCCGGATGCGCAGGACAAAGGACTTCCGTTTCTTGTTGCTACCGGGCATCTAGTAGAGGCTTCCGGTGTTGACCACCGGGCTGGCCGATTTGTCCGAACACAACACCACCATGAGGTTGGACACCATATTGGCCGTGCGCTCGGGATCCAGGTTGATGATTTGGTCTTTCTCAAGCTGCTCGAGCGCCATTTCCACCATGCCCACAGCGCCTTCGACAATCTTTCGCCGGGCGGCGATCACTGCCGTGGCCTGCTGGCGCTGCAACATGGCCCCCGCAATTTCCTCGGCATAGGCCAGGTGGTTGATGCGGGCCTCGATGATGCGCACCCCGGCAATCTCCAGGCGTTCGGCCAGCTCGCGCTCCAATTCCGAATTGACTACTT
>JAUIHG010000380.1 GCA_030432405.1 Bacteroidia bacterium | reverse complement strand
CAACGGCCAGACTAACTCAGTATAGGGCTTGTAAATCAGCAGTTTGTCTCTATCCGTGCCCCCAAACAGTTATTTCGGGAAAAGAATCCCCGAAAATGCCCGCATTAGGGGAAGAAACCGCCCTACACCTCGCCCTCCAGCTTTTTGAAAAGATCGGCAAACAAACGGCCCGGGCGCGGCTTGGTTTGTTCACTGAAGGCCAACGGACGGCACAGGCTCATGGCGGTGATGCCGATGCGGTAGGTGTAGAGGCCGGCGGAAAAACCCTGGGCCACACGGCCCGACAAGCGTGCGAGCACCTCATGAGACAAGGCCTGCCCCGCCACTTCCGAACCCAACTCAATGGCACCCATGGTGGCAATCTGGCGATAGACCTGAAGCAGTAACCGGGTTTCCAGAAAGGGACTGGGCGGCAAGCCGTAGGCGCGGGCCACCTGCCCGATCAACGACAAATTGCCCGCCACCGCCAGGATAAGGTCCAGCGCCAGAAACGGGCTGGCCGCAACCCCCAACGCCGTGCGCCGGGTCGCGCGCACAACCGCAGCCTGCGCCTGCTGGTCGCATTGGGCGGCCAACAGTTGATCAAAATAGTCAAAGCGCTCGTTGTCGTTGGCGTATTCGCCGGTGCGTTGGGCCAGCCGGCTGAACCAGGCCGACGACGAGGGCAGCAAGCTTTTCACCTGTTCCGACCAGGGTCCGAACACGCCATCCACCGCACCAACCCGCAGTTGGCCCGCCTCAATGCGCAAACCTTCCAACGCTTCCACCCGCCGCATATTGCGCCGGGCGCGCCAGAGTTTGTGAATCAACCAGACACCGGGGATGCCCACCAGCAAACCCGCGCCCAGTCCAAGACTCCAATGCAACTGGCCCGCACCCACCACCAGCATAGCGGCCTGCAGGCCGACAAAGCCGCCCACAAACCAGGCCGCGGCTTTGGCAATGCCGCTGTAGGCCAGCAGCCGGTTGCCCGCCCAGCCCGGATCGGGCGTATCTTCAATGTCATCGACCTCGGTGCTAGCCACCGCCAGTTGCTTTTGTTCTGCCGCAGAGATCGGCTCCAGCCAGGGGCTGGTCTGGGTTTTGGTGGGTCGGTTCACGGCAGCAATTCCTTCAGTAACAGTTGGCACAGGTGATCCATATGGATACTGGGCCAGGCGCTGTGGCTGGGGTCGGCCAGGGGGGGCGGATCAAGCCTGGGCGGAGCCCAATCGGACAGCCGGGTCCAATCATTGTCGGTTGGCCACCCCCTCGGTAAATGTGGATGCTTAAGCCAGGCCGGGCCGGCAGGGGTCTCTACCCAC
>JAUIHG010000187.1 GCA_030432405.1 Bacteroidia bacterium | reverse complement strand
CACCGCCTGAGCGCAGGGAGATGTCGGCTTCCTCGTCGTCAAAGGCGTCGTAGGTGTAGTGGCCGGCCAGGATGCGGACGGCTGCATCGCTTTGCACGCGGACAAAATGCTCGTAGTCGTCCACCTCGAACACCGCATGGGCGGTTTCGGTCACTTGCCAAACCACTACCGCCGAGATGATGATCGGGTTGCCGTTTTTGTCGTTGACCTTGATTTTCTCCGTGTCCATGTTGCGGGCACGCAGGCTGACGCCCTTTTTGGTCAGGAAAGGGTTGGCCCAGTAAAAGCCGTCGTGTTTGTCGGTGCCCTTGTACTTGCCAAACAGCACCAAAACCTTGCTGCTCTTGGGTTGAATGGTGTAAAAGCCGGGCATCCACAACAGGAAGCAGAGGAAACCGGCAATGGCCAGCAATACCCACAACGGGGTCTCCGTGTTCGCGGCCATGATGGCCGCAAAAACGGCAAAGGCCAAGATGCCAAAGAGGATCACCAAGGCGACGTAGCCGTTCATGCCCGTAAAGGGCTTTTCCTGAATGGCCAATTGGGGCTTCATGTCTTCCAAACTCATTTAGTAGGCGTTTTGATAGCATAAAGATATCATACTGAATCAACGGGCACAAACAAGCCCACCCGCTTTAACGCGGTTTTAACAGGCATGAATTTTCAAAATGTGATTAGCGCGTGCCGCGCGATAGCGGCCCGCAAACGAAGCGGTCCGGTAGGTCATAGCACCCGCAGCGGCCATGCTCTGGCTTGGCCTGCACCCATGGGGTGCCTCGGGTCAGGACTTAACGACCGGCGGCTCTAATACAGCGGCACCGTGGGGTCCACCTCTCTGGACCAGGCCGAGATGCCGCCTTCCAGGTTGTAGAGGTTCTCAAAGCCGAACCGTTCCTCCAACACGCGGATGATGTTGGCGCTGCGCCTGCCGGCGTGGCAGTGCACAACAACCTTGCAATCGCGGCGGATGCGGTCTTCGGATTCTAGGACCTGGGACAGGGGAATCAGCTCTCCGCCAATCTGGGCGATCTCGTACTCAAAGGGCTCGCGCACATCGATCAACTGATGCGGCTCACCGCTGTCGCGCAAGGCCTTGAGGGCCGGGGCATCCATGGACTTCATGGGCAATTCGTGGATGGGGGGCTTGTGGGAGGGGATATTGGCGCCTTCCGGCGAAGACCGCGCCGTAGAAGACGGCCTATACGCAGCAGCAGAGCCGCTGCAATGTGCATCTTGATGTGCCGATGTGTTCGCCGGAGGCGAAGGCCGGCCTTGTGCATCCCGGCGGCGCTCCGGGTCCCGGGAATAGCGCAAGGTATGGACTTGGCCGGAACGCAGATCCATGAGCAGCAGACGGCCGATGAGCGGTTCTCCAAGGCCGGTGAGGATTTTGATGGCTTCGGCCGCCTGCCAGGTGCCCAATATGCCGGGCAAAACCCCCAACACCCCGCCTTCGGAGCAATCCGGCACCGTGCCCGGAGCCGGCGCCTCGGGGTACAGGTCGCGGTAGTCCGGGCTGCGGCTGCCGTCGGGCATGGCCACGTTCAAGGCGGTCAGCTGGCCGGTGTAGCGCTCAATCGAGGCGTGCACGTGGGGTTTCCCCAGCGCCGCACAGGCATCGTTGACGGCATAACGCGTGGGGAAATTGTCGCTGCCGTCCAGGACGATGTCCCAGGCTTCGATAAGGGCCTCTGCATTGCTGCGGTCCAGCATTCGGGGCACAGCTTCCACGGCCACATTGGGGTTGAGGGCTTTGAGGCGTTGGGCGGCGCGTTCGGCTTTGCCCTGGCCCACCTCGGCATCGGCATAGAGGATCTGCCGCTGCAGGTTGTGCCGCTCTATGCGGTCGCCATCCACAATGCCGATGCGGCCCACGCCGGCTGCGGCCAGGTAGAGCAGGGCTGGACTGCCCAGGCCCCCGGCGCCGATCACCAGCACACGCGCCTGTTTGAGCTGCTCCTGGCCCTGCGCCCCAAAGTCCGCCAGGCTCAGGTGCCGGGCATAGCGCGCCCGCTCTTCCGGGTTGAGCCCGGAAGGCGCAGCATGGTGCACTGCGGAACTGCCCGATGCGGCGGATGCATCGGTTGTGGTGCTTCCAAGGTCCTGAGGGTCAATGCGTTGCATGGCGTGCTTCGCGCGGAGCGCAAGGGCTCAAGCCGTCTGCTCCGGGACCGGAAAGTTACGAAGGGCAGCAGGCCCGAACCGGACGCACCAGCTCCGGTGTCCGGGATCACTGTGCATGGCGAGGGCATACCCTAATTACGGTATCGCTCCCACTCCCGCGGTATTGCCCAGCCGGGATCGGCAGCGTTACTTCACTCTTTGGAACGGGTCTAAATAGGCCCATTGCCCATGCTCCGAACCCATCCAGCTGTACGCGCACAACAAGGGCCAGCCAAGGCCTCGGATCAAGCAGCCCAAACGCCTGATCCTCAACGCGATGCTACGGATCTCGCCGTTGGCGAATGCGCCAGACTGGCGGCCATCGGTCCCTCGGCCCTCAGCGCCATGCTGGTGGACCTGGGCTGCCGACCGGGCCAAACGGTGCGCTTGGAGCGGCGCGGCCTTTTCGGGAGCCCATTGTACCTCTGCATCGGCGACCGCCGCATGGCCCTCCGCTCCGAAGAGGCCCGCTTGCTGCTGCTGGAGCCCCTTGTTCCCGCTCCCGCCTCTGGCGACCGCATGGTGGCCTCCGCTTCCTGACCGGATCGACCGGCGCCCTGACCGCAACCCACCTCCGGCTTGGATACCCCGTCTCCCACCGCTGCCCGACCCGTGCGCATCGCCCTGGTCGGCAACCCCAATGCCGGCAAGTCTTCGGTGTTCAACCGCCTGACGGGCATGCAGCAAAAGGTGGGCAATTTTCCCGGCGTCACCGTGGACCGCAAGAGCGGCAGCATGGCCCTGGGCGACGGGACTACGGCACAGATCGTGGACCTGCCCGGCCTGTATAGCGTGTATCCCCACACGCCGGACCAAGCCGTTGCTCTGGACGTCCTGCTTGCCCCCGCCCACCCCGATTATCCGGATGCCGTGGTCTATGTGGCCGATGCCCAGGACCTCGAGCGGCATTTGCTGCTGTTTACCCAGATTCTGGACCTCGGTTTTCCCGCATGGCTCTGCCTCAACCAGGCCGACCTGGCCGGCAAGGAAGGCACCAACTTCAAGCTCAACGTCCTCGAAAAGGCTTTTGGTGTGCCGGTCTTCCAGACCAATGGCCGTTCGGGAGAAGGCTTGCCGGCCCTCAAACAGTCCTTGCGTTCCGCCTTCGGCGAAGCCGAACCCGGGCCGCATGCGCCTAAAGCATTCCGTCCGCCTGCCCAAGAAGCCGCCGCTTTGTTGTCCCGTTTGCCGCGCACCGACAGCCCCGATGCGGCGTACCGCTTGCTGCTTCAGGCCCGCCACCGCAAGCGCCTGCCCAAACTGCTGGAGGAGCAGCGCCTGGTTTTGGACCGGGCGGTCCAGGATTCCGGCCTGGACCCGCTCGACCTGCAGGTTCAGGAAACCATGGCGCGTTACGATAAGCTGGGGCCCATTCTGGCGCGCGCCGTTCAACAACGCGGCCGCGAGGCCCGCAACCGCAGCACGCAGTTTGACCGCATAATGACCCATCCGGTCATCGGAACGGGGATTTTCTTTTTGGTTTTGCTGCTGATCTTCCAGGCGCTTTTTGCCTGGGCCGCCATCCCCATGGACGCCATTGATGGCGTGTTCGCGCGCCTGCGCGAAGGCCTGCATGCGGTATTGCCCCAAGGCTGGGCCAGCAACCTGCTGGCCGATGGCCTGGTGCCCGGCATTGGCGGCGTTTTGATTTTCATTCCGCAGATCACCCTGCTTTTTCTGCTGATCGGCTTGATGGAGGAAACCGGCTACATGGCCCGGGCGGTCTATCTGTCGGACAACCTGATGCGGCGCTTTGGCCTGAACGGCCGCAGTTTTGTGTCCCTCATCTCCGGCGTGGCCTGTGCAGTACCGGCCATCATGTCCGCCCGCAGCATACACAATACCCGCGAACGCCTGGCCACCATATTTGTCACGCCTTTTATGCCCTGCTCGGCGCGCTTGCCGGTCTATGTGGTCCTGATTGCTTTTGCGGTTCCGGAACGATCGGTTTTGGGCGGTCTGCTCAACCTCCAGGGCCTCATGCTGTTTGGCCTCTACATGCTGGGCACGATGGTGGCGCTGGCTTCGGCCTGGCTGGTCAAGCGTTTTACCGGAGGCGGCAACGGTTCTTTTTTGCTTTTGGAATTGCCGGATTACCGCATGCCAGACTGGCGCAATGTGGGCCTCACCGTTTGGGAGAAAGTGCGTGTGTTTGTGGTGGATGCCGGCAAAATCATCGTGGTCATTTCCATGGTCCTCTGGGCCTTGAGCAGCTATGGCCCGGGTACGGCCATGGCGGATGCACGGGCCGAAGTGGTTCTGGAGCATCCGGAATGGTCCGCAGAAACGCTGGCCTACCAACAGGAGGCCCGCGCCCTGCGCGAAAGCTGGGCCGGACGCATGGGCCGTGCCATCGAACCGGCCATTGCTCCCTTGGGTTTTGACTGGAAAATCGGCATCGCCCTGATCACCTCCTTTGCCGCCCGCGAGGTCTTTGTAGGCACCATGGCCACGATCTACGGCGCAGGCTCGGAAGACGTCAGCCGGCTCTCCGAAGCCATGGCCCGGGACAGTCACCCCGAAACCGGTCAGCCCGTCTATACGACGGCCACCGCGGTATCCCTTTTGCTGTTCTACGCCTTTGCCATGCAGTGCATGAGCACCCTGGCCATCGTGCGCAGGGAAACCGGCTCATGGCGCATTCCCATGGTCCAATTGGTATACATGACGGGCCTGGCTTATCTGAGCAGCCTGATGGCCTATCAGTTGATGGCCTGAGGGCATATGGGAAATCGCGCTTGCTCAACCAAGCACTGCACTTGCTCAATAGGGTGCAACACATACGGCGTATCTCATGAAGGACACCCTTCGAGCGGTACCTTCATGCAGTGGTACGTTTGCTGAGTGTTGTCCTCCTGATTGCCGGCTCATTGACCGCCTTCAGTCAGGGCAGCGGATTCGCCCTTCGGGGCGGCACGCCGACCTATCTGGACTGCGGCCCGGGCATGAACGACCTGGACTTTCCCTACACGATGGAAGCCTGGGTCAAGCTCGCTGTCATGGCCTCGGAACCCCGTGCCATTTGGGACTCCGGTGTAGACCCGGGCGGCAACTATTACGGCTCCTGGATCGTGGTCTCCGCTGCAGGAAGAGTGACGATCGCCTACGGCGATGGAACCGGACCATCGGCCAGCGATCGACGCTCCATCTTTTCCGATCCATTCATCCCACAAGGCGAGTGGGTCCACATCTGCGGCGTACAGGATGGTCCGCTCAGTGGCCGCATATATTTCAACGGCATTGAGGTGTCGACTACTTCAAGCGGCACAGGAGGACTGAGCATTGTGCACTTCCCTACAGGGCAACAAACCATCGGCTACCACGCTTCCATTATAGGCGGAGCATGGCTGAACGGTGCCATCGATGAGGTCCGCATCTGGGACGTAGCACGATCAACGGCTGAAATCCGCGCCAGCATGTGCCGACGCATCGATCCGGCAAGCCCTGGATTGGCCGCATACTGGCGCATGGATGAGGGCATGGGCAGCATGGTTTCCGACCTGTCCGGCAATGGGCACGACGGCAGCTTTGCGGGCCCCATGACCTGGGAGCTTTCCGGTGCTCCCATCGGCGATACGAGCACCTATGTCTATCCGGGCTCCTGGGCTGGCGAAAGCCTGGAGATGCCAGGACCTGACGCAACGGAGCAATTGCTGGTTGATGAGGTAAACTCCCTGGTTGGTGATGGGGTGCACCTGTATCGGGTGGACGAGTCGCCGAATACCACCGTTGGCCTGGTACCCGGTACACCGAACCACTATTACGGGGTATTTGCAACGGATGAAAGCAGCAGCTACAGCATCACAGCCCGTTTACAAGGAGGAAGTTGCGGTACGTGTACCCTGGAATGGGCGGGACGCAATGCCAACGACGCAGGCGCATGGTTGCCTTTGGCCCCCGGCACATTTTCGGCCTCCAGTTGTTCCAGACGCCTGACCGGCGAAAGCAGCATCGGCGATGGATGGCGATCGGAGTACGCCTGGGCCGACAGTATAACTGCCGCTGATATAGTTCTTGGCGATACCACCTCCATTCCCCTTTGTCCTGGAGATTCCATTTTGTTCTCCGGAAACTGGCTATCGGAGTTTGGCACCTATGTCGATACCGGGCTAAGCAGCAACGGTTGCGATTCAGTATACGGATTGCAGCTCACTCAATCGTTGGATTGTCCGGATACATGCCGGTGGATGCTGCCCAATGCTTTCAGCCCAAACGGCGACGGCATAAACGACAGCTATGGATTTCCCGACGCTGCATGCATCCTCGAAGGCCCCATGCAGCTGGACATCTACAACCGCTGGGGGCAGCTGATTTATCGCTCGACGTCCCCACTTCAACGCTGGGACGGCACATGGAAAGGCCGCCAGCAGGAAATCGGCGTATACGTCTGGGTCCTTCGGTACCGTTCGCCGGAGGCGAATGCATTCACCCAGCAACAGGGGACAGTCACCCTGGTTCGATGATTACAATACGTTTTAGTGTGGGCAATCAAAAGTTTTGTATAAAAAATACAAATGTTTCCCGTCAAAAAGTCGTACGGCTTATGCGGTATACGATTTGGGTTTTGGGGCTCATCTTGCTTGCGCATCCGGTCTTGAGTCAAGGCAGTGGATTTGCCCTACAGGGCAATACGCCGGCTTACGTGGATTGCGGTCCAGGCATGAACGATCTGGACTTTCCCTATACCATGGAGGCCTGGGTCCGGCTGGAAGACCTGCCGAGCACACCGCACGCGATCTGGAATTCCGGAATCCACCCTACAGGCATCTATTATGGGGCCTGGCTGGTGGTTGGTGTCGGAGGAGAAGTAGT
>JAUIHG010000186.1 GCA_030432405.1 Bacteroidia bacterium | reverse complement strand
CGGTTAAACGTTCCGGACCCGACTTGGGCAGTGTGGTGTTCGAAGCCACCGAAGCCGGCAACATCACCGCCAACGGCTTTGGGGAGTTCAACGGCCATGGCCTGTTTGACGGCAACCTGACCCTGGACGGGGATTCGCGGGATCTGGTAGTCGGCGAAAACTTTGATGTGGTAGGGGAGGGCAGCATCGAGTTTCTCATCGACACGGACAACGACAATGCCTCGGCGGACTTTGGGGTCCGCAACGGCGCAGGTGACTGGATGCTGTTGGTGGAGGAGGATCGGGCCCTGACGGCCTATCCCTATGGGAGCACCGGCGGTCAAACCGGGGCCATCCGGCTGCGCGAGCTGGCGGCAGGCGGATCCAGCTGGGTGGGCCTGCGTGCCCCGGATGGCCTGGGCGGCAATGTGTGGTTGACCTTGCCGACGACCGACGGCAGCGCGGGACAGTTCCTGCAGACCGACGGCAGTGGGGTGCTGAGTTGGGCCGATCCGCCTGCTCTGGCGCCTTTGCGTGTAACAGAAGCCGACACTGCGGTGCCTCCTTCGGTGCTTCGCCTGCGGGCGGGCCGCAAACGCTATGTCTGGCGGACCAACGACAGCAGCAGCTTTCGGCTTCCGCCGGCTGCCTACTGCTATCTGGAAGGGGTGGAACGGGTCGATGCCGCGATGCCTGCGGCCGGTGGGTGCGTGTTGCGTGTGCCGGAGGAGTCCGGCGACCCGTGGGGACTGGTGGGCTATTGCCGCGCAGGATGCCGCGTACAACGCTGTGCGGTGGCCTGCCGGGACTAGGGTACTGCTGTTGCAGTCCACGAGCACCGGCCTAAAAAGAATGAAGCCAGCAGGTTATTCCTGCTGGCCCATTCATTCCCATCTCTCAGTATTATCGAAAATCCAAGGTTAAAGCTATCCGGATGGAGCGCTCAGCCCTTCACTATATGTGGTGATTTATGGTTTTATGTCCGCCGGCATCCGCCGGCGAAGCACCCGCAGCGGGCAACCCTGCTTCAACGCCGCAGCAGTTCGGGATCGGCCTCGTACCATTGTGCCTTGGTCACCGAATGCCCGAAACTGGCGTGGGCCAGCCGGGGACGCATGGCGTCCATGATGCGCCGGCATTCGGCTTCGCGGCAGCGCAGGCTAAAGCTCTCGCGGTCGTCCAGCCGCAGGTACAGGGTGGTCCAACTGCCCACGCGGATGCCGTAGGGCATGCTCTCCACTTTGTGGTAGTAGACCCAGACGATTTTTTCCGGGTGCTGGGTCAGGCAGTCGATAAGGCTTTCGCGGCCGCTGCGGCCGCGGATCCATTCCAAGCCGGCAAATCCGATGCCCCAAATGGCCACACCCGCGGCCAGCAGGGTCCAGGAGGAAACGCCTTCGGCTTCGCCAAGGGCGTTTTGGGACGCGTCCACACCAAGACCGGCAAAGACCAGGCTCAGTCCGATGATGCCGGCACCCAAGCCCGCGCCCAGGCGCTGGTGCTGGTTGCGCCGCAAAACGCGGCGAAGGCGCTGGAGGTCTTCGGCGGCAGCCTGCTGTGGATCGCTTGGGCCAGTCATGAGGGATCGGGAGCGGGGCGCCAGCGAAACTACCGGCTTCAACCCGGCGTTCCGGCATCCGGCCCCCGGCAATGCATACGCCCTACCCCAGGCATATGCGGGATGGCCTGGCGTCCATTTTTTTCCCCAGCTTTCCCACCACCGCCTTGTTCCTTTGCAGGGCATGGCTGAACCGACCACTTCTGTGCCTGACCAGAAGCTTTCGCCCGCAGGGCTGTTTGCCGAATGCTTTCGGCTTGGCCTGGTGGCCTTCGGTGGCCCTGCCGCACACGTCGGTATGCTGGATCAGGTGTTTGTGGAACGCCGAAAGCTCTTGGATCGGGAAGCCTTTCTGGAGCTTGTGTCCGCCGCCAACCTCATTCCAGGGCCCAACTCCACGGAAACGGTTATGCACCTCGGCTACCGGCTGGGCGGCTGGCGCGGGCTTTTTGCCGCCGGAGCAGGCTTTATCCTGCCGGCGGCCAGCCTGACCCTGCTGGTGGCTTGGGCCTACACCGCAGGCCGCGACTTGGCCTTTGCCGAACCGCTCCTGCTGGGCATCCAGGCCGGCGTATTGGGCCTGATTGCCCAGGCCCTTTGGAAACTGCTCGGCAAAGCGGCACCGGATATGCGCCGTAGGACCGTGGCCGCTTTGGCCATGCTGCTGGCGGGTTTTGGTGCTCCCGAAGCCCTGGTCATCCTGGGTCTGGGCCTGCTGTGGATGCTGCTCAGTAGCCAGGGTGGCCCGCTGCAGGCCCGCACCCTGCAGGGCTGGGTGCTGCTGGTTTTGGCCTGGTTTCCCGCGGCAGCCAGCCCATCGGACTCCACTGCGGCACGTCTGGCCCCCACCAGTCTCATGCCCTCCAGCATGGATCCGCCTGGCTTTTGGGCCCTGACCTTGGTTTTCCTGAAGACCGGGGCAGTGCTGTTCGGCTCGGGCTATGTCCTGGTGGCCTACCTGGAAGGCGACCTGGTGGACCGGTTGGGGTGGATGACCCAGGCGGAATTGCTCGACGCGATTGCCATGGGCCAATTCACCCCCGGACCGGTATTGACCACGGCCACCTTTGTGGGGTATCAGTTGCTGGGCGGCTGTGGTGCGCTGTTGGCCACGCTCGGCATTTTTGCCCCGTCCTTCCTTTTTGTAGCCCTGACCGCGCCCATGCTGGACCGCCTACGCCAATGGGCCTGGGCCAAGCGCTTCCTGCAGGGCGCCAATGCCGCCGCTGTTGGTGTTATGGGTGCCGTGCTCGTGCGCCTGTTCTGGGGCCTGCCGGGCATACTGCCCAAGCTGCTGGCCCTGGCATCGGTTGGCCTGATGTTCGCCGTTCCGGCGATCGGTCCCGTCCGCCTGGTTGTGGGCGCCGCAGCGCTTGGCGGCGTGTTCCACTTGTTGGGCCTCTTGTAGCCCTGCACGGCTGCCTCCCCTTGACGGTGTGGGCAATAGACAACATCTTTAACGCACCCGTGCAGGGCCTGCCCTCCGTCTGCCCCCAGGCTTTGGTACCGCAATTCCGATTTCCCGTTTATGGCACCTGAAATCCTCCTGGTACTGGCCATCGTCCTCGGCGCGATTGTGCTTTTTGCCACGGAGGTCATTTCCATCGACCTCACGGCGATGGCCATTATGGTGACGCTTATGCTGACCGGCCTGGTCAGCCCGGATGAGGGCATTGCCGGATTCTCCAACCCGGCCACCGTCACGGTACTGGCCCTGTTTATCCTCTCGGCGGGCCTTCAGTCCACCGGAGCGGTCAACCTGTTGGGGCGCTACATGATCAACCGGGTCGGGCGCAATCCGAACCGCGCTCTGGCGCTGATCATGCTCGTGGTGGGCGTTGTTTCTGCCTTCATCAACAACACTGCGGTGGTGGTCATTTTCCTGCCCATCATATTCCGTATCGCCAAATTCACCCGCTCCACACCGGCGCGCTTTCTTATGCCGCTGTCCTTTGCGGCCATGGTCGGTGGTGCCAGCACCCTGATCGGCACCACCACCAACATCCTGGTCTCGGAAATCTATGCCGACACGCCTAAAGGCGAAGCCTTCAGCATGTTCGAGTTCAGCCCCATCGGGCTGACCTTGCTAGTGGTTTATTTTCTGTATATGTATTTTATCGGCAACAAGCTGATTACCGACCGGCAGCAGGATGAATCCCTGACCGAACAGTACAACCTCAAGGATTACCTCACCGAAGTCATCGTCACCCCGGGTTCCAGCCTGGCCGGCATGCACATCCGGGATACGTTTCTGGTAGAAGACATCGGCGCGGACATTCTTGAAATCCAGCGGGGCCGAGAACAGGGCGGCGGTACGGCAGCATCGGACCACGCTGCAGCCCTTCAGCAGGACCACGTGCGGCCGGCATCGGGCAGCAGCGCAGCAACATCCAGGAGCTCGGAAGGAGGGGAGGAAGGATTCGCCAAAGGCGGCATGCAGGACATGTGGCTGCCTTCCCAAAAGGAAATCCTCATGGAGGGCGACCACATCATCCTCAAGGTCAACGTGGACGACATCATCGCCATCCAGGAGCATCCGGGGGTGAAAATTGCCTCCCGCATGTCCCTGGACGATGAGGACCTGGAATCCGGGGAAAGCATGCTGCTGGAAGTGGTGGTGGCGCCCAACTCCAAGCTGGCCCGAAAATCCGTGCGGGAAGTGGACTTCCGTGCCCTGTACGGCGCTGTTCCCCTGGCCATTCGCCGGAGAGGCACCTTCCTGCGCAGCCACCTGTCCGACGTCATGCTGCGCTTTGGCGATGACATTCTGCTGGAAACGCGCAAGGACCGCTTGATCAATTTCAAACGCACGTTCGATTTCATCCTGCTTCAGGAAATCGACAAGCCGGTTTACAACCGGCGAAAACTCAGCCTGTCGGTGGCCATTGTCCTGGGCGTGGTATTGGTGGCCAGTTTTGACCTGGCCCCGATCCTGGTGGCTTCGCTGACCGGCTGTGTGCTGATGTTTCTCACCGAGTGCCTGACCATCCGCGAGGCCTACCGCAACGTGGAGTGGAAGATCATTTTCCTTTTGGCCGGCCTCATCCCCCTGGGCACGGCTTTCCACAATTCGGGCGCCGCGGAACTGATCACCGACAACCTCTACGGCACGGTAGGGGCTTTCGGCCCCACGGCCATCGCAGCCGTCCTGTTCGGCATCACCTCAATGCTCACCAGCATCATGAGCAACCAGGCTACGGCCATCCTCATTGCACCGGTGGCGCTGGGCCTTGCCGCACAGCTGGGCATAGACCCCAAAGGCTTTCTGATCACCATCATGTTTGCGGCCAATACGAGCTTTGTAACCCCGGTGGGTTACCAGACGAATACGTTGATCTACGGGCCGGGCAACTACCGCTTTTCCGACTTTTTCAAGGTCGGAGGATTGCTGACCTTGCTGGTTTGGACTGTGGTAACGGTCATGGTGCACTACCTCTATCTTTAAGTTTCTACCCGCCCGGTGGCGCTTTGCTGCCTCAGCCTACCATGCCTCAGACCGTTGCCATCATGGGCCGCATGTCGGCCTTTCACGGGATTGCCGCCTACCGCCATTTCGGCAAGGGTACCAATGTGCTGGAACAGGCGGATTTTGACGCCGTCATCAAAAGTCTGGAAGCCGGCTACGCCGAATACGGCCTGATGGCCTGGGACAACAGCCTGGCTGGCCCTATTCCGGGCAACCGATGCCGGGTGTTGGGCAGTACCGTTTATGCCGTGGACGAAGTGTTCCTGCCCATCCAGCTGCACCTGCTTGGCCTCAAAGGGACCAAAAAAAAGCAGCTCAAGGTGATCCGTTCGCATCCCATGGCGCTCCAGGAAGCGGCAAAATTCCTGGCGGGCCTTTCGGCCGAAGTCGAACCCTGGCCCAATACGGCCAGCGCGGCGGAAAGCGTCGCCGAAGGCGAAGACCCCGGTATCGGGGCCATTGCCAGCCTGACGGCGGCCCGGCAGTTTCACCTCGAGGTGCTGTCCAAAGGGGTGGACGACCACAAAGACAACACCACCCGCTTTTTGGTGTTGAGCACCAAACGCCGCAAAGGCAAACCCCATCCCATCGTCTTGGGCGGTAGCCCGGAGCCCCTGGACAAGGAACAGCGCAAGCGGGCCATGGCGCGCCTGAAGTGCGAAGGCCTCAAGCTGCTTTCCAGCCAATCCGAACAGGATCCCGATGGCGGACAGCGGTCCTGGCATTTTGAGTTCAAGGCCGAAAGCGGCCTGCGCTGGAGCAGCATCCGCAAGACCTTCAAAGAGGAGTTTCCGAAAGGCCGGCTTTACGGTTCCTTCCCGCCAGGCAAGCGCATCAAGGAATAGGCGTACGGCACCCATCAGGTGGGAGGCCAAGGCCAAATGGGTCGCTTTGACACGATCCCCGATACAACCAATTGTTTTGGGTTCCGTTAAGAAAAGCTTGAGGCTGAAGGCTTTGTTTTGGACATTGGCAACCTTACCTTGTAGATAGCACTTCGGTGCTCCGGTTGCCGATCGTTTATTGCCTCCTGCTCTATTTCAGCACACGTCCATCCCAATGGCGCTGCCATGGCGCCCAAACCATGGCACCAGGTCCCTTCCCTTAACGGCAACAAGCAACCCTCATGTCCGTCACCCTCGAATTAACGCCCCTCAGCGCATGGGGCTTCGGCTGGAAAGCCCCCATCTTCATTGCCGGTCCCTGCTCGGCAGAGTCCGAAGACCAGGTCATGCAGACCGCACGCCGCTTGTCCAAGCAGCGTGTGGACATGCTGCGGGCCGGCATCTGGAAGCCGCGTACGCGGCCGAACACTTTTGAGGGCATGGGCTCCCCGGCCCTGAAGTGGCTCAAGGATGCGGGTTTCGATACCCAGATGCCCGTCACCGTGGAGGTGGCCAACGTCAAACACGTGTACGAAGCCCTGCGCAGTGGCGTGGATGTGCTTTGGATTGGCGCGCGGACCACGGTCAACCCCTTTGCGGTCCAGGAAATCTGCGACGCGCTGCAAGGAGTGGACATTCCCGTGATGGTCAAAAACCCGGTCAACCCGGATCTCGAGCTGTGGATCGGTGCCTTTGAGCGCCTAAACCGCGCGGGCATCCGTAAACTGGCGGCCATCCATCGGGGCTTCAGCACCTATGAGAAGACCCGGTTCCGCAACCGGCCCAAGTGGGAGATTCCCATTGAACTCAAGCGCCGCTACCCCGACCTGCCCATCATCTGCGACCCCAGCCACATCTGTGGCAACCGGGAGATGATCCAGGAGGTTTCGCAAACGGCCATGGACATCGGCCTGGACGGCGTGATGATCGAAAGCCACATCACCCCGGACAAGGCCCTGTCGGACGCCAAGCAGCAGGTCCTGCCGGAAGCCTACGGAGAGATCGTGGAAAGCCTCGTGTTCCGCCACCAGGCCACGCCGCCGGAATCGTCCGCCACAGCCCTGGAAAGCCGCCGCGAAAACATCGACCGAAT
>JAUIHG010000185.1 GCA_030432405.1 Bacteroidia bacterium | reverse complement strand
AAATGCATACCAAATGAGGTCTAGTGCTGGCGCAGCCCTATTTTGGCATGGTTCTAGCACGTGTTGCCGTGGAAACCACTACAACCCACTCCCCTATGCACCGTTTACTGTTTTTCCTCCTCATGACCGCGCTGAGCACGGGCGCCCTCATGGCTCAAGACGCCGGCAAGACCAGCCGCGCCAAGGAATTGGCCCAGGATTATGCCAAAGTCCTCAACTTGACGGCCGAACAACGTCAAATGGCCACCAAGATTTTCGGCGAGCATCTGTCCAAATCCCGTGAAAACTGGCACGCTGCGGACGGCGAAAAGGAGGCCTTCGATGAAGCCCAGCAGGCCACTTTCAAAGCCACGGACACCAAGATCAAGGCCCTGCTCAACGACGAGCAACTGGCCATCTATAAAGAGAAGCGCCAGGAACTCAAGCGCAAGTCGCTGGAGTACTACGTCTCCGAACACGTCAAGGAATAGCGCAGAAGCCCTGTATTCGCCGGCGCAGCCGGCGAACCACATCCCAACCTTCCGCCCATTGCCTCAGGTTTTGTTCCTGATGCCACGATGACGCGGATGCTGATTCTGCGTACGTTTCAGCGCTGCCGCCCCGGTCCATTGCGGATTGGGGCGGCACTTTTTTTTGGCCTTGTTGTTAACGCGAGCCTGTGCCGGACCGTCTTTAACCTGTAGGCCGCAAAACACCGGTTTTTGGATCCCCCGCCGGAGCCTTGTCACATGGACCAACGCGCTTTTGAACAACAGGTCATGCCGCACAAACACCGCATGTACCGGCTCGCTTTGGGCATGCTGTCGGATGGCCCTTCGGCCGAAGACACGGTGCAAGATGTGCTGCTCAAAACCTGGAAGCGCCGCGGCGAACTTGGCGGTATCGAACGCATGGACGCCTGGCTGCTGCGCGTAACCCGCAACGCCTGCCTGGACCATCTGCGGAGCCCAACATCGAAGACCGTGGGCCTGGAGGAAGCTAGTGTCATGCCTTCCACTGCCCCGGACCCGGCCCGCCAGGCCGAAACCCGGGATGCCATGCGGATGCTGCACCGCCTGATGCGCCAACTGCCGGACAGCCAGCGCAGCGTCTTCCAGCTTCGAGAAATCGAACGCCTGAGCTACCGCGAAATCGCCGAAGCCACCGGGCAGTCGATGGACGCGGTCAAAGTCAACCTCCACCGGGCCCGGCAGCGGGTCCGTGAAGCCGCCCCTCAAATCAGCGGCCCAAACGCATAACCCTCCCCTCGCCCCGATCAACGCATCTCCCATGTTTATCCCACCACAATCCCCGCACGACCAAGGCGCGTCCGGCCCCACCCGGGCCGAGGACGCCCGCAGCGTCCGGGCCCTGCTGGACCGCTACTGGTCCGGGCAGAGCAACCTGGACGAGGAAAGCCAGTTGGCCGAATGGGCCCGTGCCGCGACCCGTCCGCAAAGCGCTCCCGCCTCTGCATGGCCGGAGGACCTGCAGCAGGAACTGGCTGCGTTGCACCACGTCTTTGCAGCCCAGGCCGACCTGGGCCGCCAGACCCTCTCCGACGGCTTTGATGCCCGGTTCTGGGCGGCGGCCAAAGCCGCAGATGCGGCCGTTGATCCGGCAGCACCCGTAGACTCCGCAGCCCCCCGTCTGAACCATACCGAGGCCCGCGGAGGCGTGGTCCGTTCCCTGCAGACCGGTGCGCACTCCACAGGCCCGGCCGGCAGCGCCGGAACATCCCATCAGGCCACGGGCTCCGGAACATTCCGCCAGACCACGGGCTCCGGAACAAGCTTCCGCCTTTGGATGGGCCGCGCAGCCGTCCTGCTGGTGGCCGCAGCCACCGCTTTTGCGGTCCTGCGCCCGGGCACCCTGGAAGGCCTGATGCCTGGCGGCGAACCGCAAACCCAGGGCCAGGGCACCGTCCTGGCCTATGCCGAAGCCGGCCAGGAGGCCGAAGCCCTCGAACAGACCATGGCTGCCCTGCTGCTGATGGGCGAAAAACTCAACGTGGCCAACCGCCAAACCGCCCGCATCGGCGTGATCAACACGGCCATGGAATCCTACGCCTCGCCCACCGCGCTGGTGCGCAAGGCCATTGCCAACAACACCGCGCCGAAAACCTCGGCGGCTCCCCGGTAGGACAGCTCCTGAACAGGACAGATCCTGCTGCATTCCCCAACCCAAAGCACACCCCATCCCGACATGAAAAGACTGTTTTTCCTTCTGGTGCTCGGCCTCAGCCTGGTCCTGCCCCAGCACCTGATGGCCCAAACCGGCAACGCGTTTTTCGACCGCTACAGCGGTCAGGACGGCTTCACGGCCATCAACATCACCCCCAAAATGTTTGAACTCATCGCCGCGATGAGCATCGATGCCGAAGACCCGGAGGCCCAGGCCATTCTGGAGATGATCGAAAGCATCGAAGGCCTGAACGTGCTGATTTACGAAGGCGGCGGCAACGCCTCCCCGCGCAGCCTCTTTCAGGAGGCCCGCAAAAGTGTGCCCAGCGGCAATTTTGAAGAGCTCATGACCGTCCAGGGCGACGAAGAACAGGTCCACATCCTGGTCGAGGACGGCAAGCCCGGCTACATCAAGCAGCTCGTGCTGATGGTCGACGATCAGGACGAGTTTGTCTTCCTGACCCTGCGCGGCAACATCGAGCTGGCCCAGATCGCCAAGCTGGCCAAGATGGCCGACGGCATGGGCCTCGATGCCCTGGAGAACCTTGAAGGCGTAGGCCAATGAGCACGCCACACACCAGCCCCCGGAAGGCCCATCGGCCTTCCGGCCGAAAGCGGCGCAGCCTGGCGCTGCTGCTGATCCTCGCCGTCCCCGTCCTGGGCTTCATGCTCGGGGCGGCGGCGGCCGGACCGGCCGGGCCGCGGATCGTCGACAACGACCAGGGCACGCACATCGCCTTTTCCGTGCCCGGATTTCTGGTCCGGGCTGCCGCGCGGTGGATTCCCGACGCGCCCGACGAAGCCCGTGTGCTGATGCGCCACGTGCGCGGCCTGCGGGTCGAGGTTCGGGAGGGGGATTACCACCCCGCCCGCGGCGATGCGGCGGCGGCCGGGCAGGCTTTCGCGCGGACGCTGGCACAGCGGGAGCGCCAGGGCTATACGCCGCTCATGCGCGTGCGCAGTGCCGATGAACGCATTGCCGTGGACGCGGTGCTGGGCCGTGGGGATCGGATCCGCAAGCTGGCCATCACCGCCGATGACGGCGAAAGCTTTGTACAGCTTCGCCTGAAAACCAACATCGGCCCCGAGGCCCTCGGCGAGGTGCTGGAAGCCACCGGTTTTGACCGGAAACGCATGGGGCTCGCCTTCGGCGAAGACACCCCGGAAGCCGGAGCGGCACCCGGTGCAGCATCAGCGCCAGCCGATGCCTCCGGCGCCATAGACGGATAGCCGCCTCGGGTTGCATAGGTCCGTTGGGGCAAGCCCAAAGCTGGCCCTTTCTTTGCAGGGTAGATTTGCATCCGGCCTCACATCCGGCCATGGATGCTGCCTGGCCGGTTGCCCCATCAGCCTTTTGACCCGACCTGATCCATCCCGATGAGCTGCTCCACCTTGTTCCGTATTGCCCCACGCGGCGTGTTCGCCGGAGGCGCCGGCCTGCTGCTGGCCTTGCTGGCCCCCGTGTTGTTTTCCTTTTCCGGGCCCCTTCCCGGGCCTGTGCCTTTTGCCGATGGCGAATGGGAACTGGAGCGCGACAAAAACGGCATCCAGGTGTACGTCCGCGAGAAGCCCGGCGAGTCGCTCAAGGAATCCAAAAGCACGGTGCAGTTTGTCGGCAGCGTGGAGGCCGTCGTTGACGCGATTTTCGATTACGGCCGCTACGACGAATGGGCGCCGCGGCACATCGAGGCCCGGGTGGTCGAAAAGCCCTCGGACAACGTCATTGTTTCCTATTCGCTCAACGATTCGCCCTGGCCGGTCTCGGACCGCGACCTGGTGATGCGCAACACCATCACCCGCATGGCCGACGGTTCGGTGCGCATCGACATGGAAGCCATGGACGGCAGCCAGGTGGACGAACGCAAAGGCGTGGTGCGCATCACCAGATTCACCGGCCACTACCTTCTGGAGCCCAAAACGGGCGGTCAGGTCAAGGTGACCTATCAAGCCCACCTCGATCCGGGCGGCAGCATCCCGGCCTGGATGGCCAATATGGCCGTGGAAGACACGCCCTACGACCTGCTGTTCAACCTGCGCCGCCAGGTCAGCCAATAGCGTTAACGCGCGGTCTGTCGGCCGGTGAACGCGTTCGCCTGCCGGCGAATGCATGCGTCGGCCTATAGCCGGTTCAAGCCGGCCCAGGAGCCATGCGATCGGCATAGTTTTGCCGCCATGATCGTCCTGCTCTCGCCCGCCAAAAAACTGACCATGGAAGGGCCCCTGCCCACCGCGGTCCACAGCCTGCCCGATCGCCTCGACCAGAGTGCGCAGATCATGGCCAAGCTCAAAACCCTGAGCAAGCCCAAGATTGCCGCTCTCATGAAGCTCAGCCCGCAACTGACCGAGCTCAACCAACGCCGCTACGAGGCCTGGCACCCGGCTTTCACGCCGGACAACGCCCGACCGGCCGCGCTGGCCTTTGCCGGCGACGTCTACCAGGGGCTTGACGCCAGCAGCTTGAAGGCCGCCGACCTCAAATGGGCGCAAAACCGCATCCGCATCCTGTCGGGCCTGCACGGCATGCTCAAGCCGCTGGACCTCATCCAGGCCTACCGCCTGGAAATGGGCAGCAAGCTGCCGATGCGGCGCAAGAAAAACCTCTACGAATTTTGGGGGGAGGATCTGGCCCGGGCCATCGCTTCAGATCTTGCCGGCCAGCCGGCCGGCGAACGTTTTGTCCTCAACCTGGCTTCCGCCGAATACGCCCGCGCCGCCAAACTGCAAACCCTGGACCTCCCGGTGTACGCGGCTGACTTCCTCGAAGCCAAAAACGGGGATTATAAAGCCATCCAGTTCTACCTCAAACAGGCCCGCGGCCACATGGCCCGCTGGATCATCCAAAACCGGGTGCGCAACGCCGATCAATTGAGCGCGTTTGATGGAGCGGGCTACCGCTTTGATCCCGACCGCTCCGAGGAGCGCAAGCTGGTGTTTGTACGGGATGTGGTGCCTTCGGCCAATTGAGCCGGACGCCGCACGCACATGAGCACTTGGCCTACAATGCGTTCCAAAACGCCTCCATCGCGGTGAGGGTCGCGGCGGGGTCTTCCAGGATGCTCATGTGGCCGCAGCGGGGCAAGCGCACGAGGTGCGCACCTTCGATGCCCGCGGCCATGCGTTCGCTTTTATGGGGCGGGGTGGCCTTGTCTTCCTCCCCCACCACGATCAGGGTTGGGCAACGGATGTGGGCCAATTCGTCGACCACCGGTGCACGCATGATCACACCCTGAACGGCGGCCGTCACATCCCGGGGCAGGTTTTTCAACCAATCGGTCCAAAACTGAACCACCGCTGCACGCTCAGGATCTTCCAGGGTGCTCCGGCCAAAGATGACCGGCAGGACCCGTTTTTGCACGGCACCGATCACACCAAAAAGCCGCACCACGGTATTGAGGCGCCGGTACTTTTTGGGATTGCTTTCGGGCTCGGCGGAGCTGTCCAGCAAAACCAGGGTGCGGAGCAATTCGGGCCTTCGCGCGGCCACGCGCAAGCCCACAAATCCGCCCATGCTCAGGCCGACGAAGTGCACCGGGCCGCAGCGGTATTCCGCTTGCAGGCGTTCGATGAGGGCAGCGGCGTCATCGGCCAGCGTATCCATGTCCCGGGCGCCTTCGCGGCCGCTTTGGCCCTGGCCGCGGTGGTCGTAGGCCACACAGCGGAAGCGCTTGGCCGGGATGCGCTCGGCATGGCCTTCGGTGAAATGCGCCATGGCCTGGGCCCACATGCCCTGGTGAAAGAGGAGTCCGTGGGAGAAGAGGACCAATTCAGGGCCTTCGCCCAGGTCGACGCAATGGAGGTGGGTTCCGTTAATTTCGCGGCTCGGCATGTCCATGGAGCATTTCCCCCAAGTTAGTCCGCAAGGACCGGAGGGCGCCTCTTCGCCGGAGGCGATCCTGAAGCGCAGCCTGCCCAAAGGCAAGAAGCTGGCCTATTCGGTGGGCATGCTGGGCTGGGGACTGATGACCAGCATCTACATGGTCATGCTGGTGTATTTCTACGAGCCGCCGGCCAACCAGGGCCTCAACCAGCTCATTCCGCCCCACACGTATTTTGGTTTTGTAACCCTGCTGGGCCTGGTCATGTTGGGCGGGCGGCTGTTTGACGGGATCACCGATCCGCTCATTGCGCAGTTCACCGACCGCAGCGGCAACCGGCTGGGCCGGCGCATTCCGCTGATGCGCTGGGCGGTCTTGCCCACCGTGCTCTTTAGCGGCCTGATGTACCTGCCCTGGTTTGAAGGGGGCCCGGCCATGCAGAACGTGGGCTGGCTGGCCTTCACACAATTCGGGTTTTTCCTGTTCATGACGCTGTACAATGTGCCCTACAATGCGTTGCTGCCGGAACTGGGGCACAGCAGCCGGGAAAAGCTGGAGCTGGCCACCTACCAGGGGGTCTTTTTGCTGCTGGGCATGATCATGGCTGCTGCCTTTTTGGTATTGGCCCAATGGCTGGCCGAGCAGTTTGCCCTGCCCAAGATCCGGACCTTTCAATACGCCATCTGGTTCTACACCGTGGTGGCGGGCATCTGCATGGCCATCCCCGCCTGGAGCATCGACGAGAAGCGCTACTGCATCGCCAAGCCGGCCTCCACCCCCATCCTGGAGGCCATGAAAACGGCCCTGCGCAACCGCCATTTCAAGTTTTTCCTGGTGGCCGATTTCAGTTATTGGACGGCCATGACCATCGTCTATTCAAGCCTCCTGTATTATGTGACGGTGCTCATGCGGCAACCCGATGCCTTTGGCACCACGCTGATGGGCATTATGGTCCTGGGCGCCCTGCCCTGCATGGCCCTGCTGCCGGCACTAACGCGTCGTTTTGGGAAAAAGCGCCTGATCATTTTCAGTTTTTCGGTGC
>JAUIHG010000184.1 GCA_030432405.1 Bacteroidia bacterium | reverse complement strand
GATGGCCGTCCAGTCCAGCCCGTTGGCGCTGCGCTGCACCACAAAATGGGCGCTGTTCTGTTCGGTGGCAGTGGTCCATTCCACCGCCACGGCATCACCCTCGTTGTGGGCTTCCAGGTCCACAAGGGTCACCGGAAGCGGCGTGCCGCCCCCGCCAATGGCAAAGTCGGAGAAACCCGTGTAGCCCGCGCCGATGATTTCGTTGAAGCTCGTGCTGATGACGCAGGGATCGCCATCCAGGGCATAGGGCGACCAGTCCGTCGTGCCCGTTGGCGCCTTGAGCACCCGGTAGTTGTCGTCCGTGGTGGGTGCGGTAATGGCCATCGCGTCGTTGGGGTAGACGGTGATGTCGTAGCTGATCGTTCCGCCACTGGTCTGATCCACCGTCCAGAAGCCGTTGTTCATGGCGCTGTAAGCCACATCAAAAACCGGCGGACAACTCGTGGTTGTATTCACGTTGATGGTTCCCGGCGAACCCGGATCGTAGCTGGCCACCAGCGTCCCGCTGCCGGAGCTGATGTCCAGCATCAGGTAGTTGTAGGCATTTCCGCTGCTGGCATCCCCAACCGGGAATCGGTAGCTGCCCGTACCGCTGATGCTGCGTTCCACCCGGCCATTGATGTAGCCGTCGTTGTCGTAGATGCCCGGCGCTACCGGGTTGTATAGGTCTACACCGCCGATGGCCCCCGTTCCCGGATTGCGCACGCTCAGCGCCTGCGCCCCGGTTTCGACAATGCCCCCGGTCAGGGTCACACTGCCCGTTGCCGTAGTGGCCAAATCAGCGGACAGGGTCAATACCGTCTGGTAGTCCTTGTCGAACACCATGTTGTGGAAGACCTCCTCGGTACCGTTCTGCACGCTGAGGTCCTGGGCCGCGCCTCCGGCGAACCGCACCGTCCCCACGCCTTCCGTCACCGCCGTCTCATCGCGGTCGTTGTCCCAGTCGCCGTACAGCGTCAACTCCGTGGCATTGGTGGCGTCAAAAACCACCGAGCCAGTGCCCGCTATCTGTAGGTTCCCATAGACTTCTAGTGCTGCACCTGAACCGGTCAATTCTAAGCTGCGCACATCCACTTCTAAATCGTTGGCTTGGGCAACATCGCCATAATCGTCGGAAAAACTTGCCGTCGGGTCTACCACCATATCGTAGATAGCAGAATTGTTAACGCTGACATTTACGGTGGCATCCGGGACGGTCAAATCGTTCCAGTTGTTGCAGTCAAACCAGTTGTTGTTCAACGTGCCGTCCCACACTCCTTCGGATACGCCCCCGGGCAGAATGACTAGATCCGTACCGGCACCCCAGTAGTCGGTTGCCATAGAGTTATAATCCGAATTGTCGGCATAACCCTGCCAATTGGCTGGGTCGTTGATCCGAGCAATCCAGTCTCGGCGCGTAGCTGGTGTAAAGTCCCCTACATACTTCACCTTATCGGGGTCAGTCACACCGTTCACATCTGTAGTAAAGCAGTTCAGTCCAGGAGGAATTGTTGAACCCTCGGTTCCAGGCGTATAGCCAGGTGCTGATGCCCATCCAGTACCGGACCAGCCGTAAAGAATGTTTCCGGTATAAGTGGCATTGTGGCTGCCGCCTGGATTGGACCAACCGCCGTTTTGCATGATCCATAACTGGTCGTTGGCGTTGAGGTTGTAAAAACTGCCTACACCCAAATCCGAAACCGTCCAGTTGGCATCGTCGTTGGCACCATCAATCTGGATATTGAAGTTGGGTGTTCCACCGGAGCTTTGGCCTTGAATACAGATTACTTTGCCCGCAGGCACTGTAGAAGAACCAGATGCACGTTCCAACCGAATGCCCGCTTCGGAATCACCCCAAGTGCCAATGGTTACACGTTCATAGCCGTTGTCTGTAAAGTCAATGGCGGTGAACGGCGTGATGTCCTTGAATGCGCAGAAGCAAACTTCATCGTTTCCTCCACTGCTGATAAAGGTGTTTATAGCAACGATGACCAGATCCCCCCGGTCCAGTACCGTGGCCGTATTCGGCGTCCCGCTGAAAGAATGGCCTTCGGACCAATCCGTGCCCTTGCGGGCGAACACGGTAAAATAGTACTCGGTGCCGTTGGTCAACCCGGTCACCGTTTCACTGGAACCCGTGCCCTGGTAGACCACAAACTGCCCGGACAGAACGGCCGTTCCAGAACCGAAGGCGGCGTTCGCCGTGTAGGCGGATCCGTCTCCGGTAGGCGTAGCGGTGACCGCGCTGGCTTCACGGGCAATGACCAAAACTTCGTCTATGCAGGCCGAAGCCGGGTTGGTCCAGGACAGGTCCAATTCGGTATTGCCCGTGCTGGCCACGCCGCCAACGGCATCCGGGACCTGGGCATCACCGGAAGTTGTGGCATCGGCAGACCAGAGGTCGCCGTCCACGTAGGCCACCGCCTTGATCTGATAGGTGGCTCCGGGCGTCAGGCCAGTCACCGTAACGCTGGTGCCCGTGCCGTTGAAGACGGTGTAGGAAAAGGGCGTGGTGCCGCCGAACTGGAAGCCGCTGCCAAACACGGTGTTGGGGGTATAGCTGGCCGCACTGCCGTTGATGGTGTGCACGCCCAGGCTCGGGTCTTCGCGGAACGCAACCACCACGCCGTCAAAATTGCCGACCGGTGCCGTCCAGCTCAGCTCCATGCTGTTCCCGTCCGTGCACCCCACCGTCAAATCGGTGACCACTTCGGGCACGGTGAATTCCGATCCTGAAAGGGGACTCGTGGTGTTGTAGGCCGGTCCGCCGGTACAGCTCAGGTTGTTGTAGGCGTACACTTCAACCGTGTACTCCGTGCCAGCGGTAAGCCCGCTATGGCTGATACTCGTGCCCGAACCGAAGGCCACCACCACTCCGCCACCGAGGGGATCACCCGGGGCATAGACCGTGCCGTCCACCGGTGCCGAAGCACTTCCCGAGCTCGGATAGGCCACTACCAGGTAGCCGTCCGGCGAAGACGCGGCCGCCGTGAAACTGCCGTCGATCTGGCTGGTAGTAATGCCGCTGAATGTAAGAGCTGTGGCCTGGTCGGTTGGTGCGGTACAAGGCGTAGAACACTGGTCTCCTGAAACTGAGAAGGCATCAAAACCAGCGTAATCGCTGCCACCGTCCACTTGAATGATGAGTTGGAGACTGATTGTATTCAGCACATCGGGAAATGACACGCTAACAGTCCCCGATGCGCTATTGCAGCCAACACATACGTCTACTTGCCCTTGGCCCAGCGTCTGCCCGGGTCCATGAAAAATTTCGTAGCGGATATAATCGCTTGAGGCATTGAAACCATTGATATCGTAGTTGAACGAAACAATACCATTACTGACTGCAGAAACATCCACGTCAGCGAAAGTCACGATGGCTTCGCCAGAAGTTCCCAAACCTTCATCGTTCAAATCCCGAACCCCAAGAAAGTTTCCGCTCATGCCTGCGGAAACAGGCACTGGACTACCCGCTGCGATACCCCAATAACCGTCCGTTCCATTATCGAAAAATGGTACATCAACCGAGTAGGTCCATGTTGTTGCTGCGTCAAAATCCTGCTCGGCAATCGGTCCGCTGACTAGGTCGTCTTCGACGATGGTCAGGTCCAACTGGCCCGGAGAGCCAATCGTGCAACCGGAAGGGCTGCCCAAATCAAACAGCGCATTGACGTCGCCGTCGCAGGAGCTGTTGTTGTTGATGGTGACGGTGGTCGTGAACGAGGTGCTGGAGGCAAAGCTGGCCGTGACGGGTCCGCCAAACGTGAATTCGGTTCCGTCCGTAGCACTGCCGCCTACGCCGACGCTGATCTGCGCGGTGTGGGCACCCGTAGCCGTGCTGGTGGCGGTGATGGTGTAGGTGCCACCGTTTTCGCCGACGTTGTCGGCGGCCACGTCAAAGTTGACCACAGGTAAACCGCCACCGGACGGGCTGCTGGAAATGACAATTTCATCCACTGCAACTGCATCCCGACCACCACTGCCTGAAATATAGTAGTACACCCAACGTATCTGGACAACCGGCTCATTATCGCATGCTGCTGGGAGTGTGACACCGCTGTATGTTGCTGAGCCAGAAGCAGAGCTAAAGGCTGACCCAACATTTGCAAACGACCCAGACGTACCAATTCGATATTGCATTTGGATCCCCATCCGTCTGCCCCCAACACATGGCACATCAAGCTCATAGTCAACCTCCAAAGATTCACGTCCCGATGCATCTACTGCCACAACAAAGGCACCTACATTACGATGTGACCCAGATTGGCGAAACACAATACCTGCAGCCCCACCATTAAACATGCCATAAGTGGAACAATCACTGCTGCCGTCCAATGCTTTGTCTCCACTAGGTGCAGCAGTACTTGGCGTTGTCAGATAGGTCGAACTTGAACCTATGGTCCATCCCTGGGTAGAAGTGGGATATGTAGACCCGGCTGGAACGGTCAACATTGAAAAATCCGAACTGCTAAGGTCATGGGGCGATGGATTGCTTTGACCCCATCCAATTCTAGGAAGGATGAATACAGCAACAAGCATCAAAAAAAACCAGGAGAGGGAGCGGGCGGGAGGGTTCATGCCGGAAGGGTTTGCAACAAGCTATAAAAGTCGCAAAACCATCCGGTGAACCGAAGCCGCCTATGTCAACAAATGATTAACAATCAACGCATTACCAAAAAGCAGGATGCACATAGGTGTGCCTGGCTTCGGAAGCCTGGAAAGCCAAATGAAGCATGGTCAACACAGGCCATGCACAACCCGTTCACTATGAGGCAAAAAGGCCAGCGCTGAAGGATCAGCGAAAACGGTCCATCGACCGGACCAGCTTTTCGTCGGAACGGATGCCCCGGATAGCCAGGAGCAGAAAAACCACATACAGCACCGGCATGGCTGCCCCCGCCATCGGCTTGTAGGCGTCGAATTCGCTGGCGAAGCCGGCAAGAAACACCGCCACGAAGGCCACGGCGGTCAAAAGACCCAACCCGCCCACCTGCACCTGCAGGCCGCGTTTGGCATAGAGAAAGACCGCCAAAAGCGGCAAGCTCACCATTACCAGGCCCAGCGCGGTCAGCGCAATGACTTCCGTGCTTTTGATCAGGTCCAGCGCAGTGCCCGCCTCCTCGCTCAGTCCGCCCAGGGGCAAGAACAGCAAGAGCAGGGCCGCGATGGCCGCCAGAAACAGATAAACGGTTTGAATGCGCTGAATCATGGCCGAAGGGTCTTGCTGCAACGGGAAGCTGTAGCGCAGGCCGCCGCAATGAAGGAATCCATCAACAGGGCGCCAAAAGTACGCGCCTCCGGCGAACCCCTTTGGCCAAAAGGGGCAATTTCGCGCCAGCGGCGGTGCAAGCCCAAAGCTTGCTCCGCTGCGTCCTCAGCGCATGGCCCATCAACGCTATTTCCTGGAACTGGCCTACCTCGGCACGCCGTTCAAGGGCTGGCAGCGCCAGCCTAACGCGGACACCGTGCAGGGCCGGATCGAAGACGCGCTGCGCGTCCTCACCCGGGAAGAGACCCTGATTACGGGCTGTGGACGCACGGACACCGGGGTGCACGCGGCCAGCTTTTTTGCCCATGTGGACCTGCCGGAGCAACATGCCGGGTTGGCCCCCACGCTGTGCGAACGGCTCAATGGCCTGTTGCCCAAAGCCATCCGCATCCATGCAGCGCATCCGGTGCATGCCGATGCGCATGCACGCTTTGACGCGGTCCAGCGGGCTTATGCCTATCGGCTGCACCGCCGCGAAGACCCATTCCTGGACGGCTACAGCTTCCGCTATCCCTATGCGGCGTGGAACCTGGATGCCATGAACGCCGCGGCGGACGGGCTTCGCCGGGTCGGCGATTTTTCCAGCTTCATGAAGACCGGCTCGGACGCCAAGACCCCGCATTGCCGGGTGGATCTGGCCTTTTGGGAGCCGGACCCGCTGACGTCCAAAGCCTCCGAGGGCTGGGTGTTCCGGATTGCGGCCGACCGCTTTTTGCGCGGCATGGTGCGATTGGTGGTTGGTGGGCTTTTGGAGGTGGGGCGGGAACGGCTTTCGCCGGAGGCGTTCCTGGAAACGGTGCACAAGGGGGAGCGCTTCCAGCGAAGCACCGCCGCCCCGGCGCATGGCCTGTACCTGCACCGCATCCGCTATCCCTACGCCATCGGTCCCCATGCTGCTGTACCGCAGATCGGTGGCTGAACCGCAGCAAACCGCCCGTGTTTCCTTTCTGCCCGGTCAATGTGCTTCGTCCGGGCGGGCAATTGCCGCGTAACTTCGGGCGGCTCCGGGCCATGCCTGCATGGCCCTGCACTTGTAGCTCCGATCCATCCGTGTCCCGTCCCGAAAAGTACACCCCGCACAGCGACTTTACGCTGTTGCGCAAGATCGTCGGCCTGGCCAGGCCCTACCGGGGCTATTTTGCCCTGGCCTCTTTTTTGGCGGTTGTGCTGGCAGCCCTGGGACCGGCACGGCCCCTGTTGATCCAGCACGCGGTGGACGGTTATGTGCTTACCGGCGATGAGCGTGGCCTGCTGAACCTGACTTTGCTGCTGATCGGGCTGCTGGTGGCCGAGAGTTTCGCGCGCTACGCGTTCATCTTCTCCACCAACTGGCTTGGGCAGCACATCATCAAGGACCTGCGCCTGCGGGTGTTCCGGCACATCACCCAGTTCAAACTGCGCCACTTCGACACCACGCCCCTGGGGACCGCCACCACGCGGACCATCAACGACATCGAGACCATCAACAACGTCTTCACCCAGGGCCTCATCCAGATCATCGCCGACCTGCTGACCATCTTCACGGTCATCACCATCATGCTGGTGGTCAATTGGAAACTGGCGCTGGTCTCGCTTTCGGTTTTTCCGCTGATTCTGCTGGCCACCTACCTGTTCAAGGAGGGCATCAAGGCGGCCTTCAACCGGGTGCGTACCCAGGTTTCCCGCCTCAATGCCTTTTTGCAGGAACACATCACCGGCATGAAGGTGGTGCAGATTTTCACCGCCGAGGAACAGGAATACGCCAAGTTCAAGGCCATCAACGAGGAACACAAAAAGGCCAAC
>JAUIHG010000379.1 GCA_030432405.1 Bacteroidia bacterium | reverse complement strand
TGAGAACACCATTGTCGTTGCCCCGGGCGCCAATAATTCTTTGCTGCCCCGGCTGCTGGACCGGGTCGACTTTGCTGCTGCCCGGCTGGTTTTACTCCAATTGGAGATTCCTCTGGCGACAGTCCTCGCGGCCAGCCGGGCCGCAGCGGGGAAATGCATCCTCAACCCTGCACCGGCCCGGGCGCTGCCACCGGAATTGTTGCGCGGGCTTTACCTCATCACCCCCAACGAAACGGAGGCCGCACTGCTTTCCGGCGTAGTGCCTGCCGACGAACCGGGCTGTAAGCGGGCAGCTGCTGTCTTGCATGAGTCCGGGGTCCTCCACGTGATCATTACCAGGGGCAGCGCCGGTGCTTTTTACTCCGGGCCAGGAACGACGTTTGCGGTGCCTGCACCGGTCGTGAAGGCCGTGGATACAACGGCTGCCGGTGATTGCTTCAACGGGGCATTAGCCGTTGCGCTGGCCGCAGGCCAGGCGTGGCGACCTGCCATTGAATTTGCCGTCCGGGCGGCAAGTCTTTCCGTGACCCGGCCAGGTGCCCAGGTAGCGATGCCGCTGCGCCATGAGTTATGATTACCGGCGTAGGCAAGTGGCACACGCCGGTAATCATTGACTCCGTTTAGGTCTGCAGTACCCCCATTTTCCATTCCTCCGTCGGCGCAAACTGGGCCGCTTCGATGCCGGCGGAAATCCAGGTGCGCGTCGTCCGCGGATCAATGATTTCATCGACCCACAGCCGGGCGGCGGCATAGTAAGGGCTGGTTTGCGCATCGTACCGGTCGGTAATTTTTTTCAGGAGTTCGGCTTCCTCCGTTGCGGTAACGATTTCACCCTTGGCCTTACGGCTGCCTACCTGTATCTGCAGCAGCACTTTGGCGGCCTGGGCGCCACCCATCACGGCCAGGCGGGCACTGGGCCAGGCGAGCATCAGGCGCGGATCGTAGGCCCGGCCACACATGGCGTAGTTGCCGGCGCCGTAACTGTTGCCTACCACGATGCTGAATTTGGGCACTACGCTATTGCTCATGGCGTTGACCATTTTAGCACCGTCTTTAATTATGCCTCCCTGCTCCGACCGGCTGCCGACCATAAAGCCGGATACGTCGTGCAAGAAAATCAGGGGAATGCCTTTCTGGTTACAGATCATGATAAACCGGGCAGCCTTGTCGGCAGAATCAGAATAGATCACGCCGCCAAATTGCATTTCACCCTTGCCGGACTTGACCACTTCCCGGTTGTTGGCGATGATGCCGACGCTCCAGCCATCAATCCGGGCGTAGGCGCAAAGCAGGGTCTGGCCGTATTCTTCCTTGAATTC
>JAUIHG010000378.1 GCA_030432405.1 Bacteroidia bacterium | reverse complement strand
GTCACACGGCCGCATCCGTAGTGACACGACAATTATTGTAAGAAAAATGACTATTGCGAGCCCCGGCCATCCCACGGCTAAATGACTGGGCTTTAGCGCAGCCTTCGGCTGCATGTAAGCGCGCGGGCCACGCCCGCATCTGCTGGTTAACCAGCACTGGAACAGCCTGTAGGGCACGTTCCACGTCGGCCTGGTCAACAGGAAAGCCGACGCAAACCCGAGGGGTTGAAGCGCATCCCTTCGGGGGCGCGCTTCAACATTTTTTTTGGCAACAGGAAATGGTGAAGGAGGCCAGGCCGTCGTTAACGGCAACACGGTGTGCTGCACCGCAAGTCAGCATCAAACCGCAGTTAAGGGCGTTGCCCTCGACCGCTGAACGGCCGGGATTCCCCACAGGGCAACCCGCCGTTTGTCTGCAAAGTCAGGCAACCATAAAACGCTTATGTTCGTTTCCCGCACCGCGGGATCACCACTCGCCACGGCGAAGGTGCTGGACATAAACACTAAGCATCGGTGTCGGTACCAATAACAAAACCGGTCGATAGTGCGGGAAAGACAAGTGCCGAGTGACGTGCCCGGACCAAGGCGCACGGCGTTGGATGGATCAGTGGCAGGAGGGTAAGCAGGGCATGCAGGATCTGGAATACGAATTGCGTGGGATGGTGCGCCGGGCATCGCGTACCGCCTACGGGACCCGGGCGGCCCGGGAGGATGTCCTCATGCAGGCCGCGAGGGCATTGCATGAAATGGGCTTCCGGAAAATGAAACCGGAGAGCCTGAAGCCGAAACACGTCGAGGCCCTGGTTGAGCGCTGGAAGCAGCAGGGGCTCTCGGCCGGAACCATGAAAAACCGCATGTCCCACCTGCGCTGGTGGGCCGGTGCCATCAACAAGGCCCCCGTGGTGGCTCGGGAAAACGCCCACTACGGTATCGACAATCGCCAATTCGTTACCGGTGAGGACAAAAGCCGTCAACTCGAGGCGGAAAAGCTCGCTCTAGTCCGCGATCAACACATCCGCATGTCCTTGCGCTTGCAGGCGGCCTTCGGCCTGCGCCGGGAGGAGTCCCTGAAATTCAGTCCCGCCTACGCTGACCGGGGGGATCGTATCCAGCTCAAGGATTCCTGGTGCAAGGGGGGCAGGGCACGCGAAATTGCGATCAGAACCCCGGAGCAACGTGCATTGCTGGATGAGGCCCGGCGCCTGGCCGGTCGCGGCTCCTTGATCCCGGCCAACAAAACCTATGTGCAGCACCTGCGCACCTACGAACGATCCACGGTGCGGGCCGGCCTCGACAAGAACCACGGCCTGCGCCACCGCTAT
>JAUIHG010000183.1 GCA_030432405.1 Bacteroidia bacterium | reverse complement strand
AATGGAATAGACCGTGACCAGCCGCCAGTGAACCGGCGCCCCGATCGCGTGCATGCGCTGGCGGTTCTCGTGCAGGCCCACGAGAGAGCGTCCGAACGGCGAATGAACGATGCGGCGCGCGACAAGGAAACACACAAAGAGCACCGCGAGGCTGTACCAGTAGTAGTTGTGGCCCCACAGGTCATTTTCGAACATGCCGAAGATCGGCGCCACCGAAATACCCGTCAGGCCGTCGCGCATGATGGGGCCTTCCGTGATCACGGCCTCCGCTTCGGGCGTGGCCGCATCGTCCATGGCGTCGTCATCGGCACCGCTGTTGGAGCCGCCTTCGGTGCAACCGATCAGGCTGGTGCCGAGAAAAGCGGAAAATGCAAAAACGGAAACAAAACGAAGGAGCTGGGTACGCATGGCAGGGTTGTTCTGGGTTCGGACTTTGGATTGGTGGCCGGGTTGTGTTAGTCGTAGGCGGACATGCATGGCACAAAATCCACATGCAAAGGTAGGCCGCGGGGCATTGCGCTGCACGGTCCCCGTCTGCCTGGACTCAAAACACTGCGCTTCAGTCCTCGACTTCCAGAACCTCCATGTAGGCGTCCAGCGCTTCAAACAGCTTGATGCCGACCTGCTGTTCCGCGCCGCCTTGCAGGCGAAGCCCGATGCCCGCATGCCGGTCCAGCCACCCGGGCAATGCCTTGGCGTCCAGTTCCAGATCCGCCAGCAGGGCCACGTCGGGATTGATGTCCTGCATGAAGACCTGGACCCGCGCCAGAGCCTCGTCCTGGGCTTCGGCCGAAAGGCCGCGCAGGTTCAACAGCACGGCTTCAGTGCGGGGCGGCAGGTTTTGCAGGGCAAAATCCGGCGCGTCTGCCGGGCATTGCACCACCAGGGGCGTGTCCGGCAGGGTCCCGGCAAGTTCAATGGCCTCCAACGGAAAGAGCGCGGCATCGGGCTGTACAAATTCGGCCCGCTGGGCCACGTCGTCCGCGTCGATGTGGCCGGCAAACTCCGCCACAAAACGCACGCCGTAGAGCCAGTTTTTGATCTCGGCCGCCTTGTCCGGTTCAATGGCGTCCGGGGCCAGCGGATCGAGCTGAAACCCGAGCCACTGCACGCCATAACTGGCAAAGTAGCGCCCATCGGTCAGGTTGGCGATCGGGCCGGCGTATACGCGGGTGCGGAGCATGCAGCAAAGGTAGGCCCCTAGCATGGGCGGTCCGCTCCGCTGCCCCTCGAATCCGCACATGCTGTAGCTTCGGTTTCGCCTCCGGCGAAAACACCCCCGACCCACCGGTCCATCCCCCGACCCATCGGTCCACCCTCGACCTAACGCTCCACCCCGACCCATCGCTGTACGCCATGGCCGCATCCAAAACCGACCCCAGCTTTTTCGAAAACGTCTTCGACGTGGTGCGGCTCATCCCGAAAGGCCGGGTCACCAGCTACGGGGCCATTGCGCGCTACCTGGGCAGCGGCCGCTCTGCGCGCCTGGTCGGCTGGGCCATGAACCTGAGCCACTCCACCGATCCGAGCATCCCGGCCCATCGTGTGGTCAACCGCAACGGCATGCTCAGCGGCAAACACCATTTTGGCGCGCCCGACCAAATGCAAAAACTGCTGGAAGCCGAAGGGGTCGTGGTCGTGGAGGACCAGATCCAGGATTTCAAATCCCACTATTGGGATCCGAACGAGGCGTTGGATTTGGAGCGCTAGCACTACCAACTCCCACTCGCTCCCCCGCCGCCAAAGGAGCCTCCGCCGAAACCGCCAAATCCGCCGCCTCCACCAAAGCCGCCGCCGCTGCTGCCGCCGCCGAAGCCGCCCCCAAATCCGCCGCGGCCCCAGGAGCCGCGCGAATGGGTCCAGCCGCCGCCGGTATAGGTGGTGTGGTGTTCGGCCTTTGAAGCGATCCAGATGACCACGGCCACGAGCAAGAGCACGATCAGCACCAGCACAAAGAGCGGCATGTCGTCGCTTTTGGGCTCGACGGCATCGTATTGACCGGCCGCCACCAGGGCGATCGCGGTGGTGCCCCGGTCCAGGCCCTGGTAGAAATTGCCTTCGCGGAACGCGGGAATGATCTGCGCGTCGATGATGCGCCCGGCCCGGGCCGCGGTGAGGTGTTGCAGGATGCCGCGGCCGGCCTGTATGGAGATGTCGCCGGGCGTGGAGCCCCGGCGCGGTTTGATGGCAATGACCACGCCGTTGTCGGTGTCCGCCTGCCCCACGCCCCAGCTTTCGCCAAGCTTGGCGCCAAATTGCCAGGCAGGCATGCCGCAGCAATCCGGATGCACCACCACCACGATCTGCACCGAGGTGGTGTCGTTTTGGGCCACCAGCTTGCGTTCCAGCGCCGCTTCCTCAGACCGGCTGAGCATGCGCGCATCGCCGTATTGGTGCACCAGCCCTTCGCTTTTGGGCGGGCGCGGCGGCGGGCAATCGTCCTTCGCCTGTCCGGCGAACGCCAGCACCAGCAGCGGCAGGAGCACCAGCATCCGCAGCGCCGGCTGCAGCCGGGTCAAGCGCTGCCGCAACTGGCGATTGGTGCCGGGCCTATCCAATCGACAGCTCATCGGGCAGTTCGTTGCGGTCGTCGCGACCGGCATGGGGGAAGTGTTCGGCCAGGGCCGTGCCTGCTGCTTCAATGCCGCGCACCATGCCGTCCACAAAACGGCCTTCGCGGAACGCGGACTGCATGCCGTCCTTGATGCCGTCCCAAAAGCCGGCGGGCACCGTTTGGTCGATGCCGCGGTCGCCGATCACCGCAAAGCGGTGGTCCTTGACGGCCAGGTAAAAAAGCACCCCGTTGCGGGCGGCGGTGGCCGTCATGCCCAGCTCTTCAAAAAGCTGTTTGGCGCGGGCCATAGGGTCGCCGCCGTCGGCATGGTCCTCCAGGTGGACGCGGATTTCGCCGGAGGTCCGGCCTTCGGCCGACCGAATGGCGGCCACAATCCGGGCGTCCTGTTCCTTGGAAAAAAAGGTCTTGGCGTTGGCCATGGGGTGGGGTGCGCGTTCGCGCGAACGCGCAAGGCTGGCGTGGGTTAATCGAAGCTTACCTCCGGCGCATTTTCCGCTCCGGCATCGGCCTCAAAGAGGCTGCGGATGTCGAAGTTGTAGATGTTGGCGAAGATGTTGTTCGGGAACCGGCGGACAAACTTGTTGTAGTCCGTGGCCTTTTCGTTGAAGTTGTCGCGCTCGTACTTGATCTGGTTTTCCGTGGAGGCCAACTCGTTCTGCAGGTCGGCAAAACGCTGGTCGGCCTTGAGCTCCGGATAGCGTTCCACCGTAACCAACAGACGGCTCAGAGCCGAGCTGAGCTGGCTTTGCGCTTGCTGGAACTGCTGGAAGTTTTCCTGGGTAAGGCTTTCCGGATCCACGTTCACATTGGTGACCTGCTGGCGCGCTTCGATCACGCGGGTCAGGGTCTCCTGCTCAAAGTCGGCGTAGCCCTTGACGGTGTTGACCAGGTTGGGGATCAGGTCGGCACGGCGCTGGTAGGCCGTCTGCACCTGGGCCCAGGACTGCTTGACGTTTTCGTCCAGGTCCACCATGGAATTGTACTTGCCGCCGGCAATGGCAATGCCGATGATCACAATGACGGCCAGCACGCCAAACGCGCCCAAACCGAGTACGAGACAACCTCTGTTCTTCATGGGTAGGAAGCTTGTGGATGGGCCTTTAGGCCCTGCCGCGAAGTTACATGCCCTACCCTACGGCCGAAACGCCCTTATATACATTCTGCGAGAACCCTGCTGCCATTGCACGATATAGGTTCCTGAAGGCAATTGGGTGAACGGAATCTGGAATGCTGCAGCCTCAATGGGCTGTTGCAATACGGTTTGCCCTTGCAGGTTCATCACCTCCATCTCACTGCCGAGCTGGTGCAATTCCGGCCGTTCCAAGCGCACATGCCATGCATCCGAACCTGTTCCGATGCTCCAATCGTACATCCACTCGGCAGGTACTTCCTCCATTCCTGCTACCAGCCATGGGTAGCAATCGGCCGTATCGCAAGTGCCCAGGTCGGTTAGGGCCAGGATCCATGCGTCTTGCGTACCTGTTGTGTCGGTTATACCGCCATGCCCCCCAATGTAGAGGATGCTGTCTTGCACCCCCGAGGCTACAATGATCTGGACTTGATTGTCTTTTAGGTCGCCACTAGGCGTAAAGAACTGGAGGCTCTCTTGTGTTAATCCATCGGGATCTATGCGCATGACAAAAGCATTGTCCCGGCTGTCGTACAAGTCTTCATCCCGTGCATGACCAATGAAGAGGTAGTCCCCAAAACGGTTTTCTTCTATTCGGCGGCCTATTCCTCCAGTGCCTACATCATAGGTCGCAAAATCCAGTTTGTTTAAGCCGCGATCCAAAACCATCACGGCCTGGGGATTGGAACTCTGTGGCCTTATGAACCCAGCAACCAGATACTTTGAGCTGTCCTTGCTAACCTTCATATCTACACAGAAGTAGTCTTCGTGCTCCGTATAGCATTTCCTTTTCAGTTCATTGCCCAGGGTATCGAACATCAAAACGCATGGTCTGCCTCCAGTACTTTGCAACAAAACCAAAGTGTCGTCTACATAATGAGCAGCATTGAAAAACCGCGCAGAAGTTGAGTCCACCGTACGATGCCATCTCGGCTTACCGTTTAGGCCAATGTACTCAAGATGGCTATTGGTAGAAACGGTAGAAGGAAAAATGGTTGTGGCATAAAGAAAACCATGTTCGGTTCTCACGGTTGAACTGAGCTCGTTTGAATATGGGAACGCATTTACTCTATTCAGATTTAATGTGTTTCCCATGGAATCGACGTAGTGCAATGCATAATTGCCACCTGTGCCGCTACCCCACGCATTGATTGTGTATAGTATAGCGTAGGTGTTAGGCGCAAGTCTATGCATTCCACCCATGGTGCAAAGCGAATCGTTATATAGGAATACTGCCTCGGCTTTGGGAGTTCCGTCTTGGCGGTCAAGTCTTCTAAACACAATGCCTCCATTTCCAACGCCCAAAACCCTAGCATAGGATAGTGTCACGACTTCTTTGTCGGAAGCTTCAATGACCTGAACCATATCCAATGCATTGGGACCATAGTCAAACAGCCTACTCCAGTATTGACCAAGTGCATTCCCCGCTATAGAGAACAATAAAATCAATAACAATGTGCGGAGCATGTTTTAAAGGTATGCATATGCAACCAAAGCCCGAGGGCTCCTCACAAAGCTTGTAGTGGTCTGCTGTAACGCTTTGGTCAGAATGACATAGGGCCAATTCTGATTCAAGCTTCCCTGGCTAAGCGGGTTGTCCCATCACCGTCACCGGCTCATACACCGCCCCACACATCGGCACCACAAACTCGCTGGAGAAGTACAACGCTTACTATCAGAGGACTACGCGGAAGCACGATGTTCATAGCTAATGGCCTGATTTCGAGCAGCACCTTTGGAGAAGCGTGGACGGATAGACCATGAATGCGCGTGCTGCACCACTTCGCCGAAGGCAGTACAGAAGGTGTGCCTATGGAAATGATCATACAGGATTTGGGGCTGCACGCCACCCGGGCAATGCCTTAGCTTCGTTTCCCGCCCGCTCGCGCGCTGACCGGGCTGCTGCACCGCCTGCACTGCGCCCATTTCCTGCCTCAACTCCGGCTTGAACCCCGCCCCCGCCATGTCCGACAAACGCCTGTTCCTGCTCGACGCCTATGCGCTGATCTACCGCGCCCATTTTGCCTTCATCCGCAACCCGCTGATCAACAGCAAGGGCATGAACGTCTCGGCCATTCAGGGCTTTGTGAGCACCCTGCACGACCTCTGCCAGAAGGAAAACCCGACCCACCTGGCGGTGGTCTTTGATCTGGGCGCCACCAACCGCGAGGCCGAGCACAGCTTCTACAAGGCCAACCGCGAGGAAACCCCGGAGGACATCAAACGGGCCGTGCCCATCATCCACGACATCCTTAAAGCCATGCACATTCCCATCGTGGAGTTTGAAGGCTACGAAGCGGACGACCTGATCGGAACCCTGGCCAAACAGGCCGAAAAGGAGAACTACACCGTGTTCATGGTCACGCCGGACAAGGACTACGGCCAATTGGTCAGCGACAGCATCTTCATGTACAAGCCCGCCTACATGGGCAAAAACCACGAGGTGCTGGGCGTGCCCGAAATCCTGGAGAAGTGGCAAATCGAAGAGCCCGAACAGCTCATCGACATCCTGGGCCTCATGGGCGACTCGGCCGACAACATCCCCGGCATCCCCAAGGTCGGCCCCAAAACGGCCATGAAGCTCATCGGCCAATACGGCTCCATGGAGGCCATTCTGGAAGACGCCGAGAACATCAAGGGCAAACTCGGGGAAAACCTGCGCGAGTTTGCCGAACAGGGCCGCATCTCCAAGCAACTGGCCACCATCATCCTCGACTGCCCGGTGGAGTTTGACGCCGAAGATTACCAGCTCGACGAACCCGACCGCGACAAGCTCGCCGCCATTTTTTCGGAATTGGAATTCCGCAGCCTGGGCCGCAAAATCATCGGGGAGGAATACAGCGTCAATGCGGGTGGATCGTCTTCGCCTTCCGGCGAAGGCAACCAAATGGACCTGTTCGGCAACCCGACCGGCACCGCCGCTGCGCCTGCGGCGAAAGCCGCCGCAGAAGCCGGCAGCGGCAAGGACCTTTCCAATACCGAGCACCAATACCACCTGGCCGACACGGTCGAAAAGCAAAACAAACTGGCCAAGGCGCTGGCCAAGGCCAAGGTGCTGACCATCGATACGGAAACCACTGGCGTGGACCCCAACGAAGCCGAACTGGTGGGGCTGAGTTTTTCGGTGCAGCCGGGAGAAGCCTGGTACGTGCCCGTGCCGCCTGAGGAAAAAGAAGCCAAGGCGGTGGTGGAACGCTTCAAGCCGGTGCTGGAAAACGAAACCATCACCAAGGTGGGCCAGAACCTCAAATACGACCTGCTGGTGTTGCGCTGGCACGGCGTGGAATTGGCCGGCCCCCTGCGCGACACCATGATTGCGCATTACCTGCTGGAACCGGACAAGCGGCACAAAATGGACTACCTGTCCGAGACCTACCTCGGCTACAGCCC